>NZ_CP013002.1:2234090-2560113 GCF_001414055.1 Caulobacter henricii | reverse complement strand
CGGAACTGCCGCCGGGCACATTGAATGCCCGTCTGGCCGAACTTCGGGCCGCCGACATTGTATCGGCCGAGGCCGGCTATCGTCTGACGCCGCGCGGAGCGGCCCTGATCGAGGCGCTTGCGCCGCTGATGACTTGGTCGCAGGCTTGGGCCGATGATCTGGCGACGGGGGATTGATCATGGCCAAGGTGCTGGGTCTGGGCGGGATATTCTTCAAGGCGGCCGATCCGGTCGCGGTGCGCGACTGGTATGCGCGGGTGCTGGGCTTCGAGGTCCATGACTGGGGCGGGGTGGTATTCGATCATCCGAAGGTCGGCGCAACCAACTGGTCGCCGTTCGCGGCTGACACCCAGTATTTTGAACCGTCGCAGGCGGGCTTCATGATCAACCTTATCGTCGATGACCTGGACGGCTTGCTGGCCAGGGCGGCGGCCGCGGGGGTGGAGCCCACCGGTCGGCAGGACGAGGAGATGGGGCGTTTTGCCTGGATTCTGGACCCGGCCGGGGTCAAGATCGAGCTCTGGGAGCCCGCCAGCGCCACTCCTGAGGCATAAAATCAGCTTGCCAAATCGGACATAAAGATATCTTTATGTCCCCATGAAGCTATCGGCTGAGCAGGTTGTCGAGGTGTTGCGGGCGGCGGGGGAATCGACCCGCCTGCGTCTGCTCGCCCTGCTGGCCAGCGAAGAGCTTTCGGTTCTCGAGCTATGCCAGATTCTGGACCAGAGCCAGCCCCGTGTCTCCCGCCATCTCAAGCTGCTGGCCGAGGCCGGGCTGGTTGAGCGCTTTCCCGATGGGGCCTGGGTGTTCTATCGCCTGGCTGGCAAGTCCCCCGGCCGGGCCCTGATTGGCCAGGCCCTGGACCTGATCGATGCCGCCGATCCGGCTGTCCATGCCGACGCCGAAAAGCTGGCCCAGGTGCGCGCCGAGCGTTCGACCGGGGCCCAGGCCTATTTCGCGCGCAATGCGGCCCGCTGGAACGAGATCCGCTCGCTCTATGTCGACGAGGCCGAGGTCGAGGCGGCCATCCTGCGGGCGACCGGGGAGGGGCCATTCGATGAACTGGTCGACCTGGGGGCCGGCGCTGGCCGGATGCTGACCCTGCTGGGCCAGCGGGCCGGGGCGGCCCTTGGCCTCGATCTTTCGCAGCAGATGCTGAACATCGCGCGCGACGAGGTGGCCAAGGCCGGCTTGGCGCAATGCGAACTGCGCCACGGCGACATCTTCGCTACCGGCCTGCCGGGTGGTTGTGCCGATCTCGTCACCGTCCATCAGGTGCTGCACTATCTGGGCGACCCGGCCGCCGCCGTGGCGGAGGCCGCTCGGCTGGTGGCCCATGGCGGCCTGCTGCTGATCGCCGACTTTGCGCCCCACGATCATGAATTCCTGCGCGAGGCGCACCAGCATCGCCGCCTGGGCTTTGAGGACGCCGAGATGATCCCCTGGCTGGAGGCTGCGGGCCTGAGCCTCGAAAGCAATATCGCCTTGCCGCCGGCCACGGCGGAGGGCCTGACCGTCAAGATCTGGACGGCCCGTCGTTCGACCGCCGCTTCTGCGCAAAGGAGCGCTGCATGACCCTTCCTCCCGCCCGTCGCGTCATCGGTCCGGTTGCCCGGGCCGGCGAGCGTGGCCAGAGCCAGGCCGGCGGCCGTCCGCGCGTGTCGTTCGAGTTCTTTCCGCCCAAGACCCCGGCGATGGAAGAGAGCCTCTGGCAGGCGATCACCCGCCTGGCCCCGCTGGACCCGGCCTTCGTGTCGGTGACCTACGGAGCAGGAGGCTCCACGCGGGAGCGGACCCATCGCACGGTCAAGCGCATCCTCGACGAAACCCACCTCAAGCCCGCCGCTCACCTGACCTGCGTCGGGGCCAGCCGCGATGAGGTCGACGAGGTGATCCGGGAATACTGGCAGACGGGCGTTCGCCATATCGTCTCGCTGCGGGGCGATCCGCCGCCGACCGAAGGCGGCATCGGCGGGGTCTATGTGCCGCGTGCCGACGGCTACGCCAATGCCACGGAGTTGACCCAGGCGGTTCGCGGCATTGCACCCTTCGAGGTGCTGGTCGGGGTCTATCCCGAGAAGCATCCTGAGAGCCCGTCGATCCAGCACGATATCGAGGTCTTGAAGGCCAAGGTCGATGCCGGTGCGACCCTGGCCATCAGCCAGTTCTTCTTCGACATCGACGCCTTCCTGCGCTTCGTCGATCAGGTCCGGGCTGCCGGTATCACCATCCCGATCCTGCCGGGGATCATGCCGGTGACCAATTTCAATGGCCTGAAGAAGATGTCCGTAGCCTGCCAGACGGCGGTGCCCACCTGGCTGGCCAATCTGTTTGAAGGGCTGGACAATGACGCCGACACCCGCCGGCTGATCGCCTGTTCCGTGGCAGCCGAGATGTGCGCCAAGCTGCAGGAACAGGGGTTCGAGGATTTCCATTTCTACACCCTCAATCGCGCTGACCTGGTCTATGCGATCTGCCGGGTGCTGGGTGTGCGCGAGCGCGAAACCGCCGGTTCAGAGGTTGCGGCATGAAGATTCTGATGGCCCTGCTTTGCGGCGTCCTGACGCTCGCGGGCGGCAATGTCGCGCGGGCTGACGACTGGCCGCCGGCCGCCTGGTCCACCCCGGCCAAGCCTTACCGCGTCGTCGGGAACATCTACTATGTGGGGTCTGAGGGGCTCTCCTCCTACCTTATCACGTCGTCGGAAGGCCATATCCTGCTGGACGCCGGCATGTCGGCTGAAGGGGCCAGACTGGTCCAGCGCAACATCACCGCCCTGGGCTTCAAGCTGGCGGACGTGAAGATCCTGATCAACAGCCATGCGCACTACGACCATGCGGGCGGCCTTGCCCAGATGAAGGCTGACACCGGGGCCAAGCTCTATGCCGGTACGCTCGACAAGCCGGCCCTGGAGAAGGGGCGTCACTTTGGCGACAACGAGAACGGTTTGACGCCGTTCCCGGCCGTCAAGGTCGATCGGACGGTCAGTGAGGGCCAGAAGATCAAGCTGGGCGAAACCATCCTGACGGCGCGCCTGACGCCTGGTCACACGATCGGCGGGGTCGCCTGGACCCTGCCGGTGGTCGAGCGCGGTCGACCGCTGAATGTGGTGCTGTTCAATTCGGTCTCCGTGGCCGGTAACGCCCTGGTCGGCAACAAGACCCATCCCCGGATCGTTTCGGACTATCGCGCGACCTTCGCCAAGCTGAAGGTCCTGCCGGCCGACGTCTTCCTGCCCGTCCATCCCGAGCAGGCCGATCTGGCGGCCAAGCGCCAGAAGGTGCTGCGCGGCGACAACAACGCCTTCATCGATCCGACGGAACTGGGCCGCTTTGTCGCCGCCTCGGAAACGGCCTTCAACAAGGAGCTGGCACGCCAGCAGGGAGCGGCCAAATGACCGACCTCACGACGCGAGCGGGCCGGATCGCCGCCCTCAAGGCCGCGGCCAAGGCGCGGGTGCTTATCCTCGACGGCTCCTGGGGCGTGATGTTCCAGAAGAAGAAGCTGTCCGAGGCCGACTACCGCGCCAAGCGCTTCGCCGACTATAACGGGCAGATGAAGGGCAATAATGATGTCCTCTGCCTGACGCGGCCGGACCTCGTGGCCGAACTGCATGATGCCTACTTCTCGGCCGGGGCCGACATCTCCGAGACCAACACCTTCTCGGGCACGACGATCGCCCAGGCCGACTATCGCCTGTCCGAGCAGGATGTCTGGGACATCAATCTTGAAGGGGCGAAGATCGGCCGCTCGGTGGCCGACCGTTGGAACGCCAGGACCCCCGACCGCCCCAAGTTCATCGCCGGCTCGATCGGGCCGCTGAACGTGATGCTGTCGATGTCGTCGGATGTGAACGATCCCGGGGCCCGCAAGGTGACCTTCGACCAGGTCTATGACGCCTATCGCCAGCAGGTCTCGGCTCTGTACGAGGGCGGGGTCGATCTGTTCCTGATCGAGACCATCACCGACACCCTGAACTGCAAGGCTGCGATCAAGGCGATCCTGGATCTGCGCGACGAGGGCCATGAAGAGCTGCCGATCTGGATCAGCGGCACCATCACCGACCGTTCCGGCCGGACCCTGTCGGGTCAGACGGCCGAGGCTTTCTGGAACTCGGTCAAGCACTGCAAGCCGTTCGCCGTGGGCTTCAACTGCGCCCTCGGGGCCGACCTGATGCGGCCGCACATCGCCGAGATGGCCCGTATCGCCGATACCCTGGTGGCGGCCTATCCCAATGCCGGCCTGCCCAATGCCATGGGTGAGTATGACGAGGACCCGCACCAGACCGGCCATGCCCTGCACCAATGGGCGTCCGACGGCCTGGTCAACATTCTCGGCGGCTGTTGCGGCACGACGCCGGACCATATTTGCCATGTCGCCGAAGCGGTCGCCGGTGTAACCCCTCGTGCGATCCCCGAACGCCCGAAGGCCATGCGGCTGGCGGGCCTCGAACCCTTCGAACTGGCCTGAGATTCGACGACGATGCGCACCACCATCCTGTTTGGCGGCGAGAACCGCGAGCGCCTTGTCGCGGTCGCCAGCGCCCAGGCCCTGGCCCGGACACTGCCCGAGGCCGAGCTGTGGTTCTGGGCCCCGAACGGTCAGGTCCATGCGGCCAGCCGCGATGTGCTGCTGGGTCATCAGCGTCCGTTCGAGATCGACTTGCCGACGGAAGGCCCAGCGATCGGCGGGATCGAGTTGGCGCTCGACATGGCCGAACGCGAGGAACGGGTGCTGCTGCTTTCATTGCATGGCGGCGCGGCCGAGAACGGCGAACTGGCGGCCCTTTGCGAAGTGCGCGGCGTCGCCTTCACCGGTTCGGGCTCCGAAGCCAGCCGCAAGGCATTCGACAAGGTCGTGGCCAAGGGCATCGTGGCGGCGGTCGGCGTCAATGCGCCCGGGACCATCAGCCTTGAGGACGCCCCTGCAGCCCTCGCCCAATATGGCCGGTTGATCGGCAAGCCGGCCGCCGACGGCTCGAGTTACGGCCTTATCTTTGTCGACACGCCGGACGATCTGAAAGCCCTGGCAGAGGCTGCTGCGCGCGAGGCCTATCTGGTCGAGCCGTTCGTTTCAGGCCTGGAATCGACCTGTGGCGTACTCGAACGGGACGGACAGGTCATCGCCTTGCCGCCGGTCGAGATCCGCCCCGCCGAAGGCAAGTTCGACTATGCGAGCAAGTACCTCGCCAAGGACACCGAAGAGATCTGCCCGGCCACCTTCGCTCCGGAGGTCAATGCCCTGCTGCAGGACCAGGCGCTGAAGGCGCACCAGGCCCTGGGCTGCAGCGGCTATTCGCGGACAGACTTCATCGTCACGGCAAACGGCCCGATCTATCTCGAGACCAATACCCTGCCGGGCATGACCGCCTCGTCCCTCTACCCCAAGTCCCTGAAGGCCCAGGGTATCGGGTTTGAGGACTTCCTTCGGGGCCAGATCGCCCTGGCCGTTGCCCGAAAGGCCGCTCGCGCATGACCGCCTGGGCTCCCGGACCGTTCGACAATGAAGAGGCCGCCGACTTCATTGACGACCTGACTGAAGCGCCGGAGTGGCGTGTGGTCATGACCCTGCTGGAACATGCGGCTGGGGTCAGTGGCTATCTTGAGGAAGCCGAGGCCGAACTGGCTGTGGCCGCCGCGGCGGTCGTTGCCTCCTGTGTCAGCGCGGGCTCGGTGCTCCCGGACAACCATGCTGATCTGAAGGCCAGGCTGGGCCGGCCCCCTGAAGGTGCTGCCAATCTGGCCCGTCGGGCCCTGGCGCGGGTGGTGGCTCCGGCTTCCGAACTCGATGAGACCTGGCAGGAGGGCGAGGACCACGACGCCTGGCTGACCCAGATTGCGGGACTGCAAACTCTTCTGGGGGAAGCACGCTAATGACCAAAGCTGCTTCCGCCATCCTGATCGCGGCGCTCGCCCTGTCACTGCCGGCCGTCGCGGCAGAACCGGTGACCCGGACCTATCGCGCGCCGGATTCCGCCATCGCTACAGCCGTGGTGGTGCCCCCAGGCTATCGCACGATCTATCTTCAGGGCATGGCCTCTGCCGTACGGGATGCGTCGGCACCGGAAGGCAGCCTGGCAGCCTATGGCAATACCGAGCAGCAGACCCTGTCGGCCCTGGGCCGTATTCGGGATGCACTCCGTGCCGAGGGTGCAGATCTGACCGACGTGGTGTCCATGAAAGTCAGTCTGGTCGCCGATCCGAATCTGGGCGGAAAGATCGATTTCGACGGCATGATGCGCGCCTATCGGACCCTGTTTGGCACGACCGAGCAGCCAAACCGACCGTCACGCACCACCGTTCAGGTGGCCGGACTGACCAAGCCCGGCTTTCTGGTCGAGATCGAAACCATTGCTGCCGTACCCGTCCGTCCCTGAAGTCTGCTCCGGCCCTGGGTTGGAAAATGCAAGAAGCCGCCATGACCGCCTCAAGCCCCCGTTCCGTCTTCGTCAATATCGGTGAGCGCACCAACGTCACCGGCTCGGCCAGGTTCAAGAAGCTGGTCGTCGAGGGCAATTACGGCGAGGCGCTGTCGGTGGCGCGCCAGCAGGTCGAGGCCGGGGCCCAGGTCATCGACGTCAACATGGACGAGGGCTTGCTCGACTCCAGGCTGGCCATGGTCACCTTCCTGAACCTGATGGCGGCCGAGCCCGACATTGCCCGCGTACCCCTGATGATCGACAGCTCCAAGTGGGAGGTGATCGAGGCCGGGCTGAAGTGCGTCCAAGGCAAGGCCATCGTCAATTCGATTTCGATGAAGGAAGGCGAGGCCAAGTTCATCGAGCAGGCCAGGCTTTGCCTTCGCTATGGCGCGGCCGTGGTGGTCATGGCTTTCGACGAGGTGGGCCAGGCCGATACCGCCGCCCGCAAGATCGAGATCTGCGACCGGGCCTATCGCATCCTGGTCGATCAGGTTGGCTTCCCGCCGGAAGACATCATCTTCGATCCCAATATCTTCGCCGTGGCGACCGGGATCGAGGAGCACGACAACTACGCGGTCGACTTCATCGAGGCCACGCGCGAGATCAAGGCGCGCTGCCCTTGGGCGAGGATCAGCGGCGGGGTCTCGAACGTTTCGTTCAGCTTCCGCGGCAACGAGCCGGTCCGCCGGGCCATCCACTCGGTGTTCCTCTACCACGCCATCGCGGCAGGCATGGACATGGGCATCGTCAATGCTGGCGACCTGCCGGTCTATGACACCCTGGATCCCGAACTGCGCGAGGCCGTTGAGGACGTGATCCTCAACCGTCCGCAGCGCACCAATGTCTCCAACACCGAGCGCCTCGTCGATCTGGCCCCTCGCTACAAGGGCGACAAGAGCCAGGTTCAGACGGCCAATCTGGAATGGCGCAAGGGCACGGTAAACGAGCGCATCACCCACGCCCTCGTCAACGGCATCACCGAGTTCATCAACGAAGACACCGAAGAGGCACGCCTGTCGGTCGAGCGGCCGCTGCACGTCATCGAAGGCCATCTGATGGACGGCATGAACGTGGTCGGCGACCTGTTCGGCTCTGGCAAGATGTTCCTGCCCCAGGTGGTCAAGTCGGCCCGTGTCATGAAGCAGGCCGTGGCCTGGCTCGAACCCTTCATGGAGGCCGAGAAGGCCGGCAAGCCGCGCGAGCAGGCCGGCCGCATCCTGATGGCCACGGTCAAGGGCGACGTTCACGACATCGGCAAGAACATCGTCGGCGTGGTCCTGCAGTGTAACAATTACGAGGTCATCGACCTGGGCGTCATGGTCCCGGCCGACCGCATCCTCGACGAGGCCCGCAAGCACAAGGTCGACATGATCGGCCTGTCAGGCCTGATCACCCCGTCGCTCGACGAAATGGTGTTCGTGGCGGCCGAGATGGAGCGTCAGGGCTTTGACATCCCGCTGCTGATCGGCGGGGCCACCACCAGCCGCACCCATACGGCGGTCAAGATCGAGCCGGCCTATGACAAGGGCTCGACCACCTATGTGCTGGACGCCAGTCGGGCCGTGGGCGTGGTCTCTGGCCTGCTGTCTCCGACCGAGCGCGACCGTCTGCAGGCCGAGACGCGGGCCGAATATGTCCGCATCCGCGAGCAGTATGCCCGGGGCCAGACCGCCAAGGCACGGACCAGCCTCGCCGAAGCCCGCCAGAAGAAGTTCGCCATCGACTGGGACGGCTACGTCCCGCCCAAGCCAGCCTTCATCGGCACGCGCACCTTCGAGCCGAGCCTGGCCGAACTGGTCCCCTTCATCGACTGGTCGCCGTTCTTCGCCAGCTGGGAGCTGATCGGCCGCTTCCCGCAGATCCTCGAGGACGATGTGGTCGGCGAGGCCGCCACCGAGCTCTATCGCGAGGCCCGCGAGATGCTCGACAAGGTGGTCGCCGAGAAATGGTTCGGGGCCAAGGGCGTGATCGGCTTCTGGCCGGCCCAGACCCAGGGCGACGACATCATTCTCTATACGGATGAAACCCGTACGGCCGAGCTGTCGTGCCTGCACACCCTGCGTCAGCAGATGGACAAGGGAGCCGGCAAGACCAATGCCGCCCTAGCCGACTTCGTCGCGCCGATCGGGCAGGGGGCCGACTATGTCGGGGCCTTCGCCGTCACCGCCGGCCATGGCGAGGACGAGATCGTCAAGCGCTTCAAGGACGCGGGCGACGACTACAGCGCCATCATGGCCTCGGCCCTGGCCGACCGCCTAGCCGAAGCCTTCGCCGAGTGGCTGCATTACAAGGCTCGCGTCGAGCTGTGGGGCTATGCGCCGGATGAATCCGTTGATGCCGAGGTGATGATCGCCGAGAAGTACCAGGGCATCCGCCCGGCGCCCGGCTATCCGGCCCAGCCCGATCATACCGAAAAGGGCACGCTCTTTGCGCTGCTCGACGCCGAGGCGGCGACCGGCATGGTGCTCACCGAAAGCTACGCCATGAGCCCCGGTGCGGCCGTGTCAGGGCTCTATTTCAGCCACCCGAAGTCGCACTATTTCGGTGTCGGCAAGGTGGATCTGGACCAGGTCGAGGACTATGCCCGCCGCAAGGGCTGGGACCTGGCCAAGGCCGAGAAATGGCTGGCCCCGATCCTCAACTATGAGCCGGCGGCGAGGACGAAGGGCGAGGCGGCTTAGGCCGATCTTGACGTGCGCTGGAACGGCAGACGACCGGTGCACAATGGTGCTGCAGGTTGATGACCTGCGACAAAACTTCGCAAAAGCCGTCTTGGTAAGGACTTCGTCAACAGATCCCATGGCGTGATGCGGCCGTCAGTCGGGACTCTCTGATGAACCGCAACAACATCGAGCTGAAGATCTTCGGCCTGATCGTAGGCATGGCGGTGGCCATGGGCCTGGTTGCGGCCGGCCTGTTGTTCACCGCCACGCGCCAGGCGGACCTGCGTGAACGCCAGTATGAGCAGGGGCTGGTCGGCAACGGCCTGCGCCAGCGTGCCAAGGAAGTTCAGACCAGCCTGAATCCCTATGTCATCTGGGACGAGGCAATCCACAAGCTGGACAACCAGTTTGATCTGGCCTGGGCCAACCAGAACATCGGCAGCTCGATCGGCGGGGCGCTCGGCTATAGCGTCGTCTTCGTCCTCGATGCTGACAACCGGCCGATCTACGGCCACATCAACGGCACAGACGTCTCACCCCGGGCGTTCGACGCCTACGCTGCGCAGACGAAGACCCTGGTCGACCAGATCCGCGCCATTGAAACCGACCCGGCCAAGGTCGCCAAGATGCGCGCCGTCCACGTCAGCCGGGTTGAGCTGATCGGCAACGAGCCGGTGATGATCACCGTCTCGCTGGTCCGTCCGGACCTGAAGGGCAAGACCCGAGGGGCTCGGGCGCCGCTGGTCGTCTCGGGTATGCCCGTTGCCAACAGTGTCGTGCGGGCCTTTTCCGAGCGCTTTCTGCTGAAGAATACCCGGATCGAGATTGTTCCGGCATCGGAGATCAAGGGCGAGAACGCCCAGACTCTGCTGGGCCTGGCCCCTGATGGCCGTGGCATTGTGCTTCGCTGGGATCCGCGCCGGCCGGGTGCCGAGCTTTTGCAGCAGGCGACTCCCATCCTCGGACTGGCCGCCCTGGCCGCCGGGATTGGGGCCATGATGCTGTTCCGCGTCACCCGTCGCGCCGCCAAGAAGCTCTTGCTGAGCGAGGCCGAGGCCAAGCATCTGGCCCTGCATGATCCCCTGACGGGACTGGCCAATCGCACCCTGTTCACGGACCGGCTGGTCCATGCCCATGCCCTGTTGCGACGCAAGCCCGGCTATCTGGGCGTGTTGTGCCTCGACCTCGACCGCTTCAAGGAGGTCAATGACAGCTATGGCCATGATGCCGGCGACCAGGTGATCCGGGAGGTCGCCCGCCGCCTGAAAGCCATCTGCCGTGAGACCGACACCATCTGCCGTCTGGGCGGCGACGAATTTGCGATCATCCAGCCCGATACCACGCCGACGGGTTGCGCCACCCTGGCCCAGCGTGTGGTGGAGGGCCTGTCTGGGGAGCTGGATCTCGGCATCGGCCGGGCTGAACTGTCCTGTTCTGTGGGCGTTGCGGTGGTGTCCGATGCCGATCAGGGCCAGGCCGAGATGCTGCGCCAGGCAGACGTGGCGCTCTATCGTGCCAAGGAGGCCGGCCGGGGCCGCTACTGCTTCTTCGAGCCTGAAATGGACGCGGCACTGCGCCTTCGCAAAGGCCTGGAACGCGATCTGCGCACCGCCATTGAGCAGGATCGTCTGACCGTCGCCTATCAGCCCCTGACCGATGCACGCGGTGTCATTCTCGGCGTTGAGGCCCTGGCGCGGTGGAGCGATGCCGAGCGGGGCGACATCTCGCCCGCGCTCTTTATTCCGTTGGCCGAGTCGACAGGTCTGATCGCCGCAATCGGGCGATCGGTCTTCCGTCGCGCCTGCTACGACAGCCTGCGCTGGTCTGGGCTTGAGGTTTCGGTCAACGTCTCTGCCCTGCAGCTTTCGACACCAGGCTTTGTCGACGAGATCGAAGAGATCCTGGCCGAAACCGGAGCCCAGGCTTCGGGCTTCCTGCTGGAAATCACCGAGACCGCCCTGCTGAAAGACAGTGACGGTGTCCACGAGGCCTTGCGGCGCATCAAGCGCCTGGGCTTCCGCCTGGCCCTGGATGATTTCGGCACCGGCTATGCGAGCTTGGCCTATCTGCGTCGCCATCCGATCGACAAGCTCAAGATCGACCGCTCCTTCGTCTCCAATCTGTCGGCTGAAAGCGAGGCCGGGTCGGTGGCCGGTGCCATTATCAGCCTGGCCAAGTCACTGGGCCTGAAGACCACGGCTGAAGGGGTGGAAACCCAGGCGCAGTTCGACACCCTGGTGAAGCTGGGCTGCATCGAGTTCCAGGGCTTCCTGCTGGGCCGCCCGATGCCGGCGGAGGCCATTGCCGCCGCACGCGAAGCCCGGCTGGCTGCTGCAGGGCCCAGCAAGGTCGCTTCCCGCCAGCGTCGCTGAGCTGTCCCAAGGTAAGGCTGGCCAACGGCGCTCCTTCCACGGCATCCTCGTCCTGAACGGAGGCGTTTGACCTCCGACCTCGGGAGGGAACCAGCGTGGATCATCAGGGCATCAGCCGGCGAGGCCTCGGGGCCCTGGCATTGGGTGGAGCGGGTCTGGGGCTTTCAGGCTGTCAGGCCAGTCCGGATACCGAGCTTCATCCCCGGTCACGCCAGTTCCCGAAGGACTTCGTCTGGGGTGTGGCCTCCGCTGCCTTTCAGACGGAAGGCGGCCAAACGGCCGACGGTCGCGGACCCAGTGTCTGGGACGTTTTCGAAAAGAAGCCCGGCGTCGTGGTGGATGGCTCCGACGCCACCGTGGCCACCGACAGTTATCGCCGCTATGCCGACGACATTGACCTGATCGCCGGTGCAGGCCTCGGGGCCTACCGGTTTTCGATTTCCTGGTCGCGGGTGCTGCCGTCCGGCGGTGGCGCGATCAATCCTGCCGGCCTCGATCACTATTCCAGAATGGTCGATGCCATGCTGGCCAAGGGTGTCACGCCCTATGCCACGCTTTTCCACTGGGACCTGCCCCAGGCCCTGCAGGACCAGGGTGGCTGGAAGAACCGCGATACGGCCCTGCGGTTTGCCGACTATGCCAACGCCGTGGTCGACCGTCTGGGCGACCGGCTGAAACGCTATATCGCGCTCAATGAAGCGGCAGTTCACGCCGTCTTTGGCCATCTGCTGGGCGAGCATGCGCCCGGCTTGAAGGACAGCGCTCTGCTCGGCCCGACGGTCCACCACATGAATCTGGCCCAGGGCCTGGCCATCCAGGCCCTGCGCGCAAGCCACAACGACCTGTCGGTTGGCACCACCATGGCCCTGCAACCCTGCAGGCCGGCGGGTGGAGAGCTGGCCTTCTGGAACCGATTGGCCTCGGACGGTCTGGACGCCCTGTGGAACCGGGCCTGGCTCGATCCGCTGTTCAAGGGCACCTATCCCAAGCCCCTGCTGGACATGCTGCAAGCCGGCACGGTCAAGGATGGCGACATGGCGGCCATCCGTCAGAAGGTCGACTTCCTGGGCGTCAATTACTACGCCCCGGCCTATGTCCGGCTTGACCTGTCTTCACCCAGCAAGATCGCCCCGGCGGCACCGCCCAAGGGCGTTGAGCTGGATGCCTTTGGGCGCCACATCGACCCTTCCGGGCTGTTCCAGGTTCTTGAACTGGTGCGGCGAGAGTACGGCAATCCACCGGTGATGATCACCGAGAACGGCTGCTCGGATCCGTTCAGCAAGGGCCCGGCGGTGATCCAGGACACGTTCCGGATCAATTATCTGCGCCGCCATCTTGAAGCTGTGCTGGCGGCCCGCGAAGCCGGTTCGCCGATAGGCGGCTACTTCTGCTGGACCCTGCTCGACAATTTCGAGTGGAGCCTCGGCTACACCTCCAAGTTCGGCCTGGTCGCCCATGACCGCGCCACCGGAGTTCGAACGCCCAAGGCCTCCTATGCGTGGTTCAAGGCCCTGGCTGCGAGCGGCGCTTTGCCGGTCAAGCCCTAGTCGGGTTTGCAGACCAGCACGTCCTTGCCGTCGCGCCGGGCTGGGTCCAGTCGGCCCGGGCAGGGCTTGGGGTCGCTTGCGTCGATCACGAACTCAGTACGGGGGCGGCTGACCGGTGGCTTGGCCGTCGTCTTTGCGGCGACGGCCTTGGTCGGCGCCGGCTTGACGGGTGCCGGGGTCACCTCGGCGGGGGGCAAGGGCGTGGCTTCTGCCTCGGCCGCAACGGGAGCCGGTTCTGGAGGCTGGACTGCCGAAGGGGCCGGTTCAACCGGCTTTGCAGCGTTGTAGATCAGGGCCTTGCCGAGGATGGTCGAACGCTTCTCGAGGGACTTTGCGCGGGTTTCACAGTCGCCGGGTGGCGACCAGCTCATCCAGACCTGGGCCAGTCGCGCCTTGCTGGTCGAGTCCGCGCCACTCCATACAGACCGGCCCTTCTTGACGGCCGCACCGCCATATTCCGAGATCGGCCGAGGGCTGGCCTTTTCCGCAGCCGTGATCGCAGCGGTGAAGAGTTTCATGTCGGCGCGCGCCTGGGTGCGCATCTCGGGATAGGTCTTCAGGGCCGCCTCAATTCCGCCAGGACCTGGAAAGGCTTTTTCGATGCGGGTGACCTCGGGCATCACTTGATCATAAAGATCCACATAGCCGCCGAGTGCACCATAGCACCAGGCGACATAGCCATAGTCGTCGGCCGGCGCCGTGGAGGCGGAAGCGACGGGGGCCTGACCCATCATGGCCAGGGCGAGAAGGAGGGCGGTCGCCATTCGGGCGGAAGTCCTTTTGAGGTCTGTCGTGCTTTGACTAGAGCATTTCGGGGCGGAATGGGACCACAGCATGGCGATCCTGACATTCAGCCAGAGCTGAAGCTGGTCGATAACGGTCGCTGCGGCGAAAGGCTGCAGGATGAATTCGGGTTCATTCAGGCTTCCGCAGGGTAGGGGCGGCGGCAGAATATGGTAGTACAGCCCCTGTGGGCGAGATCTGTCTCGCTGTTCCTTGCGTATCTAACCGGTCTTCAAACCGCCATCCTGTTAGGCTCTCAACGTTTCCATGACCTTCTGGCGCAGTATTGCTACCCTTGCGGCGCGCCGGCTGGACCTGGCGGAGTGCCCGGATTGTCCGGCCGGGCTGCCGGGTGAGGATCCGGCCTTCTCGA
Source organism: Caulobacter henricii (assembly GCF_001414055.1). Classification (GTDB taxonomy): domain Bacteria; phylum Pseudomonadota; class Alphaproteobacteria; order Caulobacterales; family Caulobacteraceae; genus Caulobacter; species Caulobacter henricii. The sequence goes on along the minus strand of NZ_CP013002.1, from coordinate 2,545,955 downwards.
CAGCCGTAACGGCCCTGGGGGCCAAGCTGGCCAAGGCAGACGGTCGCGCCGACGGGCACGAGTTCGCTGCCTTCAGCGAAGTGTTCCAGCCTGATCCCGCCTCCGAGGGCAACATCCACCGGCTGTACGATCTGGCCCGTCAGACCACTCATGGCTTCGAGAGCTATGCCAAGCGACTCGCCAAGCGATATCGCACCTGTCCCCAGATCCTCGAGGATGTGGTGGACGGCCTGTTCTATATCGCCAAGGCCGACGGTGTGGTCACCCAGGAAGAGCTGGACTATCTGGAACGGGTTGCGGGTCTTTTCGGGCTTTCGCCCCTGAGCTTCCGCAGGTTGCGGGCCGTGCATCTGGGGGCGAAGGCCGATGATCCCTACATGATCCTGGATGTCGCCCACGATGCCGACGACGCCACGGTCCGTCTGGCCTGGAAATCGGCTCTGTCGTTTGCCCATCCTGATCGCGCCCGGGCTCGGGGATTGCCCAGTGAGTTCATCGAGGTGGCCGAAGCCAAGTCGGCCGCGATCAACGAAGCCTTCAGCACCGTGATGCGTGAACGCCGGGAACTGGGTCTGGCCGCGGCCGGGTGAGGGTGTGGTCCCCAAACTGCGGGTCAAGATGCAATGTCACGCCAGAAATTGTCTTTTCGGACGGATCACGCGGGTATTGAGTTGACGTTCGGCGTCCGTGCACCAACCTTAATGGCTGTACATGCTGTTTTCGGCCCCTGGCCCGGAAGGGACAATCAATGACTGGTTCGACAACCATGACCGGTGGCTCAGCCCTGCGCAGCCTGGCCTGGCTGGCGGGTGCCCTGGCGACGTCGGCGGCCGTCGTGATCGGGTCCGTCCTCGCGGTCGTCTTTGCGGCCACCGTGGTTGTCATCGGTTTCATGGGCAGCGCCCTGTTTGGCCTTGTGGCCCTGGCCCTGCGGGCCCGCCGCACGGTACGGGCCAAGACCCCGGATGATCCGTCCCTTCTCGAAGCGCGCAATGTCGGCGGCCATTCCTGGGTTGCCTATGGCTGGAACGAGCGGTCTTAACCCACACAATTGATCCCGGCCTTCCCCAACGTCGCCCTTGCGGCGCGGGTCGGTGTGGCAGATGCTGCTTTCAAACAAGCGTTGGGAGGCGAGCATGATCGGTGTAGTGGCGACCTTGAAGGTCCAGGTCGAAAAGACCTCTGAATTCGAAGCCGTGTTTTTGGATCTGGCAGCCAAGGTCAAGGCCAATGAGCCCGGGTGCCTGCTGTACCAGCTGACCAAGTCCAAGACCGAAGCCGGCGTCTACAAGGTGCTGGAGCTCTATGCGTCGATGGACGACCTGAAGGCGCATGGCGGTACCGACTATTTCAAGGCCGGTGGCGTGGCGATGGGGCCCTTCATGGCCGGTCGCCCCGAGATCGAATATCTGGACGCGGTGGAGTAGTCGCCATGGATCTCGCCTTTTCGCCAGAGGACCTCGCCTTCCAGCAGGAAGTCCGGGACTGGATCGCCGGCGCCTATGACGACGATCTGCGTCGCAAGATGAGCCAGTCGAAGAACGGCTATCTCGACAAGGCCGGCCAGGTGAAATGGCAGAAGAAGCTGGCCGAGCGCGGCTGGGCTGCGCCGGATTGGCCGGTCGAGTGGGGTGGCTGTGGCTTCACGGCCTCCCAGCGCTACATCTTCAACATGGAACTGAGCCTGGCGGGCACGCCCAACCCGTCCCCGATGGGTCTGAAGATGTGCGCCCCGGTGATCCTCGCTTTCGGCACCGAGGAACAGAAGAAGCAGCACCTGCCGCCGATCCTGTCGTCCGACATCTGGTGGTGCCAGGGCTATTCGGAACCCGGTTCAGGATCGGATCTGGCCAGCCTGCAGATGAAGGCCGAGCGTGACGGCGACGACTATGTGCTGAACGGCTCCAAGATCTGGACCACCCATGCCCAGTGGGCCGACTGGATGTTCTGCCTGGTGCGCACCTCGACCGAGGGCAAGCCACAGAACGGCATCTCGTTCCTGCTGCTGCGGATGGATACCCCCGGCATCCAGATCAAGCCCCTGGTCACCCTCGACGGCCCCGCCGAGAGCGAACAGGAGATTAATCAGGTCTTCTTCGACAATGTGCGCGTGCCCGTTTCCAATCGCATCGGCGAGGAGAACAAGGGCTGGACCTATGCCAAGTACCTGCTGGAGTTCGAGCGCGGCAATGCCTATGCGCCGGGCCTGATGAACATGCTCAAGAAGGTCAAGCGCATCGCCACCCAGGAAGTGGCCGATGACGGTGGCCGTCTGATCGACGATCCGGACTTCCGCTCCAAGATCGCCAATCTCGAGATCTCGGTCGAGGCCCTCAACGCGGCCGAGCTGCGGATCTTTTCCGGGCGTAGCGCCGGCAAGGCCGTTGGACCGGTGTCATCGATGTTGAAATGCGTGGGTTCAGAGGCCCAGCAGGCGATCACGGAACTGACGCTCGAAGCGGTCGGTACCTATGCTGCGCCCTTCGTGCGCGACACCTGGGCACCGACCAATGAAGGCCGGGCCGGGCCGGACTATGCTGCGCCGGCCGCGCCGAGCTATTTCAGCTACCGCAAGGCCTCGATCTATGCCGGCTCAAATGAGATCCAGCGCAACATCATGGCCAAGATGGTGCTGGGGCTCTAGGCCGTCTCGGCTGGACTGGACGCAGGGGGCGCCGCGAACCGCGCGGCTGCCCCCTGTTCATTTGCCATCCGTCACACCAGATACAGCTGCCGTTGCAGTTTTTCTGTGTGGCGAACGCACCAAACAAGTGTTTGGGTTGCAGTACATTTCCTCCTTCGGAGCGCCCCATGGCCCTCGACGCCCTTTTCAAGCCGTTCGAATTCAAGTCGCTGAAAATGCCCAACCGGGTGGTCATGGCCCCCATGACCCGGTCGTTCTCGCCGGGCGGAGTGCCCACCGACGACGTGGCCGCCTATTATCGCCGCCGCGCCGAGAACCAGGTTGGCCTGATTGTTACCGAAGGTACGGGCGTGGCCCGCGATGCCTCGCTGAATGACGCCAATGTCCCGCGCTTCCATGGCGAAAAGGAACTGGCAGCCTGGAAGAAGGTCGTGGACGAGGTCCATGCGGCCGGTGGCCTGATCGCCCCGCAGCTTTGGCATGTGGGTGCGGCCAAGGGTAAGGACGTTCTGGGCAAGATCGACAGCCCGTCGGGTCTGTCCAAGAAGGGCGGCAACCCGTTCACGGAGCCGATGACCGACGAGGAAGTGGCCGATACCATCGCCGCCTTCGCCGACGCTGCCCGCAATGCCAAGCTGCTGGGCTTTGACGCCATCGAGCTGCATGGTGCCCATGGCTATCTGATTGATCAATTCTTCTGGGACGGCACCAATGTCCGCTCGGACGCCTTTGGCGGTCCGACCATCGCCGAGCGCAGCAAGTTCGCGGCGGAGATCCTCAAGGCGGTCCGTGTCGCCGTAGGCCCCGACTATCCGGTGATCATCCGCCTGTCGCAGTGGAAGCAGCAGGACTATGCGGTCAAGAACGCCGAAACCCCGCAACTGCTGGAAGCCTGGTTGCAGCCTCTGGCCGATGCCGGTGCCGACATCTTCCACTGCTCGCAGCGCCGGTTCTGGGAGCCTGAATTCGAGGGCTCGGACCTCAACTTCGCCGGCTGGGCCAAGAAGCTGACGGGGGCCCCGACCATCACGGTCGGATCGGTCGGCCTGTCCGGCGAATTCATCGCGGCCTTCGGCGGCGAAGGCAGCCAGCCGGCCTCGATCGATGGCCTGCTGGAGCGCCTCGATCGCGGCGAGTTCGACCTGGTCGGTGTGGGTCGCGCCCTGCTGCAGGATCCCGAGTGGGTCGTAAAGATCCGCGAAGGTCGCAATGACGAACTGAAGAGCTTCGAACGTGAAGCCCTGGGCGTTCTTTACTAGGCCTTTGGTCCTCCCCCCTCGGGGGGAGGACGTGGGTTCTAGGCGTTGAAGTTCAGCTTCAGGCCCGGCCGGGGCCAGCGGGCCTTGTAGAGCTTGCCGGTCCCGGAGGCCGTGATCCAGGCGTCGCGCATGTCAGCCCCGCCAAAGCAGATATTGGTGACGATCACATCGGGGATCGCAAAGTGCTCGGTCGAGCCGTCGGGATCGAAGGCGGTGATCCCGCCATTGATGATGGTCGCCACACAGACCTTGCCGCCGGCCTCGACCGCCAGGCTGTCCAGGAGCTGATAGCCCGGCAGATTGCAGACCACATTGCCCGGCGCGAAGCCGGCCGGAGGGGCCAGGACGCCGGGTTCGGCGATGTCGAATGACCATAGCCGTCCCAGGGTCGTATCGGCCATATAGACGGTTTTCTCGTCGGGAGAGAGGCCCACCCCATTGGGCGAGACAAAGTGATCGCGGGCCCGCACGATCTTCGAGCCGTCAATGAGGGCATAGTACAGAGCGCCGAACTTGCGGCCTTCGGCCGTTGAGCAGCCATGGTCGGTGAACCAGAAGCCGCCCTGCTTGTCGAAGACCAGATCATTGGGACCGACCAGCGGCTTGCCATCGCACTCTGTGTAGAGCGTGGTGATCGCCCCCGTCGCCAGATCGATCCGCTGGATCAGGCCGCCTGTATGGCTGATGGGCGTGGGGCCGGGCACATTGAGGCCACCCATGTCGATGAACTGGAAGCTGGCCCCGTTATTGGTGACATAGATCGCCCCGTCCGGCCCGATGGCTGCGCCATTGGGACCGCCGCTGGTCTCCGCCACCGTCTCGCGCTTGCCGTCGGGCGTGATGCGGCTCAGCCTCTGGCCCTGGATCTCGGTGAGGATCACCGAGCCGTCGGCCATGGCGATCGGGCCCTCCGGAAACAGCAGGCCTTCGGCGACGAGTTCGATGTCCATCCAGTCTCTCCCTGAGCGCCTCTGACGGGCGTATGGGGAGACTATAAACGGGCGTTTGAATGGGGCGATAGCAGTTCTTTGGCCAGAGGGATCTGCCCCAAACCTAGCGGCGCTCCAGCACCCGGAACGTGAAGGCATGGTCGTCGCCTTCGCCAGCGGGGTAGTCCACGCGACGCACTTCTGACCAGGCGGCTTCGTCGATATCGGGGAAGATCACGTCACCTTCGACCTCCGCGGCCACCTCGGTGAGATAGAGTCTCTTGGCCTTGGGCAAAGCCATGTCGAACAGGGCCCTGCCGCCGATCACGCAGACCTCGTCGACACCGTCCTCCTGGGCCTGTTCACGGGCCATCTGTACGGCTTCCAGGAAACTTTCGCAGACCACGGCCTGCTGGGGCTCAAAGCTGCCGTCGCGGGACAGCACCACATTCATGCGGCCGGGCAGGGGCTTGCGGGGCAGGCTGTCCCAGGTCTTGCGACCCATGATGATCGGCTTGCCTAGGGTATTGGCCTTGAACAGGGCCAGGTCCGATTTCAGCCGCCAGGGCAGATCGCCGTCGCGACCGATGACGCCGTTGGCAGCGCGAGCCACCACAATGGAGAGGACAGGGATCATGCCCTCCTGCTTAGCCTCGCCCCTGGCTGGACGCCAGCCAAGAGACCTTGCTCGCCATCTGAACGGTGTTAATTTGAAGTCAGGGAGACTTCATCATGACGCGTTCGGCCTTCGAGATGCACATGGCGCGCACCGGTGGCGTCGAGGTTCTGCAGGGGCGCACGGTGGCCCTGCCTCCCCCCGGACCGGGCGAGGTCCAGGTGGTGATCGAGGCGGCCGGCGTGGCCTTTGCCGACATTGTCATGCGCACGGGCCTCTATCCCGGGGTCAAGGCACCGGTGACGCCGGGTTATGACCTGGTCGGCCGGATCGAGGCCCTCGGGGCCGGCGTTGAAGGCCTGGCCGTCGGACAGCGTGTCGCCGCCCTGACCGTGACCGGCTCCTATGCCGACCGCCGCAATGTCGAGGCCCGACACGTGGTCGCCGCGCCGGAGGGCGTCGCCGCCGAGCTGCTGGTGGCCGGCGTGCTCAACGGCCTTACAGCATGGCAGATGTTCCATCGTGTCGCTTCGGCCCAGGCGGGAGAGTGGGTACTGGTGCACGGCGCGGCCGGCGGCGTCGGCGGACTTCTGCTGGATCTGGCCCGTTTGACGGGGGTGAGGGCGATCGGCACGGCCTCTGCGGGCAAGCAGACAGTGGTCGAGGCCAAGGGCGGTATCTATGTCGACTACCGGCGCGAGCCGGTGGCTGAACGGGCGCGGGCCCTGTCGGATGGCGGCGTGGTCGCAGCCTTCGACCATGTCGGCGGGCCGCATCTCAAGACGGCGTCGATCGCTGCCCTCCGCGAAGGCGGCACCGCGGTGCTCTATGGCGGCTATGACGCCACCAAGGGTGGCCGGATGCGGCCTGCGGCAATGATCCGGATGCTGCTGGCAGACCGGCTGTCGGCCCTGAAGCTATTCTCGGCCAGTCAGGGCATGGTCGGTTACAATGTCACTTCGTGGCGGGATGCCAGGCCGGAGGTCTATCGCCAGGACCTGTCGGCGGTGATGGCCCTGATCGGTACCGGTCAACTCAAACCGCAGGTCGGCGCGACCTTTCCCCTGTCTGAGGCGGGCAAGGCCCAGGAGTTGCTGCAGTCCGCAGGCACTACCGGGAAGATCGTGCTGAAGCCCTAGAGCCCTTTCCGACCTGATGGCTTCATCAGGGCTTGGGTGAAAAGGGTTCTAAATCAGAAGTTTAGAGCGTTTTTCGATCCTATAACCGTTTCACACCTATCGGAAAACGTTCTAGGTCTGGCCGAAGGGAACGATGATCTGCTGGGCGCTGGCGCGGGCGACCAATTCGCCATCGGGACGGACAAGGTCGGCCTCGACATGGATGACCGAGCGCGTCTTCGCCACGACCCGCCCCTCCAGACGCAGGGGTTCGGCCTTGCCCACACGAATGAAGTCGATCTTCAGATGGCTTGTGCGGAACATGGCGTCCGCCGGGGCGGCGGTCATGGCCGCGAAGGCCAGAATCTGGTCCGCCAAGGCTGCCAGATAGCCGCCGAACATCGAGCCGTCGCTGTTGAGCAGTTCCGGCGACGGCTGCCAGGTCTTTCTGGCCCAGCCCGGACCCCAGTCGTCCAGACCGCCCAGCTTCAGGGTCTCGACCACAGGCGGCAGGGCCACTCCACCGGCCTTAACCTGGTCCAGGCGATCGGTAGCCCAGGTCAGACCGATACCTCGGCCTTGATGTGCGGGTGGGCCTCATAGCCCTCCAGCCTGAAGTCCTCGTATGCGAACCCGAACAGGTCGCGCTTGTCGGCGATGGTCAGGGTGGGGAAGGGGAAGGGCTCGCGGGTCAGCTGTTCGCGGGCCTGGTCCAGATGGTTCAGATAGAGGTGCGCGTCGCCGAAGGTATGGACGAATTCGCCGGGCTCCAGCCCGACCACCTTGGCGACCATCAGGGTCAGCAGGGCATAGGAGGCAATGTTGAACGGCACACCCAGGAAGACATCGGCGCTGCGCTGATAGAGCTGGCAGCTGAGCTTTCCGCCCCCCTTACCATCTGGGGCCACGAAGAACTGGAACAGGCAGTGGCAGGGCGGCAGGGCCATATCCTCGACATCGGCCGGGTTCCAGGCGCTGACGATATGCCGGCGGCTGTTGGGATTGGTCTTCAGGCCTTCGATCAGGTTGGCGATCTGGTCGATCGATTGCCCATTGGGTGTCGCCCACGAGCGCCACTGCTTGCCATAGACCGGACCCAGGTCGCCGTTTTCGTCAGCCCATTCGTCCCAGATCTTGCAACCGTTCTCCTGCAGCCAGCGCACATTGGTGTCGCCTTTGAGGAACCAGAGCAGTTCGACAAAGATCGAGCGCAGGTGCAGCTTCTTGGTGGTCAGGACCGGAAAGCCCTTGGACAGGTCAAAGCGGATCTGGCGGCCGAATACGCCGAGGGTGCCGGTGCCCGTGCGATCGCCGCGCTGGATCCCGTTGTCCAGAATGTCGGCGAGCAGGTCCAGATACTGCCGCTCGGGATGGTCAGCAGCGGCCTTGGGTGGGGCGAGGGCAGTAGTGTTCATGGCTTTTAGAGTGGCTGCGAATCGCGAGTTTGCCCAGTGCGGCGCAGGGTAGCGTCCACAGCGGACTGCCATTTCAGCCGGCAAATCCGCCCTCATCCAGGAACGTCTGTTCCTCCGGCGTCGTTTCGCGGCCCAGAACGGCGTTGCGATGGGGAAAGCGTCCGAACCTGGCGATGATGTCGCGATGCTCTATGGCCCACTTGATGGTGCCCTCATCGCCGCTGTCAGCCTGCAGGGCCGCGCACAGCTCGACGCAGAATTCCTGATCTTCCAGGGATTCGGAATGTTCGAACGGCAGGTAGAAGAAGGGGCGAAGCTTGGCCTCGACGGCCTGATCGTGCCCCTCGGCGAGGGCGTCGCGGGCGAACATTCGGGCCAGGGGGTCGGTGGCGAAGGCGTGGGCGGTGTTGCGGTAAAGATTGCGCGGAAACTGGTCCAGCAGGATCATCAGTGCCAGAGCGCCATCTGGAGTCTGATTCCAGTGATCATAGCGGCGCTGGGCGGCCCGATAGTGGGTTTGCTCGAACTTGAGGGCGATGATCGAATCGAAGGCCGGGTCCTTGGCGAACCACTTTCTGGGGCCGGCTGCGCTCCAGAAGCCGACAATATCCATGGGGTGTGCGGTCATCTGAAGTCCTGGCGTATCCGTTCAAATGCGGTTCATCCGCGGCAGCCGATGTTGCATCAAGGGACAAAGCCGGGGCCGCGCACAAGGCCCCTTGGAGCACGAAATGAAGCGTCTGATCTCGACCGCCATGGTCTTGTCGCTGCTGGGCGGCGCGGCAGCGGAAGCCGGATCCGGGGCGGCGATGGCCGCCCAGCGGGAGCAGCGGCAGGATGGCCCGCGTGGCGATCGCGGCGGTGACTCGGCGGGCCAGCCCGGCGGGCGGCCCGATGGCGAGCGTCCGAGTGGCTGGCAAGGCGGGGATCAGCCGCGCGGCGACCGCAGCGGCGGTGGGCGCGGCGACTGGGGCGGTGCCCGCCCCGACTGGAATGGGGGGGGGCGTCCCGCGCCCCAGGCACCGACCCCGCCGCCGGCCCCGCAAGCCCCGCCGGTCTTCCAGGCTCCCCAACCGTCCGGTCAGCCGGGCTGGGATCGTGGCGATCGTGGAGGCCGCCCCGATCAGGGCCGCCCCGATCAGGGACGCGGCGACCAGGGCCGCCCTGGTGGCGGCGACAATCGCGGCGGCCAGGACTGGAACCGCGGCGGCCCGCCCCGCCCGGATCAGGGGCGATCCGATCAGGGACGCGGCGACCAGGGCCGCCCTGGTGGCGGCGACAATCGTGGCGGCCAGGACTGGAACCGCGGCGGTCCGTCTCGCCCGGATCAGGGCCGCCCCGATCAAGGTCGCGGCGACCAGGGTCGGCCCGGTGGTGGCGACAATCGCGGCGGTCAGGACTGGAACCGTGGCCCTCAGGATCGCAACGGCGGCTGGGATCGTGGCCGTGACGACAGGGGGCGTGGCGATCGGGGTGGTCAGGATTGGGGCCGCGATGGCCGTGGTCGGGATGACCGGGGCGGCTATGACCGCAATCGGCCGGGCTATCAGTATCGCGATCGCGACAATGGCCGTTCCCACTACGACCAGCGCCGTTACAGGCCCAGCTTCCAGGGGTCGCAACGGTTCCGGGGCGGTCCCTATCGCGCACCGCGCGGCTGGTATGTCCGCAGTTGGTCCTATGGCGACTATCTGCCGGGCGGCTGGTACTCGAGCGCCTACTATCTCGACTGGTACCGTTACGGTCTGCCCCAGCCGCCGATCGGCTGCGAGTGGGTCCGGGTCGGCGAGAATGCCATCCTGGTCGATGTCTGGTCCGGCCAGGTGCTGAGCGTCTACTACAACCTGTTCTGGTAGGACCGGATCAATCGGACTTGGGAGGGACCCCTTGGCAGCAAGGGGTCCTTTTCCATGTCTGCTTGCGCCCGACTGATCGGCTTGGCGTGGCGCCAAAGCCCGCGCCGCGCTAAAAGCTTCGCCGGGCCGCGAGCAGGTGCCGTCCATGGTGCGCTGCACCTTGACGAAACGGCAAAAAAACGCTCAAACGCCCGGCCTTTGTCGCTCCGCTGTTGCGCGGTGTGGCCTGATTGACCAGTCCTTGGAGAAAAAACATGCGCGTCTATTATGATCGCGACGCCGACCTCGCCCGCATCTTGGACAAGAAGATCGCGATCGTAGGCTATGGTTCGCAAGGTCACGCGCACGCTCTCAACCTTCGGGACTCGGGTGCCAAGAACGTGGCCGTCGCCCTGCGCGCCGGTTCGGCCACCGCCAAGAAGGCCGAAGGCGAGGGCCTGAAGGTCATGACCGTGGCGGAAGCCGCCGCCTGGGCCGACCTGATCATGATCCTGGCTCCGGACGAGCATCAGGCCGCGATCTACAAGAACGACATCGCCCCCAACATCCGTGACGGTGCGGCCCTGCTGTTCGCCCACGGCCTGAACGTGCACTTCGGCCTGATCGAGCCCAAGGACACCATCGACGTCCTGATGGTCGCGCCCAAGGGCCCCGGCCATACCGTGCGCGGCGAGTATCAGAAGGGCGGCGGCGTGCCCTGCCTGATCGCGGTGCACCACAACGCCACCGGCAATGCCCACGACCTGGGCCTGGCCTATGCCAGCGCCATCGGCGGCGGCCGCTCGGGCATCATCGAAACCAATTTCCGCGAAGAGTGCGAGACCGACCTGTTCGGCGAACAGGCCGTCCTGTGCGGCGGTACGGTCGAGCTGGTTCGCGCGGGCTTCGAAGTGCTGGTGGAAGCCGGATACGCGCCTGAAATGGCCTATTTTGAGTGCCTGCACGAACTGAAGCTGATCGTCGACCTCATGTACGAAGGCGGCATCGCCAACATGAACTATTCGATCAGCAACACGGCCGAGTACGGCGAATATGTCACCGGCCCGCGGATCATCACGCCGGAAACCAAGGCCGAGATGAAGCGCGTGCTGGAAGACATCCAGTCGGGCAAGTTCGTTCGCGACTTCATGCTGGAAAACGCCGTTGGCCAGCCCAGCTTCAAGGCGACCCGTCGCCGCTCGGCCGAGCACCAGATCGAAGAGGTCGGTGGCCGCCTGCGCGACATGATGCCCTGGATCGCCAAGAACAAGCTGGTGGATGTCACCAAGAACTAAGGGTCCTTCTCCAAAGGATCGTTGTCAGAGCCCTCGGCCGCCCCCGGCCGGGGGCTTTTCATTTGGGGCTTGCGGTTGGCGTAGCCGTGATAAATACTGAACCAAATGGTTCAGTACAAACTCGCCCCGCTCGATGCCGCCTTTGCCGCGCTCTCGGACGCCACCCGTCGGGGCGTGCTGGAACAGCTTGGGCACGGCGAGTGCTCGATCACTGCCCTCGCCGTGCGGTTCAACATGACCCTCACGGGCATCAAGAAGCACATCAGCATTCTGGAGCAGGCCGGCCTGGTCGTAACCGAGAAGACCGGCCGCGTTCGGACGTGTCGGCTGGGGCCGGGCAGGCTGGAGGATGAGGCGGCGTGGATCGAGCGCTACCGGCAACGCTGGGCGCTGCGCTTCGACGCGCTGGACGACATCATCGATGAACTGAAGCAGGGGGAGGGCCAAAATGTCGGGAGTGAATGAGACCGTGGTGGAGCGGAAGTCTGACCGGGAACTGGTCGTGACCCGGCAGTTCAACGCCCCGCCGGAGATTGTGTTCGAGGCCTGGTCCAGGCCCGAAATCTTTCAGCGCTGGTGGGTCCCCAAGGCCTTGGGGGTGCCGCTTAGGGCCTGTGAAATGGATGTGCGCACCGGGGGCGGCTACCGCCTGGAGTTCGGGCTGGACGCTGCCAATGCCATGGCCTTTTTCGGCAAGTATACCGACGTGGTGCCGCCCTCGCGCATCGTCTGGACCAATGAGGAGAGCGGCGAGATCACGGTGACGACCGTCACCTTTAAGGACCTCGGTGGGAAGACGCTCCTCACGCTGAGTGAGCTCTATCCCAACAAGGAAGGCTGTGACGAAGCCCTCCAGGGGTCGGCCGCCGGCTTGCCCATCCAGTTTGAGCAGCTGGACGATCTGCTGGCTGACCGGGCCGGTTGACCCAAACGAAGTCCTCGGCGGAGGGCTTCGTTTCCGGCTTGCGCAGCGCAACAGGGCGATGAACAGTCCCTCTCGGTCCCGCCTGGGAAAGACGAAGGAGACGCTCCATGAAACGCCTGCTCGCCGCCATGATCGCCGGGGCTGCCCTGTCGGTCGCCGCTGCACCGACCCTTGCCGCCGAGGTCGCCTACAAGCTCGACGAGGCCCATACCGAGACGATGTTCATCATCGACCGGTTTGGCTTCAACTCGGTGATCGGCCTGTTCGCCAAGACCGAAGGTACGGTCTTCCTGGATGAAGCCGCGCCCGACAAATCCCGGGTGGAGGCCACGGTCTATATCGACAGCCTGCTGTCGGCGCATACCGGTCGCGACGAGCATCTGAAGGCACCGCGCTGGCTGAACGCCCCGGGCTTTCCCACCGCAACCTTCAAGTCGACCAAGGTCGAGCTGACAAGCCCGACCACGGCCAAGGTGACGGGCGATCTGACCCTGATGGGCATGACCCAGCCGACCGTCCTGGACGTCAAGCTGAACAAGATCGGCGCAGCGCCGAACAATCCCAAGCGCCAGGCGGGCTTTACCATCACGGGCACCATCAGCCGCAAGGCCTTTGGCAGCACCACGGGTGCCGGTGCCATTGGCGACAGCGTCGCCATCCGTATCGAGGCCCTGGGCATCGCGCAGTAGGCTATTCCAGAAAGAAAACCGGCCCCCAGGCCACCTGGTAGCGGTGCGCGCCTGAAGACAGGTGTGGACGCAGCTGCCAGGCCCCGGGGGCCAGGACTGATGGCAGGCGGCCCTCGATATAGGTCGTCGTCAGAATGTCGCCGCCAGGCTCCGAAACCGAGAACTGGCTTATGGTCGGGGTCGCACGGGCCAGGGCAGCGGCGATCTGCCCCGTGGATTGCACTCTGAGCGGTGCCGGCCGCGCCAGCCGGGCGCTGACCTCGGCATAGGCCCCCACGGCGACGACCCGCGGGCCCTGGCGCAGGACGCCATAGCCGACATGGGTGAAGTCGCGGGCCAGGAGATTGGCCCTGTGACCCGGGCTATCCCGCCACTGGTTCAGGATCTGGTCGGGTTGAACGGGGCTGGACGCGTTTCGGCGCATGGCGATGTTCTCGCCGGCCGCGCCGACCAGATCGCGGGCCAGGAGGCCGACTCGCCCCGCAGGGCTGAAGCCGTCGGCGGTGACATGGTCATAGAGGCCAGTGCGACCCATGTCTGCCGCATGGGCGCGCGCTGTCAGGATCAGGCCACTGTCGGCCCGCAGGCCCGGGAGGCCCTGTCGCTGGCGGATCAGATTGTTGAGGTCCAGCAGGGTGGCCTCAAACTCGGCGTCGAAGCCCCCGCCCGGTGGGTCGGTCAGGCCAGAGCGAAGGCGGCGCTCATAGGCCGTCCAAGGCAGGATCGGCGCCGCCCTGGCCGGGTCGACCGCCAGGGCCAGTGGGGCCGTCAGCAGGGTGCGACGAAGAATTTGCGGCATTGCAGTCCTTAACAGCGATTGACAGGCCCCCTAGGGACCAAGCTCTAGGACACATGCGTCCCGTGCGTTCCATATGGCTGGCCGGCCCTGATGTCTGGCTCCCGGATTTCGTGGCCCAATCGGCCCGTCAGAGGGCCTTCTGTATCGACGCTGGCTTTTCCGGCCTGACACCCGAACCGCCCCCGCTGAATGGGAACCAGGGTTCAGAGGTCGAGGCCAGGGAACTCTATGCCGCCCGCATGGCGCGATTGCGTCAGGCAGATGCCGGCGTTGTCAATCTGACACCCTGGCGGGGCCCGTCAGCCGATCCTGGGGCGGCCTTTGAAGCAGGGGTCCTGGCCGGCCTGGGCCGGCCTGTCTTCGGCTATCTGAACGTGCCGGACGAATCCCAGGCTGAGTATGTCGATCGCGTCGAATCGTTCATCGGGGCCCAGCGCGATGAAGCCGGTGTCTGGCGTGACGGCGACGGGTGTGTGGTCGAGGATTACGGCCTGCCTGAGACCGTCATGCTGTGGGCCGAGGTGCGGCGGTTGTTTGTGATCGTGACAGGTGACCCCTTGCGGGATCTGACCGGATTGGAACTGTGCCTCGAAGCCCTGCGGCTCTACGCGGAATAGGGCAGGTCACCACTCCAGGCCGGCGTCTCCGCGCAGAATCGCCTCGGCCGCCGCCGAGTGCCGCCCGCTTTCGCGATCATGCAGCACCAGGGGCGGCAGCAGAACCAGTGGGGCCTTACCGGTCTTGAGGGCCCTGACGATCACCCGCTTGGCCGGGGCATCGCCGAAGGGCTGGATCGGCCGGATCCTGAACGAGCCCGCCTTGGCCCCCAGTTGAGCCAGGATGTCGCCGAGTCGGTCGGCGCGGTGGATGATCGTAATGCTCCCGCCTTCCCGGACGGCCTTGAGCAGAAAGCCGGTCCAGGCCGCTAGCCCGCCATCGGCCATCCAGGCCCCGGATTTGGCGGGGGCAGGCGCGCGCAGTGCGCCGGGGTCGTCAAAGAACGGCGGGTTGCTGATGGCGGCGTCAAAAACCGGCAGGTCCAGTGCTCGAAACCCGGCCTCAATGTCACCCGTAGCGATCTCGACCCGATCGCCCAGATCATTCAGAGCGATATTGCCGCGAGCGAGGCTCGCTGCTTCGGGATCGCGTTCCACACCAAGGAATCGAACCCCGGGTCGACGGCCGGCGGCCGCGAGAAGCGCTCCGCCGACACCGCAGCCGGCGTCCAGCACCCGGTCGCCCTCGGCGGCATCACAGGCCGCCGCCAAGAGGGCGGCATCCATGCCCGCACGGTATCCGTCGGCCCTCTGGCGGAGCCGGATTCGGCCGTTCAGCACGCGATCTTCGGTGACCTGGGTGTCGTCCAACGCATCAAGCCTTGTGCTTGTCTTGACCGTGACCTATCCCGCCACCATTGTCCCCTGCAACGGCTGATCCTGCTGGGGGCGTACAGAGCCCCTGTGCCACCGGGCGTCGGTCAAGGAGAGTATCGTCTTGGACGCAGTTGCAGCGACCCTCCCCCGAGAGCCGGGATCGGTGGATCGACTGGTGCGTCTGGCGGCCGCCGACATGGGCGGGGTCGACCGCCTGATCACCGAACGCATGCAGAGCGATGTACCGGTCATTCCGGCCCTGGCCGAGCACCTGATCGCCGCCGGCGGCAAGCGCCTGCGTCCCTTGCTGACTGTCGCCGCGGCGCGTTTGGCCGGTTCGGACAATGACGCCTGCCTGAAGCTCGCCGCCTCAGTCGAGTTCATCCACACCGCAACCCTGCTGCATGACGACGTGGTCGACGGCAGCCAGCTGCGCCGCGGCAAGGTTGCGGCACACCTGATCTGGGGTGCGGCCCAGAGCGTACTGGTGGGCGACTTCCTGTTTGCCCGCGCCTTCGAGCTGATGGTCGAGACCGACTCGATGAAGGCCTTGGCAATCCTGGCCCGCGCCAGCCGCGTCATCGCCGAGGGCGAGGTTCTGCAGCTGACCCGCAGTCACGATCTGAACCTTTCGCAGGCGATCTATCTCGACATCATCGCGGCCAAGACGGCCGAACTGTTTGCTGCAGCCTCCGAAGCTGGCGCGGTGTCGGCCGGTGTGGATCCGGCGCGCTCCGAGGCCCTGCGGGCCTATGGCCTGAACCTAGGCCTGGCCTTCCAGCTGGCGGATGACGCCCTCGACTATGGTGGCGCGACCGAGACCCTGGGCAAGAATGCCGGCGATGACTTCCGCGAAGGCAAGGCGACCCTGCCTCTGTTGCTGGCCATTGCCCGTTCGGGTCCGCGCGAGGCCGAGTTCTGGGAGCGGGCCATCGGCCGCCGCGAGCAGACCGAAGCCGATTTCCGCCGGGCCCGGGAGCTGATCATCGGCTCGGGGGCCCTGGACGCGACGCTCGATCTCGCCTCCGACTATGCCGACAAGGCCAAGGCGGCCCTGGCCCTGTTCCCGGCCAATGACTGGCGTGAGGCGCTCGAGAGTCTGGCCGACTTCGCGGTCAGCCGGAGAGCCTGATGGCCCGGCGGCAAAAGCTCCTTTTCCTGGGCCTGCCAAGGCCAGCACCAGGTGAGACTCTCCCCAGGCTGCAGACCATCATCGCGACCTCACCGGAAAATCCGGCCGGGGATCCCAATGTCCGGGCCCACGAGGCTGGTGAAGTCGCCGGCAAGGTGATCGGGGGCGGGCTGGGCGTGCTCTTCAGCGTCGTGCTGATCGTCCTGTTGTTAGGTCCTGTGTTGTGGGCCCCAGGCTGGGCGGCCCTGCGGGTCGCGCGGTTTGTCCCTGGTCCGTGGTGGCCATGGTTGGCGGGGTTCGCGGCCGGGGTGATAGCCATCCTGATCCAGACCTGGCTGCTGGTTCAGCGCCACCCGCTTCTGCGCTATCCGATCGTGGCGGTGTTTTCGGCCGCCTGGGTCGGCGGGCTCTGGCTGGAATTGACTTCGCCGCGCCACGACTGGGTGACGACCGCGCCGACCCTGCACATGCCCGGGCCCTGGACCTGGGGGCTGCTGGGTTTGGGCACGGTGTTCTATGCAGGCATCTATCTTCTGGCCCTCGGCCAGATCACCAAGGGCCGTTGGGTCCGACAGTGGCAATTGATCAAATAGGCAAAGGGTCAGGTCGTGACTGACTCTGTTTTGGTTCGGATACCAAGGCCCTGGGCGGCTTCAAGTGACCACTGGTGACCTCCCTGGCCGGGCAAGGCGTGAATTCGCCGTAAGACGCGCGGTCGGTTCTCGACAAGCGAGCCGATTGGCCCCAACTCTGAGACCTTGGTTAAGGGCTGGGAGCCGCCTAAGTGATCCGACTGATCCTCAACATCCTGTGGTTTGTGTGCGGCGGCTGGCTCACCGGCCTGCTCTGGCTGCTGGGCGGCGCGCTGCTGGCCATCACCATTGTCGGCCTACCCTATACGGGGGCGGCCTGGCGCATCGCCGGCTTCGCCTTCTGGCCGTTCGGCAAGGAGATCGTCAGTCGCGAGATCGTCAACGGCAAGGGCGACCTGGGCACCGGGCCGTTGGGCTTCGTGCTGAATGTCATCTGGTTCATCTTCGCCGGCTGGTACATCGCCCTGAGCCATCTGATGATCGCCTTCGCAGAGGCCATCTCGATCATCGGCATCCCCTTCGCCATCAAGGATTTCCAGCTGGCGATCATCGCCCTGGCCCCGATCGGGCGCGAGGTGGTGGTGGTGCGGCGCTAGGCCTCCGAACCCGGTAAACAGGCGGTCGAGGGCGCGGCGGATGCCGAGGTCGCGATCAGGGCGTCCAGGGGATGGGTGATTATCTTTCCTCTTCATCCTCCAACAGCAGCACGTCCAGGAAGGTCTGGCGGCGGTTGAGGAAGCTGCGGGTCACGGTGACGTGGTCGAGGTTCTCGTAGTCCACTCGATTGAGGCCACGCTCTGAGGTTTCGTAGATCCAGGCGTCGGGATAGCCGAGAATGATCGGCGAATGGGTGGCGATGATCAGCTGCGAACGCGCCAGCACCAGTTGATTCAGCTTGGCCAGGAACGACAGCTGCCGGCTTGGCGACAGGGCGGCTTCGGGCTCGTCGAGGATGTAGAGACCGTCGCCCTCGAAGCGATGGTCGAACAGGTCAAAGAAGGCCTCACCATGTGAGCGCTCATGCAAACCGGCCTGACCTCGCCGGCTCGTGCCTGAGGCTTCCAGATAGCTGGCGGTCGTGAAGAAGCTCTCAGCGCGCAGGAAGTAGCCGTCGCGGGCCTTCATCGGCGCACGGACAGGCCTCACGAAACGATGGAGCGGTGAGTGTGATTCTCGGGTTGAGTAGCTGTGATCCTTCGACCCGCCCTCGGCATTGAAACCCCAGGCCACGGCCAGGGCCTCGATCAGGGTCGACTTGCCCGAACCGTTCTCGCCGACCAGGAAGGTGACGCGCGGATGAAAGGTGATGCTGTCGAGGCCGAGTAGCACCGGCAGGTTGAACGGATAGATCGCTGCATCCCAGCCTTCGCGGGGCTGGATCAGAGCTTCGATCCAATAGGGACGGTCCAGCGCGGCCATGGCGTGTTCCTGATACGTTCACGCGAAGATTGCAGATCTGGCGGTGATTGCAACGGCAAGGCCTTGATCTATCGCGCGGTGCGGAACGGCCAGTTGACTACGCCGCTGGCCCAAAGCGGTGCCCAGATGAACAGCGGCTGCAGCAGCAGGCGCGGGCCGTGATACCACCACGTGCTGGGCAGGGGCGGTGCCGGGACGCCGCTGAACGCGTGATAGATGTTGGCTGGCCAGACGCACAGCGCGTAGAGCGCCAGCATGATCCCCGCCAGTCGTCGGGTTTGCGGGATCAGCAATCCGGCCGCTCCGGCGATCTCGCAGAGGCCGGTGAAGATCACGACCTGCAGAGGAAACGGGATGACCGGCGGCATGATCGGCAGGAAGCCATGGCTGCCGACAATATGCAGAACGCCGAACGGGGCATAGAGCGCCGCGATCATCACGCGGGTGTGGCTTCGGGCGTCCCAGGTCATTCCAAAAGAATGCTCCGGCGCAGGATGTGGGTCCAGGGGCCTGACCTATCCGCCATGAAGCCCTGGGCTTCCCAGAATGGACCTGCCGCTTGCGAGGCGCGGGCGTTGACCGTCAGTAGGTTGACGCTGTCGAGGCCTTCCTGGATCAGGGCGGAGGCGAGGGCGGTGGCGACGCCCCCTCGGCGGAAGTTCGGGCGCACGTAGAAGCGCCGCAGGCGGCGAGCTGGTTCGGCGGCGCCGGTCTCGACGGAGAGGCCGCCAAGACCAGCCAGAGTCCCGGCCAGAAAGGCCGCGAGGAGGGCCTCGCCATCTTCCTGGAAGCGTATGCCGTCCCGCCAGCCATCGGCCAGCCGGGCCATGTTGCGCACGCCTTCGCCGGAGGCTTCCGCGGCGAGCGCGTCGAAGTCCTCCGGCAGGTCGTCAAAGATCCTGACGAGCTGGAGCATCAGCCCGGCGAGATCATCTTCTCCGGACGCACATACTCGTCGAACTCTTCGTTGGTCAGATAGCCGCCGCCGACGGCCTCCTCGCGCAGGGTGGTGCCGTTCTTGTGCGCGGTCTTGGCGATCTTGGCGCAGGCGTCGTAGCCCAGCTTGCCGTTCAGGGCCGTGACCAGCATCAGGCTGTTCTCGACGCCCTTCTTGATGTTGTCGACGCGGGGCTCGATACCGACCACGCAGTTGTCGGTGAAGCTGATCGCCGCGTCGGCGACAAGGCGCACCGACTGCAGGAAGTTGTAGGCCATGACCGGGTTGAAGACGTTCAGCTCGAAATGGCCCTGGCTGCCGGCGAAGGTCAGGGTCGAGTGGTTGCCGAACACCTGGGCGCAGACCTGGGTCAGAGCTTCGGACTGGGTCGGATTGACCTTGCCCGGCATAATCGACGAGCCCGGCTCGTTTTCCGGCAGGGACAGTTCGCCGAGGCCCGCGCGCGGGCCCGAGCCCAGGAAGCGGATGTCGTTGGCGATCTTGAACAGGCTGGCGGCGACCGTGTTGATGGCCCCGTGGCTGAAGACCATGGCGTCGTGGGCGGCCAGGGCCTCGAACTTGTTCGGGGCGGTGGTGAAGGCCAGGCCGGTCACACCGGCGATCTTCTCGGCCACCAACTCAGCGAAGCCCACCGGGGCATTCAGGCCGGTCCCGACGGCTGTGCCGCCCTGAGCCAGTTGCATCAGCATCGGCAGGGTCATCTCGATGCGGGCGATGCCGTTCTCGATTTGCTGGGCATAGCCGCCGAACTCCTGGCCCAGCGTCAAGGGCGTGGCGTCCTGGGTGTGGGTGCGGCCGATCTTGATGATGTCCTTCCACTCGGCGGCCTTGGCGGCGAGGGCCGTGTGGAGATGCTTCAGGGCCGGGATCAGGTCGTGGACCACCTGCTCGGCGCAGGCGATGTGCATGGCCGTCGGGAAGGTGTCGTTCGACGACTGGCTCATATTGACGTGGTCATTGGGGTGGACGGGCTTCTTGGAGCCCATCTCGCCGCCCAGCATCTCGATCGCGCGGTTGGAGATCACCTCGTTGGCATTCATGTTCGACTGGGTGCCCGAGCCGGTCTGCCAGACCACCAGCGGGAAGTGGTCGTTCAGCTTGCCCTCGATCACCTCGTTGGCGGCGGCGATGATCGTCTCGGCGATCTTCGGGTCCAGCTTGCCCAGCGCGAGGTTCGCCTCGGCGGCGGCGCGCTTGACGATGCCCAGGGCGCGAACGACGGGCAGGGGCTGCTTTTCCCAGCCGATCTTGAAGTTGCCCAGGCTGCGCTGAGCTTGCGCGCCCCAGTAGCGGTCGGCGGCGACTTCGATCGGCCCGAAGGTGTCGGTCTCGATGCGGGTGGCGGTCATGGAGCGGATCCCTCGCGTTCAGTTGGCGCGGGTTTAGCGAATGGGGGACAAGACTGCAAAGCCGTTAGGGCTTAAGAGGCGCGGATGAACGACAGCTGGACCCAGCATGGCAAGGTGCGCGCCCGCGAGGCGAATGGCGAACTGATCCTCGAGGTCGACGGCCTGACCACCCAGGGCAAGTACTACAAGCCGCTGATCTACGAGTTTTTCCGCAAGGTCTGGCGCGGGGCGCGGCCGGCCTGGGGCGAGTTCGAGGTCGATATCTTCATGGAGTTCGTCGGCGAGCCGCCCTGGATGGATCTCGACAACCTGGCCAAGGCCCTGCTGGATTCCATCAAGGGCTATGCCTTTCACGACGACGCCCAGGTCGGCCGGCTACTGGTCGAGCGCCGGCCGGGGGATCGCGAACGGATCATTATCCTCGTGCGCAAGCGCGAGTCAGGCCTTCTGAGGCGCACGCTCGAAGGCTGAAGCCGCCAGGGCCGTGAACAGCACCATCAGGAAGGCCCCGTACCGACCCACACTGACCGGATCGGACGCGGGCATCAGCAGATCGAACCGGCCGATCACCACAGCGCTGGCCATCAGGCCCGGGGCGGCGAAGGTCAGCATGGGCAGCATGCGCTTGCCCCGCTTGATGTGCCGCAGCCGTGCCGAAGCCTGGAAGACAAAGGTCACAAAGGCCGCCGCCGCGAAGGCATTGAGGGCGTAGAACCAGAAGGCGCTCTCCAGAACGCCTGCACCGAAGGCGGCATAGAATGCCGTCGCCGCGAGCCAGGCCCCCAGGCCGGCGCCGCCAAACACCAAAACGTCCTGCTTTGACACGTCATCCCCTCCCAAGGATCGTTCCTGGGAGAACGGTGCAATTTCAGCGCCGGCCGAGACCGATCAGCCGCTCCACGGCAACAGGAAGTTCCACACCGCCAGCAGGATCGCCAGGACGGTATAGAGCAGGGCGGTGAAGGTGAAGGCGAGCTTGCGCAGCGTCGTCCAGCTGTCGACGCGCCGGCCGCCGCGCCAGACCACGGGAGACATGACCAGGGTGATGGCGGTCAGGACGCTGGCGACGAGGCAGCAGGCCGAGGCCGTCACCAGCCAGCCGCTCGGCCAGCCATAGAACACCCAGGCGATGTCGTTCGACTTGCCCAGGAACGCGCCGACGCAGCTCAGGGCAATCAGCCACAGCGTCGCCTGGGTGGTCTGCATCAGATTGGCGCGGGCCTGGGTCGGGGTCTGACGGGTCTCGCGCCGGTCGCGCACAAAGATCCCGACCAGGGTGGCGACGGCGGCTATGCCAGACAGGGTCAGGATCCAGGTCATCAGGCCCGAGCTCATCAGGAAACCGATGCGCTCATAGGCGGCAAAGGCCGGGGTGCCGAAAAAGCGCGTCGCGCGTCCGTCGGAGACCTCGAAAACCAGGGTCTGGGCGCTGTCGTTGGCCTTGAACACGCCAGGCTTGTCCGTGGCGTTCCAAAGGCTGGATTGTCCGTCCCGCAGAACGGCCAGTTGACCATCCGGGGTCACGCGTACCTCGGCCCGCTGGGTCATGCGGCCAATGAAGCCCTCAAGGCCACGATAGGCGCGGCGGGTGCCCAGATAATCGCCTTCATAGATCCGGGCAGCTTCCGCGCTCAGGGGGCGGGTCGTCGGGATTGCGGGGGGCGGCGCATAGAACCGCTCAATGATCGCCGAGGGTACGACGGAAGGCAGTTCGGCACCGGTATCGGTGTTCACGGCCACGAAGACACCCAGTCCCAGGTCTGGAACCACCACAAGATTGGAGAAGAACCAAAGGGTGGCCCCGTTATGACCAAGGCCGCGATAGCCGCCGGGCAGGGGGATGTCCTGGAAGCCCGCATTCCAGCCGGATGCATAGGGGGCCGGACGGTACATCGAGGTGCGGAAAGCGTCTGCGGTGCGCGGCGAATAGATCGTCTTGCCGTCAATCGTGCCCCTGCCGAGCAGCAGCATCATGTAGCGGCTCATGTCGGCAGCCGTAGACGAGGCCCCCCCCGCAGGCGCGATATGGCCGGTCATTTCCGGAGCCTGCTCGCGCCAGCCCAGCTCCGTCCAGCGAAACCCCGCCGACCGGTCGGCGGCCAGTTCGGGCGACATCGGTGCCGGAAGGTCGTCGCGCCAGGGGCGGGCATCGCGGAAGGTCGTACGGGTCATGCCGGCCGGAAAAATGATCTCCTCGGCGACCAGCTGCTCAAAGGGCTTGCCCGTGACATTGGCCACGGCGGCTCCGGCCAGGGCCACACCGTAGTTGGAGTAGGTGGGAAGGACGCCGGGCTCACGCACCCGACGGGGCCGCTCCTGACGCAGGTAGTCGTTCAGCGGGCGGACGCGCGTCCAGTCCTGTTCAAACAACTGGCCCAGGGCGCGATCTTCGAAACCGGCGGTATGGGTCATCAGGTGACGCAGCAGGACGGGTGCCTTGTCCTTGCCGCGCACCTGAAGGGGCTCGGGAAGATAGAGATTGACCGGGCCATCCAGCCGCATGCGGCCGGCCTCGATCTCGTTCATCAGGGTGATCCAGGTGAACGTCTTGGAGATCGAGGCGATCCGGAACAGGGTCTTGTCGGGATCGACGGCGCGGCGGCCCTTCAGACTGGCGACGCCATAGCCCTTCTTCAGCACGACCTGGCCGTTCTGGACGACGGCGATGGTCGCGCCGGCGATATGGTCCTCGACCATGCTGCGGCGGATCAGGCCGTCGACAAAGGCTTCCAGTTCGGCCGCAGGCAGGGGCGTAACGCCGGCGACGGGCGGGGCGAGACTGGCCACGGGTGCAGGTGTCGCCACCTTGGCCACCTGCCGGACCGCTGGTGGGCGTGGCCGCACACGCCGATTGAGGCTGGCATAGGGCCTGGGGCCCACCGCGGCCACCACTGGTGCGGCGACGGGTGGTGGCTGCGGTGGAGGCGCGAGGTCCTGGGCCTCTGCGGAAACCGCCGAGGCCAGGAAGCCGATCATGACCGCAACAAGAGCGGCTCGGGACGAAAAGCGCGACGTCAAAGGCCGACCCCCAGGCAGTATGACTTCAGCTGACTTCTAGGGCGCCTCGCATCACGATCAAAGAGCGCCGTGCGACCTGCGACCCTATTGCTGGGGACACTGTCAGGGCGAAGGCGGCTTTGACCGCTCGAAGGCGTAGAGGGGAAGGAACGGGCGCAAGGCCGGACCAATCCACATCTGGGGCTCGGACGCCGGTTCAGCCCCGGTCTCGGCCTCCTTGCGCGCGACGCAGGCCTGTACGGCAGTCCCCAGGGCCATGAAATCCCGGGCTCCCTGCGCCGAAGACAGGAAGCAGTCGTCGAAGAAAGGATATTTGTCGCTCTCGCCGCACCCGAACGAGGCCCGGTCTGGGCGGGCGGCCGTCAGGATCATGCGGTCGGGCTTCTTCAGTGCGGGTATGAAGACGCCGGAAAAGCAGGCCGAGATGACCACAACGCTGGGGCGAGACGGGCAGGCATCGTCGATCATGGCGGCCAGAAGCTGTGGTCGCAGCATCGTTTCGCCCAGCAAGGCCCCGTCAGGGCTGCCATGGGTGCTTATGTAGAAGAGACAGCCGGCCTTGGCGCTCTGGGCACTCTGCTTGAGGCGGGCGTGGATGGAACGCGGATCAGACGGTCCGGGCGTGGTGGCCGGATAACGACCGGGTCGCACCGAGAACTGGTGCACGGACCCGGGGTCGAAACCGATCTCGGCGAGGGTCAGGGCGACGTCGCGCCGGGCATTGTCGAAAGCTTCCGTCGGCCCGCCGGAGTGGGCGTGCCAGTCGCCGGCCACAACTACCGCTGACCAGCGGGAAAACGGCGCTTCTGCGCGCGCAAACGAGGTGAGGCCGAGCAGGAGAACGCTGACAATGATGCCTGTCGCGCCTCGCATGGCCTGTCCCTATTTCTTGAACCGGGCGAAAGGGGTTGGGATGGCTGTTCCGGACGCCTTGGCCAGTAACCGGCCCTGGTCATCATAGAGCTCGCCTTCCGTGAAGCAGACCGTCTTGCCCCATTTGACCACCCGGCCGACGCCCCGAAGCGGACCGGGCAGGGCGGGGCGCAGGAAGCTGGTCTTCATTTCCAGGGTCGGCACCACATGGGTCATGCCGGAGCTGATCATGCCGGCCACCGACATGCACTCGTCGAGCATGGCGCAGACATAGCCCCCCTGGATCTGCCCCATCGGATTGCACAGCAGGTCGGCCCGGGCCTCGAAGCCGACCTCGACCTCACGATCAGCCTGACGCACGGCCAGCAGCTGAAAGCCCAGGGTGCGGGACCCCGACGGGGCATTCTTGGATGCGCGGAACCGCGCGAGGATGGCCTCGTCAGTCAGAGCCTGAGGCTCGTCCGCCGCGACGTCGCTCACCGGCTATTTCTTCCGGAACTGATCGAGGGAGATGATCTTGGGCGTGTCGTCGCCGCCACTGCCATCGGTCGGCGCTTCCGGTTCAGGCTCGACCGTAGGTTCCGGCGGCAGGATATCGGGCGCTTCAAACTGCAGGGCAAACTGCACCGACGGATCATAGAAGCGGGTCACGGCCGCATAGGGCACGGACAGGCGCTTGGGCTGGCCGCCAAATTTCAGGGTGACGGAAAAGAAGGTCTCGCCCGGTGCCAGGTCCCAATACTGGTGCTGCAGGATGATCGTCATCTCGTCGGGATACTTGCCCAACAGATCCTGCGGACCCGAGACGCCTGCGGCCTGGGTCTTGAAGGTGATGTAGAGGTGATGCGGTTCGGGCAGGCCACCGGGGGCCGCCGCCTTCTTCAGGGCCGCCTTGACGACGCCACGCAGGGCGTCCTGGGCCATGGCCTCGTATTGCATAAGGTCTTCAGGCGGGTTGGTGGGGGCCATTGCGGTCCGTCAAGAAACTGGGAACTGAAACAAGGGGACCAGCGTAGCGCGTCATGGCCCTTCGGCAAAGGTGCCGGTTCTGCCTGACGCGTTACAATTTTTGTGAAGCCTGAAAGTCGAGGGGTTCTGTTGGCAGGATCCCCCATACCCCTCGCAAAGAGAGGAGAGAGCCTCGGCTGCCACTTTTGGAAGCGGAGGGATTCTGTTGGCAGGCTCCCCCATGCCTCTCGCAAAGAGAGGAGGGAGCCTCGGCTGCCACTTTTGGAAGTGGAGGGATTCTGTTGGCAGGCTCCCCCATACCCCCCTCAAAGAGAGGAGGGAGCCTCGGCCGCCACTTTTGGAAGTGGAGGGATTCTGTTGGCAGGCTCCCCCATACCCCCCTCAAAGAGAGGAGGGAGCCTCGGCTGCCACTTTTGGAAGTGGAGGGATTCTGTTGGCAGGCTCCCCCATACCCCCCTCAAAGAGAGGAGGGAGCCTCGGCTGCCACTTTTGGAAGTGGAGGGATTCTGTTGGCAGGCTCCCTCCGGGCCCCGCCTAGGGATCTGAACCCCTAGGACTTAAGAGGCGAGATCACCCGCACCGCATTACGCGGCGATGGCGAACTCTTCAGCGAAGTTATCGTTCGCATTTAGTTTAGCGGCCCGAAACGGTGAGCCACGCCGAGAGAAAGCATAACACCTTTACACGTCTGTCGATGCTGATCGGCCCCATGCAGTTCCGTGATAACCCGGAAGAGATTGGTGGAGCCGCCGGGAATCGCACCCGGGTCCAGTCCGCTTATTACGTGCGCGTTTATCCCCATAGTCCGGCCGAGACCGGACCTTTTCAATATAGGCCGTTTGGTTGGCAGAGGGAAGGCTTACCGGGAATTTGGTCCTGGCACCCGAGGGCTACATGCCTTCGAAGCCGCGCTCGATCGAAAGCACGCCCGTGCGGGAAAGTTCAACGAGGCCAAGCGGGCGCATCAGGTCCAGGAACTTGTCGATCTTGGAGGGAGCACCCGAAATCTCGAACACAAAGCTTTCCAGGGTGGTGTCCACCGGCTTGGCCCGGAAGATGTCGGCGATGCGCAGGGCCTCGACCCGATCGGCACCGGAGCCCCGGACCTTGACCAGGGCCAACTCCCGCTCGACGCCGTTGGGATCGCGCGTCACGTCGTGCACGCGGCGGACATTGACCACCTTGTTCAACTGGGCCTCGATCTGGTCCAGAACCTGGCGCGTGCCACGCGTGACCACGGTGATGCGGCTGGTATGGGCCTTGTGGTCGGTCTCGGCGACCGTGAGGCTCTCGATATTGTAGCCGCGGGCGGCGAACAGGCCGACTACGCGATGCAGCACGCCCGGCTCATTGTCGACCAGCAGGGCGAAGGTCGCCGTCTGCTCGACCTGTGCAGCGGTGGGCATGTCGTAGGCAGAACCGGAGGCGGCAGGGGCGTTGGTCATGAGGTCGCTTCTAAGCATGGAATGAAGGAAGGGGCGAAAAGGAGGCTCAGACCAGCCCCGCCCCGGCCGCGCCGATGACATTGCCGATATCCTCGACCTCGCCCATGATCATCTCGTTGTGGGCCTTGCCCGAGGGGATCATCGGCAGGCAGTTTTCGTTCTTCTCGACCCGGCAGTCGAAAACCACGACCTTGTCGCTGTTGATCATCTCCAGGATCTTGTCGTCCAGCTCCGCCGGATCGCTGCACCGGATGCCGACAGCACCATAGGCCTCGGCCAGTTTCACGAAGTCGGGCAGGCTGTCGGAATAGGAGTGGCTGTAGCGCTCGCCGTGCAGCAGCTGCTGCCACTGGCGAACCATGCCCATCCATTCATTGTTCAGGATGAAGATCTTGACCGGCAGGTCAAACTGGATCGCCGTCGACAGTTCCTGGATGCACATCTGGATCGAGGCTTCGCCGGCGATGTCGATGACCAGGGACTTCGGATGGGCCAGTTGCACGCCGATGGCAGCAGGCAGGCCATAGCCCATGGTGCCGAGGCCGCCCGAGGTCATCCAGCGATTGGGTTCTTCGAAGCGATAGAACTGCGCCGCCCACATCTGGTGCTGGCCGACCTCTGTGGTGATGTAGCTGTCACGATCCTTGGTCAGGGCGTAGAGCCGCTCGATGGCGTGCTGTGGCTTGATGGTGGTGTCCGAGCTGCGATAGCTCAGGCACTGGCGGGCGCGCCAGGTGTCGATCTGGGCCCACCAGTCCGACAGGGCGGCCTTGTTGGGCTGATGCCCGGCGGCCTTCCAGGCGGCGATCAGGTCTTCCAGAACGCTGGCGGCGTCACCGATGATCGGCAGATCGACCCGAACATTCTTGTTGATCGATGAGGGGTCGATATCGATGTGGATCTTCTTGCTGCCCGGCGAGAAGGCATCCAGTCGGCCGGTGACCCGATCGTCGAACCGGGCCCCGACGCAGATCATCACGTCGCAATCGTGCATGGCGTTGTTGGCTTCGAAGGTGCCGTGCATGCCCAGCATGCCCAGCCAGGCCGGATCCGCAGCCGGGAAGGCCCCCAGACCCATCAGGGTCGAGGTGACCGGCGCGCCGGTCAGGGCCTGGAACTCGCGCAGCAGGGCGCTGGCCCGGGGGCCGGCATTGATCACACCGCCGCCGGTATAGAAGATCGGCCGGCGGGCCTGGGCGATCAGCTTGGCGGCCTCGGCAATCCGACCGGCCTCACCCTTGGTCTTGGGGCTGTAGGCGTGGGTCGAGGCAACCTCATTGGGGCCGTAGTACTCGCCCTTGGCGAACTGGACGTCCTTGGGGATGTCGATCAGCACCGGGCCGGGGCGGCCCGTCGTGGCGATCTTGAAGGCCTCATGGATGATCTTCGGCAGGTCGCGGACATCTTTGACCAGATAGTTGTGCTTGGTGCACGAGCGGGTCATGCCGACGGTGTCGGCTTCCTGGAAGGCGTCGGTACCGATCAGGTGGGTGGGAACCTGGCCGGTGATGACGACCATGGGGATCGAGTCCATCAGGGCGTCCATGATGCCGGTGATGGCATTGGTCGCGCCCGGGCCCGAGGTGACCAGGACCACGCCCGGCTTGCCCGAGCTGCGCGCATAGCCTTCAGCCGCGTGGGTCGCGCCCTGTTCATGGCGGACCAGGATGTGCTGCAGGCGTGGTTCGTGGAACAGAGCGTCATAGATCGGCAGAACCGCACCGCCCGGATAGCCGAAAAGCACCTCGACGCCCTGGTCCACGAGGCCGCGAACCACGATCTCGGCGCCGGTCATGGCGCGGTCGGCGGTTTCGGCGGGCGCGGTGCTCTCGATGGTCTGGTGGGCGGTCATGGCGGTGGTCCGTAGGGGATGCGGGAAGGGCGGGGCAGAAAAGAAAAAAGGCCCCGAAGGACCTTTGCGCGCGCGACTGAACTACGACGTGACTTCGAGGTCACACCGCGGACAGCCGCTCCATAAGTACGATCATGGTTTTGCGCACGAGTCTTGCTCCAAAGCTACGGAAAGGGTGATGCCATGCGTTCGAAGGGCCGTCAAGGCGGGGTTGGCGGCAAGGATGTGCCTTATTGTCCCGATTTAGGCTTCCAGTGTGTCGAGCAGCAGCTTCAGCGCCGCCACCGCGAAGGCCTGCATGTTGGCGGGGCGGTCGTCGCTACCGGTTTCCAGGGTGGCGCTGCCCGAGGTCTCAGCGCTGCTGACGGCCACACAGGTGTGGCCCGGCAGGTCGCCATACCGATTGCCGTCCGGTCCGGCAGCTCCGGTTTCGGAAAGGCCCCAGGTGGCTTTCAGATTGGTCCGCGCGACGCGGGCCAGCAGCAGGGCATAGGGCTCGCTGGCGGAGCGCAGGCCGTCCATGGCCTTTTGCGGGATATCCATCAGGGTCAGCCGGGCCCGGGCGGTATAGACGACGGCCCCGCCGCCATAGAACTTTGATGCGCCTGGTACCGCCAGCAGTGCCGCCGAGATCAGGCCCCCCGACGAGGACTCCGCGATGGCGACGGTTTCGCCCCGGGCGATCAGGCGCTCGGCAACGCGTTCTGCGAGGTCGTTGAGGTCGGACATGGGCGTTCCTTGTGATCGGCGGTTCGGCAACTAAACCCGCTGCCAGTCGGGAGTCTGGTTCCTGAACCAGGTCAACTGGCGCTTGGCATAGCGGCGGGTTTCCTGACGGGCCGCGTCCAGTGCTGCGTCCAGGCTGGTCTCCCCGCGCAGGTGGGCTGCCAGCTCGCGGTAGCCGAGGGCCTTGAGCGCGGGCAGGGCAGGGTTGAGGCCGCGGGCCTCCATGGCCGCAACCTCCTCCAGCGCTCCGTTCTGCACCATGACCCCAAGGCGGGCATCACAGCGGGCATAGAGGTCGGCGCGGGGCGGATCCAGGACCACACCCTTCCAGGTGCCGGGCGCCAGGGAGGGCCGGGTGTCGTTCTGCCATTCGGTCAGGGACCGGCCGGTGGCCACGGCGACGGCGTGGGCGCGCAGGAGCCGCTGGCGGTCGCCGATCTCGATCCGGTCGGCCGCTTCGGGATCAAGCTTGCGAAGGTCTTCCCGAAACTCTGCCTCGCCCTGGGCGGCATAGAGCAGGCCGGAGATTTCACGCTGGGTTTCCGAGACCGCCGGCACGTCGGCCAGGCCGTGGGTCAGGGCCCGGAAATAGAGGCCGGTGCCGCCGACGACGACGGCAGGCTTGCCGCGATGGTCTATGTCTCGAAGGGCGATCATGGCCGCTTCCAGCCACTTGCCGACCGACCAGGACTGGGCCGCGTCGACCGTGCCGAACAGATGGTGCGGAACCGCCGCGGCCTCATCGGGCGAGGGACCGGCGGTCAGGACGCGCAGGCCGGCATAGATCTGCATGGAGTCGGCATTGATGATCTCGCCGCCGATTTCCTGGGCCAGACGCAGGGCAAAGGCAGACTTGCCGCTTGCGGTCGGGCCGGCGATCAGCCAGATGCGGGGCGCGATGTCCAAGCTCTCCATGATCCCGACCGTCCTCACCGTGGTGGGGGCTGACCCCGCCGCATACGCTCAAGCCGTGTCGCGCGTCGAGGCGGCCCTGTCCACCCGTCCTGCGCCGCTGGGCCCTCTGGCCTGCGACTTCGTCTTCGACGGAGGCGACATCCCGGCACTGGAGGCGGCGCTCGTTGGCCTGCCGGTCGATATCGCCATCCAGCCGGTCGAGAACCGCCGGAAGCGCCTGCTGATCGCCGACATGGACTCGACCATCATCAATGTCGAGTGCCTGGACGAACTCGCCGACTTTGCGGGCGTCAAGGACAAGGTCTCCGAGATCACCGAGCGCGCCATGCGCGGCGAACTGGCCTTCGAGGGGGCTCTGCGGGAACGGGTCGGCATGCTGAGCGGCCTGTCGGTCGACGCCCTGCAGACCTGCTACGACGAGCGCGTACGGCTCAATCCCGGAGCCGAGACCCTGGTCAGGACCATGGCCGCCCACGGGGCCCGATGTGCCCTGGTCTCGGGCGGGTTCACGTTCTTCACCAGCCGGGTGGCCGAGGCTGCGGGGTTCCACCTCAACCGCGCCAATACCCTGATCGAAGAAGGCGGCAAGCTGACCGGACAGGTGGGCGACCCTATCCTGGGCAAGGAGGCCAAGCTGGCCGCCCTGCGGGAAGAAACCGCCGCCCTGGGCCTGACCCCCGCCGACGCTCTTGCCGTTGGCGACGGAGCCAATGACCTGGCGATGATCGAGGCTGCCGGTCTGGGCGTTGCCTATCGCGCCAAGCCCATCGTTGCCGCTCAGGCCCACGCCAAGGTCGATCACGCCGACCTCACCGCCTTACTCTACTTCCAGGGCTACAAGGCCTCGGAGTTCGTTGCATGAGCTTCCCGCGCCGCGTCGAGGCGGTGATCTTCGACATGGACGGGCTGCTGCTGGACACCGAGATCGTCTATCGCGCCGCCATGATCGAGGCCGGCTCGGTGTTCGGCGTGGTCTTCACCGGCGAGATCTATGCGTCAATGGTGGGCAAGACCAACCCCGAGAGCGCCATTCTGCTGCGCGAACTCTATGGCGAGGACTTTCCGATCCAGGCCTATTTCGAGCGCGTCTGGAGCGACGTCGAGGACCTGCTGGAAGCCGAAACCAAGTTGAAGGCCGGGGTGATCGAGATTCTCGACCATCTGGATGACCTGGGCCTGCCCTGCGCTATCGCCACGTCCAACGGCATGGTGTCGGTCGAAAAGTATCTGGGGCGCTTTGACCTGCTGAGCCGGTTCAACGCCGTGGTCGCCAACGCCGATGTCGTGCGTCACAAACCGCATCCTGATCCCTATCTGGAAGCCGCCCGCCGGCTGGGCGTCGATCCCGCCCACTGTCTGGCGCTGGAAGACTCCCATGCCGGCGTCCGCGCTGCCCACGCGGCGGGCATGATGACCGTGATGGTGCCCGACATCCTCGATCCCAATGAAGAGATGCATGACAAGTGCGTCCACATTGCAGACAGCCTGCATGTGGTGCTGGACCTGTTGAAGGCGTCGGTCTGAGTGTTTCGGGCTTCAGCGGCCGGCGGGAACGGCGTTCGCATAGCGCGACCAGTTTCCGGTCAGCTCTTCGACCACCACGCGGCCGATCTTGAAGGCCGCATCCAGCGCCGATTGCAGGGCCGGTACGCCGGTGTGGTCGCCCAGTAGATTGATCGCCGCGTCGCCGCCGGGCGGCGGGGTCGTGTAGTTGCTGGCGGTTCGCAGCACGAGCACTCTCGACGGATCGGCCCGACCGGCGCGGCCCAGGGCGTCGATGGCGGCCAGCACGCCCGTGTCTTCCATGCCCGTCATCACGAAGCCATCCTGATCGCCGGTCCAGTAATTGGCCCAGGCCTCATAGTGCTGGTTGAGGATCGCGCCGTGCCAGAAGGCCTGACCGCTGACCTCGTCGCCCTTGAGCACCGCCGGCGGCGTCTGGGCCCTGGGCAGGTCGACATAGGGTGCCCGCAGGGCCTTCAGGGCGGCGTTGTCCGGAATGGCAGAGCGCACGGTCAGATCGAAGGCCCAGTCCCTTAGGCCGGTATTGAGCTGAAACAGGTTGTAGTTCGGCCTGGCCGGGGCAGGGGTCTGGAAGGGTGCCTTGCGGTCGAACGGGATCTGGCCGGTGCTCCAGGCCTTGGGTGTTTCGCGCGGATCGATGGCATAGCCGAAGTCGCTGTCGATCACCGTGCCGATCCAGGCGGCGGAGCCCACGGACCCCTGGTTGGGATTGACCCCGGCAATGGCTGCTATCAGCCAGTAGCTTTTCGACAGGTCAAAGCGCGGATCCAGGCCAAGGGCCATGGTCGAGATCGCCGCGCGGTTGGTCCCCATACTGGTCGACAGCAGCAGGACCTTGCGGGTCGGATCATAGCGCAGGTCGCGAAAACCCGTTGGAAACGAGACCTTCTGAGGCATGAGGTCGGCCCAGGCCTGGAACTCGCCGGCCTTGTCACCGGTGTCCTCGCCAATCTCGAAGGCGGTGACCACCACGACCCGCACGTCCAGCGGGGCGGCGAACACGGGCGTCGCTGTCAGCCAGGCAAGCAGACAGGCCAGAAGGGCGTTGCGGCGCATGGGACCTTCCGGAAGGAAAAAGGGCCGCGAGAGACTCTCGCGGCCCTGGTTCTTACTGCGCTTGCGGTCCGCGCTGGAAGTACTTGAAGAAGGCGCTGTCGGGCGACAGCACCAGGGTGGCATCTCCCTTGCCAAGGGACGCCTCATAGGCCTGCATCGAACGATAGAAGGCCGCGAAATTGGGGTCGCGGCCGAAGCTGGAAGCGAAGAGCTCGGCGCGGCGAGCATCGCCTTCACCCCGGATCTTCTCGCCTTCTTCGGTAGCGGTGGCCACGATTTCGCGCTTCTGCTGCTCGCCGATAGCGCGAAGCTGGGCGGCTTCCTGCTGGCGAGCCGTCTGCATGCGCTCGAACACCGCTTTCTGGTTGGCTTCGGGCAGGTCGGCGCGACGGATGCGGACGTCGATGATCTGGACGCCCAGGTTCGAGGCCTTCACCTGTCGGCCGACCTCGTCACGAATGGCGGCCATGATCACGGCGCGCTTGCCGGCGATCACTTCCTCGGAATTTGCGCGGCCGATGGTCTGGCGCAGCGAGGCGTTGACGATGCGCTCCAGCCGGTCCTTGGCCTTGGTCTCGTCGCCCAGGGTCTTGTAGAACTGGCGCGGGTCGCTGATCCGGTAACGGACGAAGGCGTCGACCACCAGACGTTCCTGGTCGGCGGCGATGACCTCTTCCTGGTCGGCGTTCAGGGCGATGTTGCGGTTGTCGAACTTGACGACCCGATCCAGGAACGGCGCCTTCAGGTGCAGGCCTGGCGTGTGGACCACCCGGATCGGGTCGCCGAAGCGGATGACCAGGGCCTGATGGCGCTGGTCAACCTGGTAGACGGTGGAGCCCAGCAGCAGGAGTAGGGCACCGGCGGCGGCCCCGATGGCGGTGAGGTGGTTTTGCGGACGGATCATTGCACGTCTCCGTCGATGGACTTGACCACGGTGGCGTTCTTGGGACGGAAGGCGTCAGGCGGCAGGATCACCGGGGCGCTGGCACCCTTGCTGTCGATGATGACCTTGTTGGAATTGGCCAGTACGCGCTGCATGGTCTCGAGATAGAGGCGCTCGCGCGTCACCGCCGGGGCCAGTTTGTATTGGTCATAGATCTGGTTGAAGCGGGCCGCCTCACCGGCGGCCTCACGCACGACCTGCTCGCGATAACCCTTTGCCTGTTGCACGATCTGGGCGCTTTGGCCGCGGGCGACGTTGGCGGCGGACTGGGCGTTCTGGCTGGCGCGCTGGACATCGCGGAAGGCGTCGATCACCGGCGGCGGCGGCGTGGCCGTCTGGATCTGCACGCTTTCGACGAAGACCCCGGCATCATAGCGATCCAGGATCTGCTGCATCAGGCGTTCGGCCTCCAGCTGGAGCTGGCCGCGGCCCGTGGTCAGAATCGGCGTCAGGGCCGTCTTGCCGACCACTTCGCGCATGGCGCTCTCGCCGACCGCACGGATGACGCTGTCTGGATCGCGGACATTGAACAGATATTTTGGGGCGTCTGATACGCGCCATTGCACCGAGAAGGCGAGGTCGACGATGTTCTCGTCACTGGTCAGCATGAGCCGCTCTTCGCCGCCGTCGACACCCGAGCCGCCGATGTCGGTGGTGCGGATTTCGCTGACCGAGACCTTTTCGACGGCCTCGATCGGGAAGGGCAAGTGATAGCGCAGGCCTGGATTGGCGACGCGCGAATAGGCCCCGAAGGTACTGACCACGCCCTGCTGGTTAGGCTGGACGACATAGATCCCGGTCACCGCCCAGAGGGCCACGACGGCGCTGGCGGCCGTTGCGATGGCGCGAGGACGATCTGGTCCTTCGAAATAGCCGCGCACACGCGCCGTCAGCTCTTCGAGGACCTGATTCAGGTCGATCGGCGTCTGGGGGTCGCGGGGGCCGCCAGAGGGGCGGCGCGGGCCCGGGCGGGGGGCATCATCCTTGTCGCCGTTTGTCGGCGGTGAACCCCAGGGACCAGGGCCAGCATTGTCGTTCCACGGCATGGGCGGCGTTGTCTTCCCGTCGACTTTTGATTTTCAGCGGGGATTGTAAATCAAGCCCCACACGCGGATATGAGGACCCCCACTCCACATGGCAAGGCATTGACGTGACCGACGCCGCTTCCATCTCTTCCGACGCGGCCCGAGCGGCCCTGGATCGGGTCATTGATCCGGTCTCCGGCCAGGGCCTGGTGGCGGCTGGCCTGGTGCAGGGACTGGTGGTCCGCAATGGCCGCGCCGGTTTCATGCTTGAGGTTCCGGCGGCTAGTGCCGCTGCCTATGGGCCGGTTCGGACAGCCGCCGAAAAGGTCCTGGCCGATTTGCCGGGCATTGACGTCGCCCAGGTGGTCCTGACCGCCCAGGCCGCCGAGGGCGCGACGCGGGTGCGCAAGGGCGCGAGGGTCAGTGAAGATCCCCAAGCGCGCATGGTTCCGCCGCCCGAAGCCGAAAAGCCGGCTCATGTCCGCCACGTGATCGCCGTCGCCTCCGGCAAGGGTGGGGTGGGCAAGTCCACCGTCGCCACCAACCTGGCCTGTGCCTTCCACGCCATGGGCCTGAAGGTCGGTCTGCTGGACGCCGACATCTATGGCCCTTCCGGGCCGCGCATGATGGGCGTCAATGGCGAACCCAGCTTCGAGGACGGCAAGCTGCAGCCCCTGGAGGCTCACGGGATCAAGATCATGTCGATCGGCTTCATGGTCGACGAAGACAAGGCGATGATCTGGCGGGGACCCATGGCGTCGTCCGCCGTCCGTCAGATGATTCACGATGTGGCCTGGGGCTCCGAAGCAACGCCGCTGGATGTCCTGGTCGTCGACCTGCCGCCGGGCACCGGAGACGTTCAGCTGACCCTGGTCCAGAAGCTGCGCATCGATGGCGCGGTTCTGGTGACCACGCCGCAGGAGATCGCCCTGATTGACGCGCGCCGGGCGGCCATCATGTTCGGCAAGACCGCAACTCCGATCCTGGGCCTGATCGAGAACATGGCCTTTTTCGCCGACCCGACGACGGGTGCGCCGATCCCGATCTTCGGCACCGGCGGCGGCGTCGCCGAGGCCAAGGTACTCGGTGTGCCAGTTCTGGCGGAAGTTCCTATCGAGCTTGCCGTCCGTGAAGGCGGCGATGGCGGCGTACCGGTGGTGCTGGGCAAGCCGGAGAGTGCTGCGGCCCGGGCCTTCACTGGCGCAGCCAAGGCCTTGTGGGTCCGGATCTCCGGATAAAAAACGGGGCCACTGGGGCCCCGTTTTCCTGTTTCGCTTTGGTGATGAGCTGCTCTAGCCGCCGGCCATCTTGCGGAAGAACTTCTGGCCCTGCTCGCCGCCGTTGAAATAGGCCTTCTGGCCGTCTTCGCCGGTGATCTGGTCCCAGTGGTCGCGGATGCCTTCGGCCGACAGGTCGCCGTCGCTGAGATAGACGCCTTCGGTCTCATAGATCCGCGACAGGGCAAACGCCCCGGCCCCGGCGGTCAGGATGGCACCGGTCGGCGCGTCTTCCGAGACCAGATAGACCACGCCCGGCGTCACGGCCTCGGGGGCCAGCTTGGCGAGCACTTCCGGCGGCATCAGGCCTTCGGTCATGCGGGTGGCGGCGACCGGGCTGATGGCGTTGATCTTGATGTTGTTCTTGGCACCTTCGAGCTTCAGCGTGTTCATCAGGCCGAGCACCGCCATCTTGGCCGCGCCATAGTTCGACTGGCCGAAATTGCCGTACATGCCCGACGATGAAGTTGTGACGACGATGCGGCCGTAGTTCTGGGCCTTCATGATGTCCCAGACGGCCTTGATCGGCTTGAAGGTGCCCCAGACGTGGACCTGCATGACCGCTTCGAAGTCGGCCAGTTCCATCTTGGTCAGGGTGCGGTCGCGCAGGATGCCGGCATTGGCGATCAGGATGTCGATCTGGCCCCAGGTCTCCATCGTGGTCTTGACCAGGTCGGCGACGCCGGCGTCGTCGGTCACCGAGGCCCCGTGGGCGATGGCTTCGCCGCCGAACGCCTTGATCTCCTCGACTACCTTCAGGGCCGCTTCGGACGAGCCGCCCGAGCCGTCGACGCTGCCGCCCAGATCATTGACGACCACCTTGGCGCCGCGACGGGCCAGTTCCAGGGCGTGCTGTCGACCCAGGCCACCACCCGCGCCCGTAACGATCGCCACCTTGCCGTCAAAACGGATGTCCGACATGCCCTAGTCTCCCTCAAACACGTGTTTGGTTTGGCGCGTTTGTGCGGCGCGGGAGGGGAGGCGTCAAGACGTCAGGTCAACGGCCGCTACGGGCAAGTACGGCGATCAGCTCGGCGACCTTCTCGCGCTGCGACTCCGGGTTGCCGCTCTGGATGGCGTGTTCCACGCAATGGGTGACGTGATCGCGCAGGATTTCCTCCTCCACCCGGCGCAGGGCGGCCTGGACCGCTGAGATCTGGGTGATCACGTCGATACAGTAGCGGTCGTCGTCGATCATCTTTGTGATCCCGCGTACCTGACCCTCAATGCGGTTCAGGCGTTTCATGGCGGAGGCCTTGGTGTCAGGCTGCATCGGATACCCCATGGGGGTACTTGATGATGTACCCTATGGGGGTATATAGCGGCACCAGCTCCTCAGGAGAAGTCCACATGTCCCCCCATGACCACGCCCCCTCTGGCAAGCCGCATGCCTGTTGCGGGGGCGGCGCTCCCGCAACGACGGTCGCCATGTCGCGCGATCCGGTCTGCGGGATGTCTGTCGACCCGGCGACGGTGAAGCACAGCGCCAGCCATGGCGGCGAGACCTACTGGTTCTGCTCGGCCGGGTGCGAGGCGAAGTTCGTGGCCGACCCCGAGCGTTACACCTTCGCACAGCCGGAGAAGGCCGAGGCCGCTCCGGCGGAGACGATCTATACCTGTCCGATGCACCCGCAGGTGCGCCAGGTCGGTCCCGGCGCCTGTCCCCTGTGCGGCATGGCCCTTGAGCCCGAAACTCCCACGCTGGACGCCGCGCCCAATGGCGAGTTGGGGGAGATGACCCGTCGCTTCTGGTTCGGATTGGTGCTGACGGCGCCGGTCTTCGTGCTGGACATGGGCGCACACCTGTTTGGCTTTATGCCGCCGTGGGGAGACCGCGCCAACGCTTTCATCCAGCTGGCACTGGCCTCGCCGGTGGTCCTCTGGGCTGGCTGGCCGTTCTTCCAGCGCGGTTGGGCGTCGATCCTGGCGCGCAGCCTCAACATGTTCACCCTGATCGCCCTGGGAACCGGCGCGGCCTATCTCTATTCGCTGGTCGCGACCCTGGCACCGGATCTGCTGCCCGCCAGCTTCAAGGGCCACCACGGACAGGCTCCGGTCTATTTCGAGGCTGCGGCGGTGATCACCGTCCTGGTGCTGCTGGGCCAGGTGCTGGAGTTGCGGGCGCGCGAGCGCACCGGTGGCGCCA
This sequence comes from Caulobacter henricii, assembly GCF_001414055.1. Classification (GTDB taxonomy): domain Bacteria; phylum Pseudomonadota; class Alphaproteobacteria; order Caulobacterales; family Caulobacteraceae; genus Caulobacter; species Caulobacter henricii. The sequence goes on along the minus strand of NZ_CP013002.1, from coordinate 2,507,838 downwards.
TTCGCGCCCTGCTGGACCTGGCCCCGCGCACAGCCCGGCGCATCGGTGCTGACAGTCAGGACACCGAGGTCGGCATCGACAGCATTCTGGTGGGCGACCGGCTGCGGGTCAGGCCGGGCGAGAAGATCCCCGTCGACGGTGTGGTGCTGGAAGGGCGTGGCCATGTCGACGAGGCCATGGTGACCGGCGAGTCGATGCCGGTGCTCAAGGAGCCGGGTTCTCTGCTGGTCGGCGGGGCGATCAACAAGAGCGGCGGCTTTGTCATGAAGGCCGAGCGGGTCGGGGCCGACACACTGCTGTCGCGGATCGTGGCCATGGTCGCCCTGGCCCAGCGGTCGCGCGCGCCGATCCAGCGGCTGGCCGACCGGGTCGCGGCCTGGTTCGTGCCCATCGTGCTCGCCGCCGCCGTCCTGGCCTTCGCCGCCTGGGCTCTGGTCGGGCCCCAGCCCCGCCTGGCCAACGCTCTGGTTGCGGCTGTGGGCGTGCTGATCATCGCCTGTCCCTGCGCCCTGGGCCTGGCGACGCCGATGTCGATCATGGTCGGGGTCGGGCGCGGTGCCCAGGCGGGTATCCTGCTGAAGGACGCCCGGGCACTGGAGCGCCTGGAACGCATTGACGTGCTGGTGGTCGACAAGACCGGCACGCTGACTGAAGGCCGGCCGGTCCTGAGCGCCATCGAACCTGTCGGCGTGCCTGAGGACGAGCTCCTGCGCCTGGCCGCCAGCCTGGAGCGCGGCAGTGAGCATCCGCTCGGCAAGGCCATCGTTGAGGCCGCCGAGACGCGCAAGCTGCCCCTGGCCGAGGTCGCCGACTTCGACTCGCCCGTGGGCCGCGGCGTGACCGGCCTGGTCGAGGGGCGCCGCGTCGCGATCGGAGCCGAGCCCTATATGGCCGAACTGAAGATCGCGGTCGGCGATCTGGCCAAGGGTGCTGATGCGCTGAGAAGCGAGGGGGCGACGGTGGTTTTCGTGGCCCTGGACGGCGTGGCCGCCGGGCTACTGGCGATCAAGGATCCTGTTCGCCCGTCCAGCCGCGCTGCAATCAAGGCCCTGAAGGACCGGGGCGTTCGCGTGCTGATGATGACAGGGGACAATCAGGTCACCGCCATGGCCGTGGCCCGCGCTCTGGGTATTGATGAGGTGGAGGCCGGGGTTCTGCCGGATCGCAAGGCCGAGGTCGTCAAGCGCCTCAAGGCCGAGGGCGCATCGGTCGCCATGGCAGGGGATGGCGTCAATGACGCCCCGGCCCTGGCCGTCGCCGATGTCGGCATCGCCATGGGCAGTGGCGCGGACGTGGCCATGGAGGCGGCTGGTGTGACCCTGCTGAATGGCGACCTGATGGGCGTTGTCCGGGCCCGCTCGCTGTCGCGGGCCGTGATGCGCAATATCCGGCAAAATCTGGCGTTTGCCTTTGTCTACAATGCCGCCGGCGTGCCGATTGCGGCCGGGTTGCTGTATCCCGCCTTCGGCCTGACCCTGACGCCGCAGCTGGCGGCCCTGGCCATGGCGCTCAGCTCGGTCAGCGTGATCGGCAATGCGCTGCGCCTGAGAGCGTGGAAGGCCTGAGCCGAAACGCAAGACGCCGGGCGGAGATCCGCCCGGCGTCTCTTTGGCTCTTGGCGTCGTTTGCCTAGTTCGGCTTGGTCATGCCGCCGCCGACGGGCGCGGTCGCCTTCGCGCGCTTCACGCCGGCCTTCTTGCCGGGCTTCATGAACTTGACCAGCACGCGCTGTCCGACCAGCAGCGGGGCACCGTCGGCGCTGACCACGACTTCGACCACGCGTTCGTCGCTGCGTTGGCTGGGGTCGTCGGAGGCCAGCTTGCGAGCGCCGTACACGGCGGCACGGCGCAGGACCTTGCCGACATAGACCTTGTCGGGATCACCTTCAGGCTGGATCTCGACTTCCTGGGCCACGGCGACATTGGGGATGTCAGCCTCGACGATCTCGGCGCGGACGATGCGCTGGGTGTCAGGCTCGAGGTCAAACATGTTGGACACGTTCAGCGTCGAGGCACCGGCACCGGGATTGGCGTAGCGGCGGGCGATACGGCCATTCATCGGCGCGCGGATCACGGTCAGTTCGAGGTTGTACTGCGCCTCGTTCTTGCGGGCGATGGCGGTGGCGATCTGGGCTTCCTGGGCGGCCAGGGTGGCGCGGGCATTGGCGATGGCGTCAGAGGCGGCATCCACACGCGTACCCGCCACGAAGTTGCTGGCGGTCAGCTTGCTGAGGCGGGCATGCTCGCGCTGGGCGGTGGCCAGTTGAACGCGGGTGGCGTTCTGGGAAGCGCGGGCCTGGGCGACCTCGGCATTGGCGCGTTCGACGGCCAGGCGGCCCTCGTCACTCTGCTGGCGAGCCAGGATCTGGTCCTTCACGACCACATCGCCTTCCTGGACATAGACGGCCTCGACCACGCCGCCGCGCCGCGCGGCAACCTGGATGATGCCGCCTTCGACATCAGCCTTGCCGTTAGCGATGGCCGCGTAGGGGGAGGGCTCCTCCATCTTGGCGGCGGCTTCGAGCTTCTTCTTTTTCTCGGCCGCTTGGCCCTTCATATAGACGAAGCCGCCGCCGCCGACGGCGAGCACGACGATGACGATCCAGAACATCGGGCGGCGCAGAAAGCCGAACATATCAGTTTCCCCAAAAGGTCAGTGGCTGAGCGGACCGGGATTGGCGTCGGGCGTTCTACGCACGTCGTCCAGGATCCGGCCGTCTTCGATGTGGATGACGCGGTCGGCATAGGCCTCCAACCGCGGGTCGTGGGTCACGCAGATCACCGCCGCGCCACGCTCGGTGGCGGCCGCGCGCAGCAGCTTGATGACAATTTCACCGCTCTTGCCGTCGAGGGCCGAGGTCGGTTCGTCGGCGAAGATCAGGTTCGGGTTCTTGGCCAGGGCGCGGGCGATGGCCACGCGCTGCTTCTCGCCGCCCGAAAGTTCCGAAGGCCGCTGATTGACGCGCGGGCCAAGGCCCACCGACTCCAGGGCGGCCTGGGCGCGGCGCGAGGCCTCGCCGGGACCGACGTTCTGGTACTTGAGAACGGTCATGACCTGTTGCTTGGCGGTGAGGGCCGGGAACAGGTTGAAGCCCTGGAAGATGAAGCCGCAGTGGTCCAGGCGGAAGCGGTCGATCTTGCCGGCCGACAGCGACCAGAGGTCATTGGCCTCCAGAGCGGTGACCTTGCCCTCGTCGGGCTTGAGCAGACCGGACAGGGCGGCCACGAGGGTCGACTTGCCTGAGCCGGAGGGGCCCATGACCATGGTCACGTCGCCATGCCTGGCGTCGAAATCCACGCCCTTGAGCACCTCGATAAAGGTCCGGCCGGTCTTGAACCGCTTGACCAGACCCTGGGCCGAGAGGGCGCTCTGGCCGCGCAGGTGGCTGTGATCATTGCTCATCGCAGCAGGTCCGCGGGCTGGCTGTTCTTCAGGATGCCCAGCGACAGGAAGCCGGAGAGCATGGCGATCAACACAAGGAAGACCGCGACGGTGATGATCAGGCTGGGCGGGAAATACATCGGCACGCCGCCGGCGCTGGCCAGCAGGGTGACCAGCCAGGTCAGTAGACCAGCGGCCCCGACCCCGACGATGCCGACCCAGAAGGACAGCTCCATGACGATGTTGCGCAGGTCGCCCATCGACACGCCGAGGGCGCGCAGGCTGGCGAATTCCTTGATATTGGCCATGATCGCGCCGCGCAGGGTTTGCCAAGTGATGGCCACGCCGATCAGAAGGCCCAGGAAGGCCGAGAAGCCCAGCATGATGCCGATGATCTGGTCATCCAGCATGGCGCTGGAGTTGGCGTCGGCCAGTTCCTGACGGGTCCAGGCGCGGAACTTGCCGTCGCCCTTCTTGTTGAGTTGCGCCGCCACGATTTCGGCACGAGCGGGATCCCGAATCTGGACCATCAGTGGGGCGACCCGAGGGCCGGTGTCCGCCTCGCCGAGCATCCGGAGGGTGTCGCGCGACATCACCAGGGTCGGCTGGATGATGTTGGGGTAGCCTGTGGTGACCACGGCGATTGTAATGGTCTTGCCGTTGTAGATCGCCTTGTCGCCCTTCTTGACGCCCAGGCGCTTCAGCGCGGTCTGGTCGACGGCCACGGCATAGGGTTGGCGCAAGGCCTCGACCATCGACTGGGTGTAGTCGGTCGGTACGGTGACATAGCCCGGGATAGCGTCGATCACGGTGACGTTGACGAACTCGGTCTTGCGACCACCGCCTTCTCCGCCGGCCTGCTTGCCGCCCTTGGCCGCGGCCTTGGTGCGGGCGTCGATCTTGGCCTGCTCCTCGGGAGACAGGATGTTCTGGAACCGGCCGCCGGACCCGTCGAGGGGCGCGACCTGGGTCACTTCAGGATGGCTGTAGACCAGCGGGATCATGCGCCGCGGCAAGCCGGACGGGCCGCCGAACAGCGCCTTGGCACCGGGGCCCAGCACCATAATGTCGGCGCGGGCCCGGTCGATCTGGGCGGTAAAGCCCTTGCCGATACCGACGAACATCCCGACCTGGGCCAGGACCAGCAGACCGGAGAACGCCAAGGCGACGACCGCCGCCATGTAGCGACGCCACTCATACAGCAATGTGGCCAAGGCCAGCGACATGCGAACAATGCTCCCCCAATCGAGAGTTGCAGCAATAGCGGTGATCGGCGAACGGCCAAGTTAAATCGGGGTAAGGCAAATCCTTGCCGCGATCGTCGCGGCCGGATCGCCGCGATGCCTTGGCGGCGGGCAGACGGCCTGCTCCTCGCGGCCGGTCTGGTGCAAGCCGCTTGCCTCTCACCGCATACTTGGTGTCAATCTCGCCCTCTGGCGGACGTCGCGGGGGCGTCGCCGAGTTCAAAGGTTCTTCTGTCTTGATGTTTCTTCCCGAGAACGTTCAAGCCCTCGCGGGTCTGGCGCTCACCCTCGGCCTCTGCTGGCTGGTCTCCGAAAACCGCAAGCGCTTTCCCTGGGTGCTGGCCATTGGTGCGATCGTCGTCCAGGTCGGACTCGTCCTGCTGCTGTTCGGGCTGCCCCAGGCCCAGGCCCTGCTGCGCGGCGTGAACGGCGCGGTTGAGGGTCTGTCGGCCTCGACCCAGGCCGGCACCATGTTCATCTTCGGATTCCTGGCGGGGGGCGACCAGCCCTATCCGGTCAGTAATCCGGGTTTGGGCTTCATCTTCGCCTTCCGTGTCCTACCGGTGATCCTGGTGGTCTGTGCCCTGTCGGCGCTGCTGTGGCACTGGAAGATCCTGAAGTGGGCCGCTCAGGGCTTCGGCTTCGTGTTCCAGAAGACCCTGGGTCTGCGCGGCCCGCCGGCCCTGGCCACCGCCGCCACGATTTTCATGGGCCAGATCGAGGGCCCGATCTTTATCCGCGCCTATCTCGACAAGCTGTCGCGGTCGGAACTGTTCATGCTGATCGCGGTCGGCATGGCCTGCGTCAGCGGCTCGACCATGGTGGCCTATGTCACCATTCTGGCTGATATCCTGCCCAATGCGGCCGCCCACGTCCTGACCGCCTCGATCATCTCGGCCCCGGCCGGGGTGCTGCTGGCCAGGATCATCGTGCCGGCCGATCCGCTGGAGAAGGTCTCCAGCCTGGATCTCAACATTGACGACAAGACCTATGGCAGCTCCATCGACGCCGTTATGAAGGGCACGACCGACGGCCTGCAGATCGCCCTGAACATCGGTGCCACCCTGATCGTGTTCGTGGCCCTGGCCACCATGGTCGACAAGGGCCTGGCTGCCCTGCCGGACGTCGGCGGCCAGCCGCTGAGCATCGCTCGCGGGCTCGGCGTGGTCTTCGCGCCCCTGGCCTGGTCGATGGGCATTCCGTGGGAAGAGTCCGGCACGGCCGGCGGCCTGCTCGGCGTCAAGCTGATCCTCACCGAGTTCACCGCCTTCATCCAGATGTCCCAGACGGGCGAGGCCCTGCTGGACGAGCGTACCCGGATGATCATGACATATGCCCTGTGCGGCTTTGCCAATATCGGCTCGGTCGGCATGAATGTGGCCGGTTTCAGCGTGCTGGTGCCCGAGCGCCGGCAGGAAGTGCTGGGCCTGGTCTGGAAGGCGATGATGGCCGGTTTCCTGGCGACCTGTCTGACCGGATCCCTGATCGGCCTGATGCCCCGGGCGCTGTTCGGGCTCTGATACCAGGCGTGATCAGGTGCTCGGGGAGCGCCTGATCACGCCTGTCATGGGGGGCAAGACCGTGTCGAATTTCATCCAGATCACGCCGTTCATGCACGTGCCCGAGCTTGAGCCGGCGCTGACCTTCTTCAACGACATCCTGGGGTTCAAGACCCACTACCGGACAGGTGACTATGCCTATGTCGAGCGGGAAGGAGCGGGTATCCGCATACTGGCCGGGCAGGGCGAGGACGGCGCTCCGCCGGGCAACCGCCGCTTCTGCTACTATGTCGATGTCCGCGACGTCGACGCCCTTTATGACGAACTGAAGCCGCGCCTCGACACCTTGCCGGCCGGAGACGTCCACGGCCCCGCCGACAAGCCCTATGGCCAGCGCGAGCTGCTGGTCGTGGCCCCGGACGGCAATCTGATCGCGTTCGGCCAGGCGATTACCGGCGTCTAGCGACCCGCTCTTTCCTTCCCCTGCGAAACTCGCTCATCCTCCGGTCAAAACGGGAGGACCTCGCCATGAAGCTCTATGACAGCCGCCGCGCCCCCAATCCGCGCCGTGTGCGCTGGTTCATGGCCGAGAAGGGCATCGAGGACATCGAGATCGTCGATGTCGACATCTTCGGCGGCCAGCATCGATCACCCGACTATCTCGCCAAGGCCGGCCTGCCCAATGTGCCGGCGCTGGAGATCGATGAGACCACCACCATCACCGAGTCGGTGGCCATCTGCCGCTATCTCGAGAGCCTCTATCCCGAGCCGAACCTGTTTGGCCGCGATGCCCGTGAGATCGCCGTGATCGAGATGTGGACGCGGCGTGCCGAGATGCTGCTGTCGACGCCGCTGATGATGGCCGTGCGTCACGGCCATCCGGCCTTGGCCGCCATCGAAACCCAGATCCCGGAAATTGCCGATACCAACCGCAAGGCCGCCGAGCGGGCGCTAAAGGTGTTCGATCGTCGCCTGGCCGAGAGCGAGTTCATCGCCGCCGATCGGGTGACCATCGCCGACATCCTGGCGGTCACGGGGATCGACTTTGCGCGGATGGTCAAGTTTAGGCCGGACGCGGAGCTGGTGAATGTGGGCCGGTGGCTTACGGCGATGATGGAGCGGCCGGCGGCGAAGGCGGGGGTTTAGCGAGATCCTCCCCCTCTGGGGGAGGTGGCCCAGAGGGCCGGAGGGGGCTAGCTCGGCTAAGGCCCCATTCGCCCCCTCAGTCGCTCCGCGATAGCTCCCCCAGAGGGGGAGCAGCTACCGAGGGTCTACCGGTTCCTGATCTTCTTGATCACGCCGGAAAAGCTCAGCATCGGCGAACTGCCGGTCGAGACCAGTCCGCGGACGAACAGCAGCGAGCCGCCGGCCTTGGTGACCTCGCCGGTGGCCGTCACCAGATCGCCGGGCCGGGCCGGGCCCATGAACTCGCCGTTCAGGCTGACGGTGACGGCATGCTGGCCCGCCAGTTCCTTCCAGGCGATGGCAAACAGCGAGAAGTCGGCGAAGGTCATCATGCAGCCGCCATGCATGAAGCCGCCGCCGTTCATGTGGCGGGTCTCGGCCAGGAAGGCGGTGGTCACCAGACCGGCGTCGTCTTCCTTGAAAAAGAAGGGGCCGGACTGGTCCTCGAACGGATCCAGACCTGACCAGGTGCGCCAGCCGGCCCAGTCGCCGCTCTCGACCAGTCGCGGCCCGCCGGGCGCGTCATTGCCACCATCCATCTGCTCATCCCCGCAAATTCGTCAGGCCTGAGCTAGAGCCGCGTCGATTGGCGCGCAAGCCGTCCCTCGCGTAAGGCGACGATCCGTGGCATGGAGCCGCCCATGACGACCCCGATCCAAGAGACCATTCTTTCCCAGCTGGCAGGCCTGCCGGAGGGAAAGTCCATCGACCCGATGAACGTCGCCAAGGCGGTGCAGCCCGAGCGCTGGCAGCAGATCCTGGGCCATGTGCGCACCAATGCCATCGAGTTGGCCCGCGCCGGGACCATCGTGATCCTGCGCCACAACAAGCCGGTCGATCCGGAAAAATTCCGCGGTGTTTATCGGCTGCGCACCCGCCTGCCGGGCGATCCGACCAGCTTTGAGACGGTGGTTGAGGATCAGGCTGAGGACGACGACGCCTAAGCCCCTGTCCGCTCTCCCCGGCGAAGGCCGGGGCCCAGACCGAACCCAGAGCGATTGCTGATCTGGTCAGCCGTATCTCGGATCATCCTCGGACGCTCAGGCTGAATCTGGACCCCGGCCTTCGCCGGGGAGAGCGGGCCCAAAATTGTAAGTCTTGAAACGAAACTCAATCGGTGAATTATGACCCCCAACAAAAGGGAGTTCACCGAATGATCATTCACGGCTCGTCGCTGTCGCCGTTCGTGCGCAAGACCATGGCCTTCGCTGCCGAGAAGGGCCTGACCTTCGAAAACAAGGTCGCCCGGCCCGGCTCGCCGGATCCTGAGTTTCTGGAGATCAGCCCGTTCAAGAAGATTCCGGGCTTTCAGGACGGCGACTTCAAGATCTCCGACTCCAGCGCCATCGTCACCTATCTGGAAGCGGCCTATCCCGAGCCCAGCCTGATCCCCGCTGAAGCCCGGGCGCGCGCCCGGACGATCTGGTTTGAGGAATTCGCCGACAGCATCTTCGTTGGTGCGGCTGGCAAGATCTTCTTCAACCTGGTTGTCGGACCGCGCTTCATGGGTGTCGAATCCGACATGGCGGCCGTCGAAAAGGCCACGGCGGAAGAGATGCCGCCGGTGATGGACTATCTGGAGAAAATTGCGCCCGAGAGCGGCTTCCTGATCGAGGACCGCCTGACCCTGGCCGACATCGCCGTGGCCAGTCCGTTCGTCAACCTGATGCATGCCGGCTTCGATTTCGGCCGCTGGCCCAAGGCCAAGGCCTGGGCTGACGGCGTGCTGGCGCGGCCGTCCTTCGCGACCGTGATCGCCAAGGAGCGGGGTTTCCTGGGCGGATAGTGTAGGGTCGGGTCTACCCTCGGGAGGACGCGGCATGAAAACGTGGCGAGCGACGACACTGGCAGTACTGTGCCTGGCGCTCGCCGCGCCTGCGCCGGCCCTGGCCTGGAACGACCAGGGCCACATGGCGACGGGCTACATCGCCTATGACACCCTGAAGGCCGAGCATCCGCAGGCCGTGACGGACATTCTGGCGATCATGCGCGACCATCCCGACCGGGCCCGGTTCGACCAGCAATTGGCGGGACTGAGTGGCCCAGCCCGGGAGCGGCGGCTGTTTGCCCTGATGGCGCGCTGGCCAGACGATATCCGCAACGGGCCCTTCGACCGGCCCGACTGGCACTACGCCCTGAAGCTGGTCACGCCCTGGGGGTGGGCCCTTCCGATCACGGTGGGCAAGGCCGACCAGGCCTTTGGATCGAATCTGGCCCTGGCCCGGGACAGGGGCGCGCCCAATGCCCAGCGCGCTGTCGCTCTGTGCTGGGTCATGCACATCGTCGGCGACATGCACCAGCCCCTGCACGGTGGGCATTGGCTATCGATGACCTTTCCCAAAAGCGACCGCGCCGGGTCCATCGCCTGGGTTCGTAAAAGCCCGGAGGCACCGCCAAACACCCTGCACGACACCTGGGACGGGATCGTCGATCGTCCTGGCTCGAGAGAGGTCGGCTCCGAAGCCCTGGCCCGCGAGATAGCGGCAATGCATCCGCGATCCACAGTTCCGCGCGACAACCATGACAGCCAGATGGCCTACCTGGGCTGGGTCACGCAAAGTCGTGTTCTGGCCAGGTCCCTGGCCTATGACGGTGGGCGGCTGCTGGCGGGACGCTCGCCCGACGACGCACCGCTGCTGTCAGAGTCCTATGTGGTCCGGGCCCGCAGCGTGTCTGAGGCTCGCGTCGCCTCGGCCGGCTATAGGCTGGCCGATCTGTTCTGGGCGGTTGGCTAGGGCTCGGCCTGTTCGCCCCACCCGCCGCTCAGACCTCGCCAGACATGCTCGACACCGTCCTCGCCGATATCGCCGCCTGTCGCGCCTGCGCGCCTTACCTGCCGCATGTGCCCCGGCCGGTGGTTCGGGTGCGACCCGAGACGCGCATCCTGATCTGCGGCCAGGCCCCGGGGCGACTCGTCCACGAGACCGGCCTGCCGTTCAACGACCCGTCCGGCGTGCGCCTGCGCCAGTGGATGGGGCTCGACCGCGAAACCTTCTATGGCCGGCCCGAGATCGGCGTTGCGGCCATGGCCTTCTGCTTTCCGGGGACCAATCCCAAGGGCGGTGACTATCCGCCGCCGCCGCGCTGCGCGGCGCTTTGGCGGCGGCAACTCCTGGAGCAGTTGCCGAAGGTCGAGCTGACCCTGCTGGTGGGCAGTTACGCCCAGGCCTGGGCGCTGGAGGAGCGGACCGGCAGGACCATGACCGAAACGGTCGCGGCCTGGCGAACCTTCGGGCCGACCATCCTGCCCTTGCCGCATCCCTCGTGGCGCAACACCGCCTGGCTCAAGCGCAATCCGTGGTTCGAGGCCGAGGTCACGCCCTATCTTCGCCAGCGCGTGGCGGGCATTCTGGCCGCATGAACCGCCGAAGCCTGATCCTCACCGCCTCCGCCGCCGCGCTGGGCGGCTGTACACCCCTGACCCAGAGGCTGGACCTGGGGCCGCTAGGGTTTCGCGGCCCGCGCTTCGAGGGCGAGGATTTCGTCAGTTTCGACGGCGCGCGGCTGGGTTTGCGAACCTGGCTGCCGGCTCAGGCTGAGCCTGAATGGGTGATCGTCGGGCTGCACGGCATGAACGACTATTCCAAGGCCTATCATCTGGCTGCCGAATGGTGGGCCGGGCAGGGGATCGCCACCTACGCCTTCGATGTGCGCGGCTTTGGCCGGTCGCCCGAGCGAGGGATCTGGGCACCGGTCGGGGTGGTGATCGAGGATGTGCGCACCTGCGTGGCCCTAGTTCGCGAGCGACATCCGGGCGCGAAGATCGCCTTGGCCGGCATCAGCATGGGCGGCGGACTGGCGATCGCCGCCATGACCGATCCCGAGCCGCCGCCCGTCGATCGCCTGCTGCTGTTCGCGCCCGCCGTCTGGGGCTGGTCCGAGCAGCCCCTGCCCAATCGGGCCAGTCTGTGGGTCAGCGCCCACATGGTGGGGGGCTGGGTGGTCGAGCCACCGGACTGGCTGGTGCGCAAGGTCATGCCCACGGACAATGTCGACGAACTGCGCCGCATGGGCAGGGACCCGCTAATGATCTGGGGCGCGCGCTCCGACACGATTTTCGGCCTGGTCGGCCTGATGGAGCAGGCCTGGCGCTCGACCGACAGGATCAAGGTCCCGACGGCCTGGTTCTATGGGGTCAATGACCACATCATTCCCAAGCAACCCACGATCGAGGCCGCAGCCAGGCTGAGCCCTCAACACCGCACGGCCTGCTATGCCAAAGGCTGGCACCTGTTGCTCGTCGACCGGCAGGCGGCGACCGTCTGGCGCGACGCCCAGAGCTTCCTGAACGACCCCGCCAAACCCTGGCCATCGGGCGCGCCGCCGATCCCGGCCAGCGTCAAGATCATGGAAGCCTTGGCTCAGACGTCACCGGAGAAGCCTTCGGGGTTGTGAGCGCAGGCCTGTCAGCGTACACCCCGGCGCATTCTTCTGTCTGAGGCGAGACCTGCGGCATGACCTTGTTCGATTCCCCCGATTTCGAGGGACATGAAGGCGTCCATACCTTCTTCGACGAAAAAACCGGTCTGAAGTCCATTATCGCCGTTCACTCGACCGTCCGGGGCCCCGCCGCAGGCGGCTGCCGCATGTGGGACTACACCAGCAGCCAGGCCGCCCTGACGGATGCTCTGCGCCTGTCGCGCGGCATGTCGTTCAAGAACGCCATGGCCGACCTCGACTTCGGCGGCGGCAAGGCCGTCATCATCGGTGACAGCCGCAGCCAGAAGACGCCGGAGCTGTTCGAGGCCTTCGGCCGCGCGGTCGACAGCCTGAACGGCCAGTACTGGACCGCCGAGGACGTCGGCGTCTCGCCGTCTGATCTGGAAAGCACCCGCAAGACCACTCGTTATGTCGCCGGCCTCGAAGGCCATGCGGCCGCCTCGGGCGACCCCTCGCCCGTCACTGCCGAGGGCGTGTTCCGGGGCGTCCGCCTTTGCGTCGAGCGCGCTCTGCAGCGCGATCTGACCGGTGTGCGCGTCGCCATCCAGGGGGTGGGCCATGTGGGGGCCTACCTGGCTGAGAAGCTGCATGCCGCCGGCGCGGTTCTGACCATCGCCGACGTCAACCAGACCGCTCTGAACGAGGTTGCCGCCAAGACCGGTGCCACCATCGTGCCGACCGACGCCATTTTTGATGTCGAGGCTGATGTCTTTGCGCCCTGCGCCCTGGGCGGTGCAATTTCCGCCGCGACCCTGCCGCGCCTGAAGGTCAAGGTCATCGCCGGCGGGGCCAACAACCAGCTGGCCGACGCCATGATCGGCCAGGCGGTGTTTGACCGCGGCCTCCTCTATGCGCCGGACTATGTCATCAATGGCGGCGGCATCATCAATGTCGCGGCCGAAATTCGCGCCCTCGAAGCGGGCGGCAGCTTTGACGGTCAGTGGGTTGCTACGAAGCTGGACCGCCTGGCCCAGACTCTGGGCGAGGTCATTGACCAGTCGATCGCTGAAAAGCGTCCGGCCAATCTCGTGGCCGACCAGATCGCCAGGGCACGCATCGCGGCCGCCCGGGGCTAGTCTAAGGGATAAGCGGTGGCCGGGACGCAGAGCCTACGGCCGCCGACTTGCCGAAAACGGCCCGGCAGATCAGCGCTTGGGCTTGATCGAGAGCGTCAGGCCGTAAACCATATCACGGTCTGAATAGGCCTCGGCCTGCAGCTTGCGGCGCGTGGCGCTCAGCGACAGTTGCTTGCCGTTCTTCCGCCAGCCGATACCGACCTGGTGGGTGCCGAACCGCGTCAGACGTTCCTGCGACCAGCCGGAGCCCCGCCAGCCGTCAATGGAGCTGCGGATAACATTCCAGCTCAGGGCCTGGCCGGAACTGGCGGCAAACAACACCCAACGCCCCCTTCGGGGATCCTGGGCGACGCCGCTCATCTTGCCCATCAGGGCAGAGGCGTTCACCGACAACCGCTGCATGGTCGAGGGCTCATAGGCCGACCCGAACGGCTGGATATCGATGTCCTCGACCTTGACCATCGGGATACGCCCGGCCTTGGAGCGAGAGAGGGAAAGTGCCGGCGGGCGCGAATCGGCCACTGCCACGGTCGTGGTCCGCACCGGCTGGCGCGGCTCGGCGAGCGTCTGAATGGCAGGCTTGGGGCGAGCCTCGGCGGCGGATGCAATCTGGGTGACCTGGGCCGGCGCAGCGACGGCCGTTATCGCCGGGCCGCCGGCCAAAGGTGCAACCGCTCCGGCCAGATCGATGGGCGAGGGGGGAAGGGCTTCGGAAACGGCTGCTGCGGGCCGGCGCGGCGCGTCACCATAGCGCGCCGTGGCAATCGGGGCGTCCGGATCGATGGCGGCTTCACCGCCGGCCAGGGTCAGTGTCCCATCATAGGGCGCAGGTGCTTGAGTCGACAGGGCGGTGGCGGTCGTAGCGACCACTCCCAACCCGGCCGCGACCAGCGCGCCCTTGATGATGACAGACCCCCGCATCGATCCGAACGTCCCCTTTCGCTCGCGTCCCCCAGCAAGCACATTAACTTATGCTTATCTGTGTGACGCCTGTACAGGCCGATCGCCTGTTAAGAATGTTAAATTGTGTTTGCGCCGGTTTTCCGGGCGACGGTCTGGCCCCTCTCCCCGGGCAAGTCGCGGGTCGGCGGGCCAAATCCTAGGCTGCGAAGCCCGCCTCGGCGAAGGCGAGCATGCGTGCCAAAAGGGCGACGACATCGCCCTCACTGGTGGTGCCTTCTGACAGGACGTTCAGGCGATCAAACTCGGCGAAGCGATTATTGTGCAGCATGCCGAGCGTGAAGTGCAGGCGCCAGTAGACGTCTTCCGGCGACAGGTCCGGCCGAGCGATCAGCAGGGCGTCAGAAAAACGTCGCAGGTGAGAGACATCGGTTTTCAGGATCTGACGGATATCGTCGGTACCCTCGCTGCGCGCCCGGATCAGGAACTGCAGCGAGATCCGGCGCTCGTGATCGGGGGCCAGCCAACGCAGGGGCGGGGTCAGCAGGGCGGCCAGAACGTCGCGCACGGTTGGCTTGCCGGCGTGGCGGTCATTGGCCTCGTGCAGCATGCGGGCCCGTTCGCGGTTCAGTTCCGCCGTGCGCCGCCGGAAGATCTCCAGCAGCAGGGCGTCCTTCGATCCGAAGTGATAGTTCACTGAGGCCAGGTTCACGCCGGCCGCAGCCGTAATGTCGCGGACCGAAACGTTCTGGAAGCCATGCAGGGCGAAGAGCCGCTCGGCGGCAACAAACACCAGGTTCTTGGTGGCGGCTTCAGTCTCGGCGGCCTCGGCTACCCCTTCAGTCAGAAGAGGCGAGACGGCGGCGTCGGTGGTCGGACTCACTACGATTTCCCCTTTACCCGTGGGGAAGTCTTACGGGCGTTCGAAATTGGCGCAAGCGTCAAGATGGACCGCGACCTGACGAAATGCTGGCGCGTCTGACAGTTTGGCTCAACGCTGCGGGACGCCTTGGACAGCGCGGTCCGGCGACCGCCACCTGCCGGGCCGCCGGTCTGCATGTGGCTTGGTTCCCAAGCTGGGGAGGGGGAGAATAGGGGCTTGGTTTCGCGGACGTCTTCAGGCCCGGACCAATTCGCGCATGGCCTTGTCGAGGCCCTCGATGGTCAAAGGGTACATGCGGTCATTCATCAGGGTCTTCATCACCCCGATCGACTGGGTGTAGTCCCAGTGCCGTTCGGGGGTCGGGTTCAACCAGATGGCGCTCTGATAGATGTCGGCCACGCGCTGCATCCAGATGGCACCCGGCTCCTCGTTCCAGTGCTCGACGCTGCCGCCCGGATAGGTGATCTCATAGGGGCTCATCGTGGCGTCACCGACAAAGATGACCTTGTAGTCGCTGGGGAACTTGTGGAGCACATCCCAGGTCGGGATCTTTTCGACCTGCCGGCGGCGATTGTCCTTCCAGACGGCCTCATAGAGGCAGTTGTGGAAATAGTAGAACTCCAGGTTCTTGAATTCGGTCTTGGCGGCACTGAACAGCTCCTCGCAGAGCTTGATGTGGCCGTCCATCGAACCGCCGATGTCGAAAAACAGCAGCACCTTGATCTTGTTGCGCCGCTCGGGCCGTAGCTGGATGTCGAGATAGCCCTTTTCGGCCGTCCCACGGATAGTGCCGTTCAGGTCCAGTTCCTCAGCGGCGCCTTCGCGGGCAAACTTGCGCAGACGACGCAGGGCGACCTTGATGTTGCGGGTCCCCAGTTCGACGCTGTCATCGAGGTTCTTGTATTCGCGCTTGTCCCAGACCTTCACGGCCCGGCCATGACGACTCTTGTCCTGGCCGATGCGGACGCCCTCGGGATTGTAGCCGTTGTTGCCGAACGGGCTGGTGCCGCCCGAGCCGATCATCTTGTTGCCGCCCTCGTGGCGCTTTTTCTGTTCCTTCAGGCGTTCCTGCAGGGTCTCCATGAGCTTTTCGAAGCCGCCCATGGCCTCGATGGCCGCCTTCTCCTCATCGGTCAGGAACTTCTCGGTCAGGGCTTTCAGCCATTCCTCGGGAATATCCGCAGCGATGCCGTCGCTGACCGATTCCAGTCCCTTGAACACGTGGCTGAACACGCGGTCGAACTTGTCGAGGTTCTTTTCGTCCTTCACCAGGCTGGCGCGGGACAGGAAATAGAAATCCTCGACCGAGCGGTCGATCACGTCCTTGTCGAGGGCCTCCATGAGCATCAGGTACTCGCGGAGGCTCACCGGCACCTTGGCCTGGCGCAGTTCGGAGAAGAAGCGAAGGAACATCGGCGCACACTTTCGAACAGTTGTTCGGAGTGTGGAGCGTTCTTAAACGGGACGCAACCGTCCCTGCATCCGTTCAGAAGGACGATCAGCAGTCTGGCCAAAAGGCCGCAGGGCCTCAGCCTCGCCGCAGAATGAACTCCAGGTCGCGGGTCTCTCCGACCGGGAAGAAGTACTCGCCGACCTTGTCAAATCCCAGTCGCCCATAGAGTCGTTGGGCCCCGAAGTTCTCGGACCACACGCCGATCCACAGAGGGCGGGGCCCGTCCTTCTCCAGCCAGTCGAGGGCGGCGTTCAGCAGCATCGATCCCTTGCCGCCGCCCTGATGGTCCTTGAGCACATAGATCCGCTTCAGTTCCCCATCGTCCGGCCGGACGTCACCATGGGGCAGATCGCAGGGACCGGCGGTCGCATAGCCAATCGCCTCGCCGTCATCTTCCAGCAGCCAGGTGGCCTTGTCGGGGTGAGCCAGGTCGTTGCGCGTCCGCTCCAGGCCATAGGCATAGGCCAGGAAGGTCTCCAGATCCTCGGGCGGATAGAGATAGTCGAAGGTTTCGGCGAAGGTGCGGGCACCCAGGCTGGAAACTGTGTCGGCGTCGTCGATCGTGGCGCGTCGGAGGGAAAGGCTCATATCGCTCCTGATAACCGCGATCGCCCTGTTTCGTCCAATACCAGCCTGCGATAGCTATAGGGCATGAGCGTCTCCCTGTTCACCCATCCTGACATGCTCGACCATCGGCCGGGTGACGGCCACGCCGAGCGTCCGGAGCGCCTGCAGGCCGTGATCGACGCCCTGGGCGACGACGCCACCCTCGACCTGGAAGCTCACGATGCCCCGCTGGTCGACCTTGCGGACCTGGCCCTGGTGCATCCTCAGGCCTTTGTCGACAAGGTGCTGGCCGTGGCCCCCCAGGCTGGTCGGCATGCCCTGGATCCGGACACCATCCTGACCCCCGGAAGCCTGGTCGCGGCACGACGCGCCGCCGGGGCGGCAGTTTCGGCCGTTCGCCAGGTCGCCTCAGGCCAGGGGAGGCGGGCCTTCTGCGCCGTGCGGCCGCCGGGCCATCATGCCGAGCCGGGCGTGGCCATGGGCTTTTGCGTTTTCTCCAACGTCGCCGTTGCCGCGCGAGTAGCCCAGGCCTCAGGTCTGGGCCGGGTGGCCATCATCGACTTCGATGTTCACCACGGCAACGGCACCCAGGCGGCGTTTGAGCACGACCCGACCGTCTTTTTCGCGTCGATCCACCAGTCGCCCCTCTATCCGGGCACCGGCGATCCGTCCGAAACGGGCCTGGGCAATATCGCCAATGCCATCGTCGCGCCCAATGCCGCCCGCGAGATTTGGCGAGGGCGATTCGAGGGGTTGATGGATCTGGTGGACGGCTTTTCGCCGGACCTGATCCTGGTTTCGGCCGGATTCGACGCCCATGTCCGCGATCCGCTTTCGGCCCAGAACCTGGAAGCCGAGGATTTCGCCTGGGCGACCCGGGCCATTGTCTCGGTCGCCAATGCCCGCTCGCGGGGCCGTATTGTTTCCTCGCTCGAGGGCGGCTACGACCTCCAGGCGCTGGGGCGCTCGGCCGCCGCGCATGTCAGCGCTCTGCAGGAGGAGTAAAGGGATCGACGGTCTGCCGTCGCTCTCTCTGGAACATGGCCGACGCAAGCAACGCCGACCAAAGCCTCGCCGGGGTCAGGCCCGCACGTTCGGGCCTCATCACCCTGGCCCGCCACGGCGAACCGGCCCTGTCGCGCAGCGTTAGGCTGAATGCCAAGGCCTATGGGGAGTGGTGGGCGCTTTATGAGGTGGGCGGGCTGAAGACAGGCCAGACGCCGCCATCGTCCCTCATCGAGATCGGTCGGACGGCCGGCACCCTCATCGCCTCCACCCGCCGACGCTCGATTGAAACCGCACAGGCCGTCTGTGGAAGCCGGGCCTTTGCGACGGACCCGCTTTTTGTCGAGGCCCCCCTGCCGCCACCGCCCTGGCCGGGCTGGATCAGCATGTCGCCCAGTCATCTGGGCTTTTTTGCCCGGTTCTGGTGGTGGTTCTTCAACCACCATAGCGGCCAGGAATCCCGTGCCCAGGCGGAGGCCCGGGCCGACCAGGCGGCTGATCTGCTGATTGAACTGGCCGGGAGCGGCCAGGACGTGCTGGTTCTGGCCCACGGCTTCTTCAACTGGATGATCGCCCGCTCGCTGCGGAAAAAGGGCGCGCGACTGTTGCTGGATGAAGGCCATGGCTACTGGAGCCAGAAGCGGTTCACCCTCGCCTGAGTCTGTCAGGTCGCATTGCCGCTTCCCATAAGCCTGAGCTCATTCTAGGTCGTTGCCCGCATCTTCCCGCCCCACTAGGGTGCGGTGGTTCTCCCCGGAGTTGAAATGAACGACGCCACCAAAGCCACGGACGGAGATCTCGGCGGACTGAGCTTCGAGCAGGCCCTGGCCGAGCTGGAAGGCATCGTTTCCAAGCTGGAATCTGGCCAGGCTCCGCTGGAACAGTCGATCGACCTCTACGAGCGTGGCGCGGCCCTGAAGGCGCACTGCGAAAAGAAGCTTGAGGCCGCGCGCCTGAAGGTCGAAAAAATCGTTCTGGGTCAGGGCGGTGCCGTGAGCGCAGAGCCGGCGGACTTTGCCTGATGGCGTCCACCCCGATCACCTATGACGACTTCGAAAAGGTCGACATCCGCATCGGGACGGTAACCAAGGCCGAGCCGTTTCCGGAGGCGCGCAAGCCGGCCTACCGGCTGACGATCGATTTTGGCCCGCTGATCGGTGTCAAGCGCTCGTCAGCCCAGGTGACCAAGCATTATGCCCTCGGCGAACTGGTCGGACGCCGTGTGGCGGCGGTGGTCAATTTTCCGCCACGCCAGATCGGTCCGTTGATGTCCGAAGTGCTTTGTCTGGGCTTTCCGGACGCGGCGGGCGATGTGGTGCTTCTGAGCGTGGACCGCGCGGCGCCGGATGGAGGGAAGCTGTTTTGATCGATCTGGAACGACGCATCATTCAGTCGGCCGACATCGTTACGGTGGCGCTGGACGAGCTGCTGCCGCGCGCCGATGGGCCCGAGAGCCGGCTGACCGAGGCCATGCGCTATGCGGCCCTGGGGCCCGGCAAGCGCCTGCGGCCCTTCTTTGCCCTCGAAACCGGCAAGATGTTTGACCTGCCCGAGCGGCCGGTCCTGCGGGCGGCCTGCGCCCTGGAATGCATCCATGCCTACAGCCTGGTGCATGACGACCTGCCGGCCATGGATGACGACGACGTCCGACGGGGGCGTCCGACCGTCCACAAGCAGTACGACGAGGCCACGGCGATTCTTGTCGGCGACGCCCTGCAGACCTCGGCTTTCGAGATCATGGCCCATCCTGATACCCATGACGACGGCCATATTCGCGCCGAGCTGGTGCGAAAGCTGGCGATCGCCTCCGGCGCCAAGGGCATGGTGGGCGGGCAGATGATCGATATTCTCGGCGTTCGGGATGACCTGGGGGCCGTCGCCCGCATGCAGCGCCTGAAAACCGGCGCATTAATCGCCTTCGCCTTTGAAATTCCGCTGATCATTGCCCGGGCCAAGGATTCCGAGCGCGCCGCCCTGATGGGCTTCGCCCAGGACCTGGGTCTGGCCTATCAGATCGTCGACGACATTCTCGACGCCGAAGGCGACGAAGCCGTTCTGGGCAAGGCGGCCGGCGGCAAGGATGCCGCCATGGGAAAGACCAACTATGTCACCCTTCTGGGCCTGGATGCTGCCAAGGAAAGAGTGAACCTCCTGGCGGCCCAGACCCGGTCGCACCTCGATATTTTCGGCGAGCGCGCCAATCATCTGCGTCACAGCGTTGATTTCGTGCTGGACCGGCGCAACTGAGCGCGCTTTCTTCGGACATGACCACCGTGACTCCTCTCCTCGACAAGATCGCCTCGCCCGCCGATACGCGCGGATTTTCCGTGGCCGAACTCAAACAGCTGGCCAACGAAGTCCGCGCCGAGACCATCGATGCGGTCTCGGTGACCGGAGGGCACCTGGGTGCCGGCCTGGGCGTGGTCGAACTGACCGTTGCCCTCCATCACGTGTTCGAAACGCCAAAGGACATCGTGATCTGGGATGTCGGCCACCAGGCCTATCCCCACAAGATCCTTACCGGTCGTCGCGACCGCATCCGCACCCTGCGCCAGGGCGGTGGGCTGTCGGGCTTCACCAAGCGGGCCGAGAGCGAATACGACCCGTTCGGTGCAGCCCACGCGGCTACCTCGATTTCGGCAGCCCTAGGCTTCTGCGCCGCGCGCGACGCCAAGGGCGAGACCAAAAAGGTCGTGGCCGTGATCGGCGACGGCTCGATGAGCGCCGGCATGGCCTATGAGGCGATGAACGCGGCGGTCGACACCACCAAGCAGTTGACGGTCATCCTCAACGACAACGACATGTCGATCGCCCCGCCGGTCGGCGGGATGAGCGCCTATCTGGCCAATCTCGTGTCGGGCGGCGCCTATCGCAAGGTGCGTAAGCTGGGCAAGACGGTGGTCGAGAAGCTGCCGACGCCGATGCGCGAAGCGGCCCGCAAGGCCGAGGAATATGCCCGCGGCATGGTCACGGGCGGCACGTTCTTCGAGGAACTGGGCTTCCACTATGTCGGCCCGATCGATGGCCACGACATGGATGCCCTGGTCAGTGTACTGAAGAACGCCCGCGAGTTCGAAGACAAGCCGGTGTTGGTCCACGTCGTCACCCAGAAGGGCAAGGGCTATGCGCCGGCCGAGGGCGCGGCCGACAAGCTCCACGCCGTGGTCAAGTTCGACGTCGTCACCGGTCAACAGCAGAAGGCCGCCGCCGGACCGCCCAGCTACACCAAGGTCTTTGCCCAGGAACTGGTGCGCCAGGCCGAGCGCGACCCCAAGATTGTCGCCATCACCGCCGCCATGCCCTCAGGCACCGGCCTCGACCTGTTCGAAAAGGCCTTCCCGCAACGCACCTTCGACGTGGGTATCGCCGAGCAGCATGCGGTGACCTTTGCCGCCGGCCTCGCCGCCGACGGCATGAAGCCCTTCGCGGCGATCTATTCCACCTTCCTGCAGCGCGGCTACGACCAGGTCGTGCACGACGTGGCCATTCAGCGGCTGCCGGTGCGTTTCGCCATGGACCGGGCCGGCCTGGTCGGCGCCGACGGCCCGACCCATGCCGGGACCTTCGATATCGGCTTCATGGGGGCCTTGCCCGGCATGATTCTGATGGCCGCCGCCGACGAGGTGGAACTGGCCCGGATGGTCGCCACCGCTGTCGAGATCGATGACCGCCCCAGCGCCTTCCGCTATCCGCGCGGCGAGGGCCTGGGCCTTGAGATGCCGGTCGGATGCGCTGAGCCTCTGGAGATCGGCAAGGGCCGGATTGTTCGTGAAGGCACCAGTGTCGCGATCGTTTCCTTCGGCACCCGTCTGGGCGAAAGCCTCAAGGCTGCCGACCTGCTGGCCGCCCGCGGGCTGTCGGCCACCGTCTGTGATGCCCGGTTCGCCAAGCCTCTGGACCTCGACCTGCTGCTGCGGCTGGCTCGCGAACATGAGGCGATCATCACCGTGGAAGAGGGGGCCATGGGTGGCTTCGGGGCCTTTGTGCTGCAGGCCCTGGCCCAGCACGGCGCGCTGGATCGTGGCCTGAAGATCCGCACCCTGGTGCTGCCTGATGTCTTCCAGGACCAGGACAAGCCGGACCTGATGTACGCCCAGGCCGGCCTTGACGCCGAAGGCATCCTGCACGGAGCCCTGTCCGCCCTCGGGATCGACAATATCTCGGCGGCGGGTCGCCGGGCCTGATCAGGCTGAAAAAGTTCAGGCGCGGCAGCCTTTCGGCACCGCGCCTGACCTCAAGGATGTGTCGGGCTTGATCTGGCTGCGGCCTAGAAGGGCGACAAGCGTTCGACCAGGGCCTGGCCGCCCGGCGTCTTCTGCACCCGGCTAATGTCGCCACGGCCGCCGTAGCTGATACGGGCTTCGGCAATCTGGGTGTGCTTGACGGTGTTGGTCGAGGAGATGTCCTCGGGGCGCACGATGCCGGCCACCGTCAGTTGACGCAGTTCGGCATTGGTGCGGACTTCCTGCGTGCCCTGAATGACCATGTTGCCATTGGGCATGACCTGGCTGACCACGGCAGCGATCGTCAGGCTGATCTTCTCGGAGCGACTGACGCTGCCGCCGCCGGCATTGGTGAAGGTCGAATTGGTGCCGATGGCATTGGCCGGGTCAAAGCCGCCCGGCAGGATCTTGCCCAGGCTGGATTCCAGACCCAGGAAGTTGCTGACCCCGGCCTTGGTGGTGGAGGCGCGATTGCTGGCCGAGTTGTTCTTGGTGCTGGCGCTGTCGTCGATATCGATCTGGACGGTCAGGATATCGCCGATCTTGCTGGCGCGCTGATCGTTGAAGAAGGCGCGGGCACCTACCCGCCACAGCGAATTGGACGAGGCGGCCTGGGGAGCAGGATCCCGTGACGAGACATACTGCTGGGTCATGGGGGCCAGCTGGGCGGGATAGCCGACCGGAGCCAGCTCAGGTCCCTTCACCGCTTCGGTGACGGTCGAACAGGCGGCGAGCGGGGCCAGGGCGAGGGCGGCGACGGCAAACAGGGCAGGGCGCATGGACTGGACCTCTAGCGAGCGGCGTAACGGACGGATGGGCGGTTCTGCATGGCCTGGGCCTGGGGACCGACCAGCGCGGAGCCAGGACCGGTCGCGACCGCCTGGATGATCTTCTTGGATTGGGTGTTCTGAACCGAAACGACCTCGCCGGCGGCGGCGGCCGTCATGGCCTTGGCTTGCAGGGCAAGGGAAATGCCGCCGTTCTCGTAGGTCACGGTGATGATGTCGCCCGTCTTGATAACCTGGGCGGCGGCGACGTCGCGCAGCGAGGCTGCCGCGCCTTCCCGCAGGGCCCGCTTGGCGGTCATGCCGATCAGGGCGTCGGCATCCTGAGGCGCTTCTGCCGGCGAAGCCGCAGCCTTGATCCAGATCAGGTCCTGCGGCTGGACAATTTCGCCGGCAGCCAGGCTGCGGGCATAGGCAAGAACTTCCACATTGGCCCGGGCTCTCACCACGCCGGGGGCGGTCGCGGGGCTCTCGACGCCCTGACGGACGATGATCCGCCGCAGGCCCTGGGCATTTGACCAGTCCAGGCCAGCCCGGCGTGCGACCGCCTGGACCTGGCCCGCGTCCAGCACCGCCGTGGCACCGACCCGGTTGGCGACCAGGGTTTCCGAGACCGCTCCGGTACCTTCGAACAGGTCGCCGAGGGTGACGCGACCGTCGGCATCGGTGGTGTCCATCCGCAACGATACGGTCTGGGCGGCGAGGGCGGGGCCGGCGAGCAAGAGGCAGCAGGTGGTGATCAGCAGGCGCTTCATGGGTCTATGACCTCAGCTGCGAGGTGGCCTGCAGCATCTGGTCGGCCGTGGTGATCACCTTGGAGTTCATCTCGTAGGCGCGCTGGGCGACAATCAGGGCGGTGATTTCGCTGACGGCGTCGACGTTCGACGCTTCGGTATAGTTTTGCAGCAGGGTTCCGAAGCCAGGCTGGCCGGGGGCGGCGATATTGGCCGCGCCCGAGCCGCCGGTTTCCATGAACAGGTTGTCGCCGATGGCTTCCAGACCCCCTTCGTTCATGAAGTTGGCCAGCTCGATCTGGCCGATGGTCTGGGGCGCGGTCTGGCCCTGCAGGGTCACCTGAACTAGGCCGGTCTTGCCGATGCTGATGGCAACGGCGTTCTGCGGCACGGTCAGGCCGGGCTGCACCGCATAGCCGTCGTCCGTGACGATCTGGCCCTGGTCGTTGGTCGAGAAGTTTCCGGCGCGCGTATAGGCCGTTTCGCCCGAAGGCAGCAGGATCTGCAGGTAGCCCTTGCCCTGAATGGCCACGTCCAGCTCGTTGCTGGTCATGGTAGGCGTGCCCTGTTCGGTGATCCTGTAGACGGAACCGGCCTTCACGCCGCCGCCGATCTGAACGCCGGTCGGCACGACATTGCCGTCGCTTGAGGACTGGGCACCGGCCCGCTCGATGGTCTGATAGAGCAGATCCTGGAACTCTGCCCGCTGACGCTTGAAGCCAACAGTGTTCATGTTGGCGATGTTGTTCGAGATGACCTCGACATTCAGCTGCTGGGCTGACATGCCGGTCGCGGCGGTGCGCAGGGCTTGCATGATCTAGGTTCCCTTAATTGGCCTTGCCGAGCCGCTCGACGGCGGATCGGGTCAGTTCGGCGGTGTTGTCCATCATCTTGGCCATGCTCTCGTAGGCGCGTTGCACCTCGATCAGCTTGGTGATCTGGACGACAGACTGGACGTTGGATGCTTCCAGCATGCCCTGGTGCACGACGGCGCTGGCGGCGGGCTGAAGGGTGGCGTTGGCGGTGTTGCGATAGAGGTTGTCGCCATCCTTGCTGAGGGTGGACAGATCGTCGGCGACGACCACCGCGATCTTTCCGACGCTCGTCCGGCCCTGGCTGATGTTGCCGTCCTTGCCGATGGTGACGCTGCCCTGCTTGGGATCGACGATGATTTCGCCGCCTCCCTCGTCCAGGACGGGATGGCCGGTCTGGGTAACCAGCTTGCCCTCGGCATTGGTCGTGAAGCGGCCGTCACGGGTATAGCGCTCGCCCGCTGCGGTCTGGACCTTGAAGAAGCCCTGACCCTCGATGGCCACATCGAAGTCGCCGCCGGTCTTGGTCATCGCGCCTTGGGTGAAATCGCGCGCCACACCGTCATCGAGGACGAACTTGATGGGATTGGTGCTGCCCAGGGTGCGGGCCGGCTTTGCCGGCTCGGTACGGACCATCAGATCTTCGGTCTTGAACCCCGTCGTATTGGCATTGGCGATGTTGTTGGCGACGATGTCCAGCTCGCGGCGGAGTGTCATCTGGCGCGATAGGCCGATGTACAGCGCGTTTTCCATGGCGAGTTAACTCGAGCGGCTGACGCGACAAATGCGCCGCAACCCTTGATGCAACCCTTGTGCCAACCTGAAAAAGATAGTGAAAACAAACAGTAGTAGGGTTAACGGCGGGGTGCCTGCCGGAGTCTGCCGGGTGGATTCTGCCTGCGACGAATTGGCCGCCAAAACACATCGTTAACCATGCTCGCGCATGAGTAGGCGGGTAGATTCCAAGGAACCGCGCGCGTGGCCAAAAAACCCCCCAAGGAAGCACCCGCCCCTGAAGGCGAAGAGGGTGCTGACGGTGAAGCGCCGGCCAAGAAGAAGCCGCCGATCGTGCTGATCGCGGCGGCTGCTGGCGTGCTCGTGCTGGGCGGCGGCGGGGCTGCGGCCTTCTTCCTGATGAAGCCCAAGCCCGAAGCTCACGGTGAAAAGGGCGCTGAAGAGCACGGCAAGGAAAAGAAGGAAAAGAAGAAGGACGACAAGAAGAAGGAGGGCGAAAAGGGTGCAGCGGCCGGCGCGGAAGGCGCTGCGGGTACGCCTGTGATCAAGGAAGGGCCCGACGGGATCGTCTTCTACACCCTGCCCGATATCGTCGTGAACATGCAGACGGCGGACGGCAAGTCGACCTTCCTGAAGCTGAAACTGACCTTCGAGCTGCCTGACGAGGAAACGGCTGAGGTCCTGACGCCGAATCTGCCAAGGCTGCAGGACATGTTCCAGACCTTCCTGCGCGAACTGCGTCCGGAAGATCTGAACGGCAGCCAGGGCACCTACCAACTTCGCGTCGAGCTGCTGCGCCGGGTCAATCTGGTCGCTGCGCCCTCGAAGGTGAATGCAGTCCTGATCGAGGAGATGCTGATCAACTAGCGCCTGCGGGCGCTGGTTGGGCGAACCAACATGGCGGACGAACTCGACGATCAGGCCGCGATGGCCCAATGGGCCTCGCAGAACCCGCCCGGTGGGGGCGAGGGGAGCGGTGCTGCGGGCGAGTTCGGCGATTTCAGCGGCGGCATGGGCGGCGGCTGGGACGACGGCGGCGGCGACATGGCGGGGTCCGAGCGGATCCTGAACCAGGACGAAATCGACAGCCTGCTGGGCTTCGACCTGTCAGGCGACGGCAATGATGACCGCACCGGCATCCGGGCGATCATCAATTCCGCCCTGGTCAGCTACGAGCGTCTGCCGATGCTCGAAATCGTCTTCGACCGCCTGGTGCGGTTGATGACCACGAGCCTGCGCAACTTCACCAGCGACAATGTCGAGGTCAGCCTCGACAACATCAGTTCGATCCGGTTCGGCGACTATCTGAACTCGATTCCCCTGCCGGCCATTCTGGCGGTGTTCCGGGCCGAAGAGCTGGACAATTACGGTCTGCTGACCGTCGATTCCAACCTGATCTATTCGATCGTCGACGTGCTGCTCGGCGGGCGACGTGGCACGGCGGCGATGCGCATTGAAGGCCGGCCCTACACCACGATCGAGCGCGTGCTGGTCCAGCGCATGATCGAGGTGGTGCTGCACGACCTCAAGGCCGCCTTCGAGCCGCTGCATCCGGTCTCGTTCACGCTGGACCGGCTTGAGACCAATCCGCGCTTCGCGGCCATCGCCCGTCCGGCCAATGCCGCGATCCTGGTCAAGCTGCGTATCGACATGGAAGACCGCGGCGGCCGTATCGAGCTGCTCCTGCCCTATGCGACCCTGGAGCCCATCCGCAAGATGCTGCTGCAGCAGTTCATGGGCGAGAAGTTCGGTCGCGACAACATCTGGGAAGGCCACTTAGCCACCGAGCTCTGGACGACCCAGATGGAGGTGCGCGCCGTACTGGACGAGCAGCAGCTGCCGCTGTCGCGGGTGCTGAACCTTCAGGTCGGCGACACCATGATGCTGAACGCCACGCCTGACAGCCTGGTGGAACTCCGCGCAGGGTCAATTCCGCTCACCCGTGGCCGCATGGGGCGGCGCAACCATTCCATTGCCATTCGCGCGGAAGCGCCGCTGACGCCGGCGGCCAAGAAGGCGGTTCAGAAACTGAAATGAGCCTCGTCGCCGTTGCCATGAATTCTCTGCTTGCGATCCTTCTGATCGTGGCGCTCGGCTTTGGCTGGCGACTGGAGCGTCGTCTCAAGGCCCTGCGTGACAGTCATGCAGGCTTCGCCAAGGCCGTCGCTGATCTGGATTTGGCGGCCGCCCGCGCCGAGCAGGGCCTGGCCGACTTGCGGGCTGCCACCGATGAAGCCTCGGACGCTCTGGCTGATCGCATCGAACGCGCCACGGCCCTGGCCGCCAAGCTCGACGAGCGCCTCAACCGGCCGCTCGTAACGCCGGCGCCTCCGGCCGCTGCGCCGGCACCTGCCCGGACCGATCGACCCGAATCCACGGCGGACCGCCGCCTCAAGGCCGAAGACTTCGAGCGCCTGCTGGATCGCGAAGCCAAGGTCGGCCGACCCAGTGAGGCTTCCACCCGCCCGACGGCTGTGCGGCCAAATTTTCCCAAGGAAACCCCGCGTTCACGAGCGCGGGTAGATGATGACCTCTTCGAGGGCCCGGTCGATCCGCCGCGTCCCGGACCCAGTTTCAGAGCCCGGTGATGAAGAACATTCCTCGCATCCTTCCGCTGGTCGGCGTCGCCGTCGGTGGTGTTTTGGCCGTTAATGCCCTGGCCGGGGCCCAGTCGCTCCCGGACATGCTGGGGGGTGCCAAGGCCTTCGCCGAGGGCGTTGTGAAGCCTGACGCCAAGGGCGGGCAAGGCGAAGAGGCCAGGTCAGCGGAATCCGCCGGTCAGAACGTCGCTGCAACGGCGGCCGCCGCTGTTCCGCCGCGGGTCTGCGCGCCTTCAACGACCGACCTTGCGCGCGAGGCGGGCCTGTCACCCGCCGAGCTGCGTATCCTGCAAAGCCTCGGCGCGCGTCGCGGCCAGTTGGACCAGCGCGAGCAGGACATCGATGTGCAACTGCAGCTTCTGGCCGCCGCCGAAGCCAAGCTGGATGCCAAGGTCAAGGCGCTCAATGGCCTCAAGGGCGACATCCAGGGCCTGCTGGGACAGGCCGACGCCCAGAAGTCGGCTGAGGTCGACCGGATGGTCACGGTCTTCTCCAGCATGAAGCCCAAGGACGCAGCGGCGCGCATGACCATTCTGGAGGATGCGGTGCGTCTGCCGATCGCCGCCAAGATGAAAGAGCGTACGCTCAGCCTGATCCTTGCCAACATGCTGCCGTCCGACGCCAAGGTCCTGACCGAACGCCTCGCCAATCGCTTCGCCAACGACGCGATTACCAAGGGCAAGGCGGCTGTCGCCGAAAACGGCGCGCCTGCTGGGGGTGCCAACGCTCCGGGCAAGCAGGCGGCGGCTGCGCCCCTGGCCGGTGCGCCCGCGCCCGGGAAGGCCGGTTAGGCGCTCGATGAGTCTTCGCGCGATCCTGCGGACTGGCGTCGCGGCGGCCTGCATCGTCAGCGTGGCGGCACCGTCGGTCTATGCCGCCGGTCCCGTCGCGGCTGCGCGGGGATCGCTTGACGTCCGCGTTGCCCAGGCCGCCGAGTTTAGCCGGCTCGAGTTCCATTGGGCGGGCGGGGCACGCATGACCTCCAGGCGTGAAGGTCAGGTCCTGACCTTCCGCTTCAATCGCGATGCCAATCCCGATCTTTCGACCCTGAGACTGAACCCGCCGCGCTGGATCAAGTCGGCCGAGGCGCGGCGCGCGGGTGGGGCGCTGGAGATCATCGTCACCCTGGCGGATGACGCTGATGCCCGGATCGGCAACGCCGACGGTGCCGATTTCGTCAACATCTTCGCCCGTGCGGGGGCCACGGCCGAGGCCGCCCCTGCGCCGGTCCCTGTCGCACCGGTTGGTCGCCCCAATCCTATGCCGCCTGGCGGTGTGGTCAGGGCCGGATTCGAGAAGGCCGAGGGGCAGGCTCGCCTGGTCTTCAACTGGGCGGCTCCGGCCGGTGCCGCCGTTTTCCGACGCGGGGACGCGGTTTGGGTGGTGTTCGACACCCCGGCCCGCCTGGACCTCTCCAAGATTCCGGCCAGCGGACCGCATTTCAGCAAGGTTCAGGTCTTCAAGGGGGCTGACTACAGCGCCCTACGGATCTCGACCCCGGTCGGCACGCCCTACTATGCCGAAGGCCAGGGCGGGCTTTGGACCATCAGCCTGGGTGCCGGCTCCCAGGCCACCCCTGATCCCGTCCGCGTGGCCCGGGATGAGACCGTCACGCCGGCGACTTTGACGGCCGCCCTGGCGGGCGTCACCAAGGCGGTCTGGGTCAATGATCCGGCGGTTGGCGATCGCCTGCTGGTCGCTCCAGCCCTGGCCCCCTCCAAGGGACTGCCGTCGCGTCGCGAATATGTCGAGATGGCGATGTTGCCCTCGGCCCAGGGCCTGGCGGCAGAGACCTATGCCAGCGACCTGATGGTATCGGTCGATGGCGACCTGCTGCGCATCGGGCGGCCCAAGGGGCTGGTCCTGTCGCCGCTGTCCGCCGCCAGGGCCCCGGAAATCGCCGCTGCCGGCGCACCTCAGCCCATGGCCATGCCGGCCCTGGTTGATCTGGACAACTGGCCAAAGACAGGTTCGGGCGGCTTCCTGGCCCGTTACAATGCGCTTCAGGGAGCCATTTCCGCCGTCGGCGAAAGCGAGGACAAAAGCGGCGATATCGGTGCCCGCATGGCCCTGGCGCGTTTTCTCGTCGGCTCGGGCATGGCCTATGAAGCGATCGGCGTGCTCAATGCCGCCGCGCGCAAGCACCAGACCCTGATGGGCGATGCCGAGTTCCGCGGTCTTCGCGGCGTGGCGCGGGTCATGGCCAACCGTCTGACGGAGGCCGAGACCGATTTCGCCTCGCCGGTCCTGGCCGATGACGCCTCCAGCGCCCAGTGGCGTGGCTATATCGCCGCCCAGCAGGGCGAGTGGTCTGATGCTCGCCAGAAGTTCGCGTTCGGCGGCCGGGCGCTCGAGCTGTTCCCGGCCTTGTGGCGCGCGCGTTTCCTCCATGCCCAGGCCGAAGCCGCGCTCGGCGTCGGCGACCTGGTCGGTGCCCAGCGTCTGATCACCAATGCCCTGGCCCAGCCCAAGGTGCCAGTTGAGGACCAGCTCGAAATCCGTCTGACCCAGGCGCGCATTTTCGAGGCCAAGGGCGAGAAGACCCGGGCCCTGCGCATGTTCCAGGCCATTGCCAAGGCACCGATTGATCGGATCGCGGCACCGGCCATTCTCCACGCCACCCAGATCCGCCTCGCCAAGGGCCAGATTGACGCCGGCGCGGCGGCCGCTGAACTCAATCAGTTGCGCTTCCGCTGGCGTGGCGACGGCGTTGAGCTCGAGACCATTCGCGGCCTCGGAAAGCTGTTCATCGATCAGGGTCGCTATCGCGAGGCGCTGGAGGTCCTGCACTCCGCCGGCAACAACCAGCCCGATCATCCCGAAGCCATCGCGCTGCGCAACGACCTGAATACGGCCTTCCGGGCGCTGTTTCTCGATGGCCTGGCGGATGGCATGCAGCCCATCCAGGCCGTGGGCCTGTTCTACGATTTCCAGGACCTCACGCCGCTCGGCGCTGATGGCGACCAGATGGTGCGCAATCTGGTCCGCCGTCTTGTCGACGTCGATCTGCTCGATGAAGCCGGCAAGCTGCTGAAATACCAGGTCGACAACCGCCTGGATGGTGTGCCGAAAGCCCAGGTGGCCACCGATCTGGCCTGGATCTTCCTGATGAACAAGCAGCCCGAGAGCGCTCTGCAGGCCATCAATGAAAGCCGCACCACCATCCTGCCGCCGGCCCTGAACGCCGAGCGGCGAATGGCCACCGCAAGGGCCTATATGGGCCTGGGGCGTTATGATGCGGCGCTCGAACTGGTCGAGACCGACAACAGCCGCGACTCCCAGGACATCCGTGCCGAAATCGCCTGGAAGCAGCGCACCTGGCCTGCCGCCGCCAGCCTCTATGAAAAATCGCTCGGTGATCGCTGGAAGGGGCAGGGCGCCTTGTCGGCTGGCGAAGAGGCGCGCCTGCTCCGGGCGAGTGTCGCCTATAGCCTCGCGGACGATGACGGCGCACTTGGGCGGTTGCGGCAACGCTATTCGGGCTTCGTCGAGGGGGCCCGCAATCCGGATGGCCTGCGGGTCGCGCTTTCAGGCATGAACGTTGAGTCGCTGTCGAGTGCCGACTTCGGACGGGTCACAGCCGACAATGAAGCCTTTGGCGGCTGGGTGGCCAAGATGAAGGACCGCTTCCGGGCGGCACGCCCGGCCGGCTCTCCCGCGCGCGGCTAGGCCGCACAGATTTTCCGCATGACCCGGCATTTCAGATCCGGCGCGCAACGCGTGTGCTCGGTGCCGGGCCCTTGCGCGACAAACAACCCGTAAAACTGGATTGGTCTTATGGCGAGCGGCGTGCGTTTGGCCTAGTTAGAGCGCCGCCCGACTTCCCGGGCGGAACGTTGATCGACCCGACTTGCCAAGTGCGAGTAGTCATGTCATGACAACGTTGTCATAGGGTGGAAGATCTAGTGAATATGACCAACGACGGCGAAAATGGCCGTGAGGTTCTGGTGCTGCTGGGCGGCGCCGGGGATCTGGCGCTGCGAATGCTGCTGCCTTCGCTTTATTTCCTGGAGGTTGACCGCCTCCTGCCGCACGATTTGAGGATCATCGGCGTCGCGCGCGGCGAGGGTGACGGCGCCAGCTATAAGGCCCTGGTGCGGGAGCAGCTGGGCAAGCGCGCCACGGTCGAGGAGGCGGCCTGGAGTCGCCTGGCGGCCCGCCTGGACTACCTTTCCGTCGACATCACCAAGGACGAGGGTGCGGCGCAACTGGCCGGACTGATCGGAGAGCATGGCTCGCTGGTCGTCTATTTCGCCCTGTCGCCTAGCCTCTATGGTCCGGTCTGCAATGCCCTGCAGTCCGCCGGCCTGACGGGACCCAAGTCCCGCCTGGTGCTTGAGAAGCCGATCGGTCGCGACCTGGAAAGCTCGCGCAAGACCAATGCGGCCGTGGGTGCCGTGGTCGGCGAAGAGCAGATCTTCCGCATTGATCACTATCTGGGCAAGGAAACCGTCCAGAATCTCACGGCGCTGCGGTTCGCCAATGTGCTGTTCGAGCCGCTCTGGGACCGCAACACCATAGACCACGTCCAGATCACCATCGCCGAGACCGAGAAGGTCGGCGACCGTTGGCCCTATTATGATGAGTACGGGGCTCTGCGGGACATGGTGCAGAACCACATGCTGCAGCTCCTATGCCTGGTCGCGATGGAGGCCCCGTCGGGCTTTGATCCAGACGCCGTCCGCGACGAGAAGGTCAAGGTTCTGCGCAGCCTGCGGCCGTTCAACAAGGACACCGTGGCCCATGACACCGTGCGTGGTCAGTATGTGGCCGGCGTTGTCGAGGGTGGGGCCCGCGAGGGCTATCTGCAGGAAGTCGGCAAGACGACCCGTACCGAGACCTTCGTGGCCATGAAGGTGGCGATCGACAACTGGCGCTGGGACGGGGTGCCCTTCTTCCTGCGTACCGGCAAGAACCTGCCTGACCGCCGGACCCAGATCGTCGTTCAGTTCAAGCCGTTGCCACACAATATCTTCGGCCAGGCCACCGATGGCGACCTGGTTTCCAACCGGCTGGTCATCGACCTGCAGCCGGATGAAAACATCATCCTGACCCTGATGAACAAGCGTCCGGGGCTTTCGGAAGAGGGCATGCGCCTGCAATCCCTGCCCCTGTCCCTGTCGTTTGGTCAGAGCGGCGGGCGCCGGCGAATTGCCTATGAGAAGCTGTTCCTGGATGTGTTCCGCGGCGACCGCACCCTGTTCGTGCGTCGCGACGAGGTCGAACAGGCCTGGAAGTTCATCGACGGCGTTTCGGCGGCCTGGGCCCTGGCCAATATCGAGCCGGCTCCCTATGCCGCCGGCACCTGGGGGCCGCAATCGTCGAACGGGCTGATCTCGCCCGGCGGCCGGTCGTGGAAGGCCTGATCATGACGCAGCCGAAGATCGAAGTCTTCCCGTCGCGGGACGCGCTTTATGACGGTGCCGCCTCGGTGCTGGCATCAGCCTTGACCACCGGCGTTGCCCAGCGTGGCCAGGCCGGTTTCGCCGCCACCGGCGGCACCACGCCGGCCCCGGTCTATGATCGCCTGTCGCAACTGACCGTGCCCTGGGACAAGGTGATCGTGACACTCAGTGACGACCGCTTCGTGCCGCCGTCCCATCCTGGCAGCAACGAGGGTCTGGTTCGTCGCCACCTGTTGGTCGGCCAAGCGGCCCAGGCCGGGTTTGCGCCGCTCTATTTCGAAGGCGTGACACAGGAAGAGTCGGCCCTGAAGGCCGAGGCGGGCGTCGCGTCGGCCTCGCCGTTTGGGGCCGTGTTGCTGGGCGTCGGTGCAGACGGCCATTTTGCCTCGCTGTTTCCGGGATCGCCGGTCCTGGCCCAGGGGCTGGACCCGGACTCGGAGCGCCTGGTTCTAGCTGCCCCGGCCGGATCACCCGCCCCGGATATTCCACGCCTCAGCCTGACCTTCGCAGCCCTGACCCGGACGGATCTGATCGTCCTGCTGGTGACCGGCGCGGCCAAACGGGCTGTTCTGGAAGGGCCAATTGATCCGGCCCTGCCTGTGGCATCCATCCTCAAGCAGGACCGCGCCAGGGTCCGCATTCTGTGGGCGGAGTAATCGAGATGAGCCTCAATCCCGTTATTGCTCGGGTCACCGACCGGATCATCGCGCGCAGCCGGGACAGTCGTTCCGCCTATCTGGCCCATATGGATGCGGCAATCGCCAGCAATCCGGGACGGGCCAAGCTGTCCTGCGCCAACTGGGCCCATGCCTTCGCCGCCTCGCCGAGCGTCGACAAGGTGCGAGCCCTGGATCCGAATGCGCCCAATATTGGCATCGTCTCGGCCTATAACGACATGCTCTCGGCCCACCAGCCGCTTGAAGCCTATCCGGCCCTGATCAAGGAGGCCGCACGCGAGGCAGGTGCCACCGCCCAGTTCGCCGGTGGCGTGCCGGCCATGTGCGACGGCGTCACCCAGGGGCGTCCGGGCATGGAGCTGTCGCTGTTCTCGCGCGACGTGATCGCCATGGCCACCGCCGTCGCCCTGACCCACGATGCCTTCGACTCGGCGCTCTATCTGGGCGTCTGCGACAAGATCGTGCCGGGCCTGGTGATCGGGGCCCTGACCTTCAGCCACCTGCCGGCGCTGTTCGTGCCGGCCGGGCCAATGACCTCTGGCCTTCCCAACAACGAGAAGGCCCGCATCCGCGCCCTCTATGCCGAGGGCAAGGTCGGGCGCGATGAATTGCTGGCCGCCGAGAGCGCCAGCTACCACGGTCCGGGTACCTGCACCTTCTATGGCACAGCCAACACCAACCAGATGCTGATGGAGCTGATGGGCTTCCATCTGCCCGGTTCGGCCTTCGTCCACCCCAATACCCCTCTGCGCGAGGCCCTGGTCAAGGAAGCCGCACGCCGCGCAGCAGCCGTGACCGCCAAGGGCAATGAGTACATTCCGGTCGGCCGGATGATCGACGAGAAGTCGGTCGTCAATGGTGTGGTCGGCCTGATGGCCACCGGCGGCTCGACCAATCTGGCTCTGCATCTGGTGGCCATGGCCCATGCCGCCGGGGTGATCCTGACCCTTGAGGACCTGGACGAGATCTCGCGAGCCACGCCGCTGCTGGCCCGCGTCTATCCCAACGGCTCGGCCGATGTGAACCACTTCCAGGCCGCCGGCGGCATGGCCTTTGTGATCCGCGAACTGCTGAAGGCGGGCCTGGCGCATGAAGACGTCCTGACCATCGCCGGGCCGGGCCTGTCGCGCTACACCCAGGAGCCTGCCCTGGTTGACGGCCAGCTGACCTGGCGCGACGGCGCGGCAGAGTCTCTGGATACCGCCATCGTCCGTCCCGTTTCCGACGCCTTCAGCCCCGAGGGCGGGCTGCGGATGCTGGGCGGCAATATCGGTCGCGGCGTCATGAAAATTTCGGCCGTGAAGGCCGAGCATCACGCCATCACAGCGCCCGCTGCCGTGTTCCAGGAGCAGGAAGACTTCATCGCCGCCTTCAAGCGTGGCGAGCTCGATCGCGACGTCGTGGTCGTGATGCGCTTCCAGGGTCCGGCCGCCAACGGCATGCCGGAACTGCATAACCTGTCGCCGTCGATTTCGGTCCTGCTGGACCGGGGCTTCAAGGTGGCCCTGGTGACGGACGGTCGGATGTCGGGCGCGTCCGGCAAGACCCCGGCGGCGATCCACGTGACCCCGGAGGCCGCCAAGGGCGGTCTGCTGGCCTATGTCCAGGACGGCGATCTGATTACGGTCGACGCGACGAATGGCGATCTGAAAGTGCTGGTGGACGAGGCGACTCTGCGCGCCCGGACCCCAGCGAATGTCCCGGCGTCCAAGCCGGGCTTTGGGCGGGAAATGTTCGGCTGGATGCGTGCGGGAGTCGGCCCTGCCGACCACGGCGCCTCCGTGCTGTTTGCTTGAGGAAGTGGTCTGGATGAACGGCTTGAAGGACGGCGGGCTTGGCCTGGTCGGCGACATCGGCGGAACCAATGCGCGTTTCGCCCTGGTGGAATTCGACGGGCCGGATCCTCGCCTGATCGAACCGACGGCCTATAAGGGCGAGGACTATGCGACGGCCGAAGAGGCCATCGAGGACTATCTGCACAAGGTCGGGGTCAAGCATCCTGATCAGGCCGTGGTCGCCGTGGCGGGGCCCATCGAGCACGGCACGGTCCATATGACCAATCTGGACTGGCGGATCTCGGAAGACAGTCTGCGCCGGGCAGGGGGCTTTCGAAAAGCGACCCTGATCAATGACTTCACGGCCCAGGCCCTGGCTGCGCCGCGCCTGTCGCCCAAGGATCTGCGCCAGATCGGTCACTTGCCGACCTCTGGCGAAGGGGATCTGGCGATCCTCGGCCCCGGCACAGGGTTTGGCGTCGCTGGCATGGCCCGCCGCCATGGGGTCGATACGCCCCTGACCACCGAAGGCGGCCACATCGCCTTCGCGCCGACCGACGAGATTGAAATCGAGATCCTGCGGGCCCTGACCAAGCAGTTCGGCCGGGTGTCGATCGAGCGCATCCTGTCGGGCCCCGGCATGGAAGACCTGCATACGATCCTGGCGGCGGCCGAGGGCCGCAAGGTCACGGCACTACCGGCCAAGCAGATCAGCGAGCGGGCTCTGGAAGGCTGCGCCGACAGTCTGGCCACCGTGAACCGGTTCTGCGCCATTCTCGGGTCGACTGCGGGGGATCTGGCCCTGGCCTTGGGGGCCCGCGGAGGTGTCTTCATCGCCGGCGGCATCGGGGCCAAGATCGTCGAATTGCTCGAGACCGGCCCGTTCCGCGCCCGTTTCGAGGCCAAGGGCCGGTTTGTCGACTACATGAAAGCCATACCGACCCATGTGGTCATGCATCCCTATACCGCCCTGATCGGGGCGGCCGTGGCCCTGACGCCGGAAGGACACGCCTCAATCTCCTAGCTCATGGGTGCACTTACGCGCGCGGAGGGGCTCGCCATGACAAGGCTGTCATGGCTTATTGCCAGCCAAGCTGAATGAATCAGCGTTGCGAGGGGCGGACTTGAGCTCGAAGATCACGATCCACGATGTCGCCCGGCAGTCGGGCGTGTCGATCAAGACCGTCTCGCGCGTCCTCAATCGCGAACCGAACGTCAAGGCCGATACCCGTGACCGGGTGCAGGCCGCCGTTGCGGCCCTGCACTATCGCCCCAATGTTTCGGCCCGCAGCCTCGCCGGGTCGAAGGCCTATCTCATCGGCGTGTTCTTCGACAATCCGAGCCCGGGCTACATCACCGATGTCCAACTGGGAGCCATCGCGCGCTGCCGGGAGGAGGGCTACCACCTCATTGTCGAGCCGCTCGATTCCACGGCCGACGATGTTGAGGAGCAGGTTGCGCCAATGCTCGCCACCTTGCGGATGGACGGCGTCATTCTGACCGCGCCGGTTTGCGATCATCCGGTGGTCCTGGCCGCGCTTGAGCGAGAGCAGGTCCCCTATGTCCGGATTTCGCCGGGCAGTGATCTGGACCGCTCGGCCCGGGTGGGCATGGACGACCGCCTGGCCGCCTATGAGATGACCCGGCACCTCATCGCCCTGGGCCACCGCGATATCGGATTCATCGTCGGCCATCCGGACCATGGGGCCTCGCATCTGCGACATGAGGGCTTCCTGGCGGCGATGGCCGACAGCGGCCTCTCGGTGCGACCCGATCGGGTTGCGCAGGGCTATTTCTCATTCCGCTCCGGCTTCGAGGCGGCAGAGCAACTGCTGACCTCGGATGATCGTCCCACGGCGGTGTTTGCCAGCAATGACGACATGGCGCTTGGCGTCATGGCGGTCGCCAACCGTCTGCGCCTGAATGTGCCCGAAACCCTGTCCGTCGCCGGCTTTGACGATACCCCTGGAGCCAAGGTCGTCTGGCCTCAACTGACCACGGTTCGTCAGCCTATCGCTGCCATGGCGGGTGCTGCGGCCGACATGCTGCTGAAGGGCGTGGCCTGGGAGGATGGCGAGTCGCCACCGTCCAAACTCCTGGATTTCGAGCTGATCGTCCGCGAGTCCACCGGACCAGCACCTCAGTAGGCCACCGGACCGATTCAGCAGGAAACGGACCTTGACAGCGCTGTCTGATTGCGTTGTCATTCAGGCAATCAAGAACGCTGCCCCCAAGCGGCGTCTGGAGGAGACACTGGTCTCGCAGCTCAATTTGCCGGCCCGCGCGCACCGTCGTTCGGGGTCTCCGCTCGGGGATGCACCGGACCCAGCTTCCCGTTGCGGCGCACCTGCGCGCAGCCTCGGGCCTTTTCTGTTTGCCGACGCCTAGGGTGCCGGCTCCGAACGACACGGGAAGTTTCATGTCCTTTAGCCACCGCACCGCCCAGGCTTCGGTTCTTGCCCTGCTGATGGCAGGTAGTCTTGGTCAGGCGGCCTTCGCCCAGGCCGGATCAGCAGTCGCAAATCCCGAACTCTGGCCCAAGGCGGCGAGCCCCAGGTCGATCACCGACGACCGGACCGAGGCCTTCATCACCGACCTGATGTCGCGCATGAGCCTCGAAGAAAAGGTGGGGCAGACCATCATGGCTGACGGCTCGGCCATCTCGCCGGAGGACCTTCGCAAGTATCCCCTCGGGTCGGTGGAGGCCGGTGGCAATACCGCCCCGGACGGCAATGACCGTGCCACGCCGGCGCGCTGGCTGGAATGGATCAGGGCCTATCGCGCCGTCGCCCTGGAAACGGGTGAGGGCAAGACCACGATCCCGATCATCTTCGGCATCGACGCCGTGCATGGTCACAACAACATCGTCGGCGCGACGGTATTCCCGCACAATGTCGGCCTCGGTGCCGCGCGCGACCCGGACCTGATCCGCCGGATCGGTGAGGTCACGGCCGCCGAGGTCGCCGCGACCGGCGCCGACTGGACGTTCGGGCCCACGGTGGCCGTGCCGCGCGACGAGCGCTGGGGGCGAGCCTATGAGGGCTATGCCGAGGACCCTGAGGTGGTGAAGGCCTATGCGGGTCCCATGACCCTGGGCCTGCAGGGTGTTCTTAAATCCGGGCAAGCCCTTGCCACGAACCATGTGGTCGGCTCGGCCAAGCACTTCGTTGCCGACGGCGGCACCGAGGGTGGCAAGGACCAGGGCGACGCCCTGATCTCCGAGCAGGACCTGATCCGGCTGCATGCCCAGGGCTATCCGCCCGCCATCGACGCCGGGATCATGACCGTGATGGTCTCGTTCTCCAGCTGGAACGGGGTCAAGCATTCCGGCAACAAGAGCCTGCAGACCGGCGTCCTGAAGGAGCGCATGGGCTTCGAAGGCTTCATCGTCGGTGACTGGAACGCCCACGGACAGGTCGAGGGCTGCACCAATACCAACTGCCCTCAGGCCTATATCGCCGGGATGGACATGGTCATGGCCCCCGACAGCTGGAAGGGCCTGTTCGACAACACCCTGGCCCAGGTGAGGGACGGCACGATCCCGATGGCCCGGATTGACGACGCCGTGCGCCGTGTGCTGCGGGTCAAGGTCAAGGCGGGCCTGTTCGATGGCAAGCGTCCCCTGGAAGGCAAGTTCGAACTGCTGGGTGCGCCCGAGCATAGGGCTGTCGCGAGAGAAGCTGTTCGCAAGTCCCTGGTGCTGCTGAAGAACCAGGGTGTTCTGCCGATCAAGAGCGCCGCCAGGGTGCTGGTCGCCGGGGACGGTGCCGACGACATTGGCAAGCAGTCCGGCGGCTGGACCCTGACCTGGCAGGGCACAGGCAACAAGAACAGCGACTTTCCGGGCGGACAGTCGATCTATGCCGGTATTGCCGAGGCGGTAAAGGCGGGCGGTGGCCAGGCTGAGCTGGCCCCGGACGGTGCGTTCAAGACCCGGCCCGATGTGGCCGTGGTGGTGTTCGGCGAGAACCCCTATGCCGAGTTCCAGGGCGATGTGACCAATCTGGAATATCAGCCCGGCGACAAGAGGGACCTTGCGCTGATCAAGTCGCTCAAGGCCCAGGGCATTCCTGTGGTCGCCGTGTTCCTGACCGGTCGTCCGCTCTGGACCAATCCCGAGATCAATGCCTCTGACGCCTTTGTCGCCGCCTGGCTTCCGGGCAGCGAGGGCGGCGGGGTCGCGGATGTCCTGATCGGCAACAAGGCGGGCAAGCCGCGCCATGACTTCAAGGGCAAGCTGTCCTTCTCCTGGCCCAAGCGGGCCAATCAGGTGCCGCTCAATCGCGGTGATGCCGGCTATGATCCGCAGTTCGCTTATGGCTACGGCCTGAGCTACGCCAAGCCGGGCAAGGTTGCGACGTTGTCGGAAGATCCCGGCGTGGTGTCGGCGGCGATCAATGTCGACCGCTATTTCATTGCCGGCCGCGCACCAGCGCCCTGGACCCTGAACATCGGCGGAGCCCTGGCGGTAAAGCCGATCGACGCCGGTGCCCAGGAAAATGCGCGTCTCGCCGAATGGAGCGGGGAGGGCAATGGTTCGCTCCAGGTCATGGGCCAGCCCGTGGACCTGTCGCGCCAGACCACCGGCGACATGGCCGTGTCGATCCGCTACCGGGTGGATGTCGCGCCGGAGAAACCGGTTTCCCTGGCGATCGCCTGTGGCGAATCCTGCGGCGCGGCGCTAGACGTAACGTCAACCTTCTCCAGCGGGAAAATTGGCGAATGGCGTACGGCCAAGATCAAACTTTCCTGTTTCAAGGCAAAGGGGGCGGACATGGAGCATGTTTCCTCCCCGTTTGCCCTGTCGACGACGGGACGGTTCGCCCTGGCCTTCACCGAAATCCGCCTGGCCTCCAACGAGGGCGACGCCGTCTGCCCCTGACCTCAGCACCCCATGCTTTCCTAGAAGGAGCGGCCGCATGATCCGCGCGCGTCGTTCCCGTATCGTCGCCACCATCGGCCCGGCATCCAGTTCGCCGGAGATGATCGTCACCCTGGCCAAGGCCGGGGCTGACGTCTTCCGCCTGAACTTCAGCCACGGCGCACATGAGACCCATGCTGCGGTCTATGCCGCCATCCGGGCCGCCGAGCCGATCGTCGGCCGGCCGCTCGGTATTCTGGCTGACCTGCAGGGGCCAAAGCTGCGCGTCGGCAAGTTTGCCAATGGGCCGGTTCAGTTGAAGGCTGGCCAGGCCTTCCGCTTTGACGACGATCCGACCCCGGGCGACGAGACCCGCGTGCACCTGCCGCACCCGGAGATCCTGGTCGCGATGCGCCCGGGAGCCACCCTGCTGCTGGACGACGGCAAGCTGCGGATGACCGTGACTGATGCGGGCCCTGGCTATGCCAACACCACCGTGGTCAACGGCGGCAAGCTGTCGGAACGCAAGGGCGTTGCCGTGCCCGATGTGGTCATCCCGATGTCGCCGCTGACGCCCAAGGATCGCGAGGACCTGGCCTTCGCCCTGCGTCTTGGCGTCGACTGGGTCGCCCTGTCCTTCGTGCAGGCCCCCGAGGACATGGCCGAGTTGCGCCGGATCGTCGAAGGTCGTGCCGCAGTTCTGGCCAAGATCGAGAAGCCACAGGCGCTGGAATGCCTCGGCGCGATCATGGACCTCTGCGACGGTGTAATGGTCGCCCGTGGTGATCTCGGCGTCGAGATGGCCCCGGAAGAGGTGCCTGTCGCCCAGAAGACCATCCTGCGGGCGGCGCGTGAGCGCGGCATCCCGGTGATCGTCGCGACTCAGATGCTGGAATCCATGACCAGCTCACCGACCCCGACACGGGCCGAGGCCTCCGACGTGGCCAATGCCGTCTATGAAGGCGCGGACGCGGTCATGCTGTCGGCCGAGTCCGCAGCGGGCGAATATCCCGAGGAATCGGTGGCCATGATGAACCGCATCATCGAGCGGGTTGAGCGCGATCCGCGCTGGCCGGAGTTGATGCAGGCCGAGCAGTCGCATGACGACGATGACGCCGACGTGCTGGTGGTCGCTGCGGCGGGCGCTGCCAAGGCCGGTTCGACCAAGTGTCTTGTGGCCTTCACCACCACGGGCGCGACGGCCCGTCGACTGGCGCGCGAGCGCCCTCTGCAGCCGGTGCTGGCCCTGTCGCCCAGGATCGAGGCCGTGCGCCGCATGACCCTGGTCTGGGGTGTAGAGCCCCGGGTGAGCGCCCAGCCGGACAGCCTCGAGGTGGTCACGACCGATGCCGCCAGCCGGGCGCTGGAACTGGGCCTGGTGTCCCCCGGCGAGCGCCTGCTGATCGTTGCCGGCACGCCGTTCGGCGCGCCGGGCGCCGCCAATCTGCTGCGCCTGGCCCATGCGCCGCTGCCGGTCCGCAAGCGCTAGGCCTTAAACCTTGTGAGCCAGGCCCACCGCCCGATAGGGACGGTGGGCCTGGCAGATCAGAAGCCTTGCAGGCGCGCGTAGCGATCCCGGTGGAAGGCCGCGCCGCCAAACAGGGCTTCCGCGACCCGGGCGCGCTTCATGTAGAGGCCGGAATCATGGGCGTCGGTCATGCCGATGCCACCGTGCATCTGGACCATTTCATTGGATGCCAGGTGCAGGACCTCACTGGCCTTGGCCTTGGCGAGGGAGGCGAGGGCGCGGCTGTCGCCACCGGCGTCCAGGGCTTCGAGGGCCGCCTCGACGCAGGACCGTGTGGTTTCCAGATCGGTGAACAGCTTGGCCGCCCGATGTTGCAGGGCCTGGAACGTACCGATCACTTGGCCGAACTGGGTGCGGGTCTTCAGATAGTCCAGGGTGATGTCGAAGGCCGCGCTGGCCGTGCCCAGCATCTCTGCCGCCAGTCCCGCATAGGCGCGGTCCAGGGTCGGCTCGAGCACAGTCCAGCCCTTGTCGACCTCACCCAGCACGGCGTCCGAGCCAATCGAGACGTCCGTGAAGGTGATCTGGGCGGCACCGCGCGAGTCGGCCAGGGCCAGATGGGTGCGCGTGACGCCGGCCGTGTCACCGGGGACCAGGAACAGGGTCAGGCCGTCGGTGTCGCCGGGCTTGCCGCTGGTGCGGGCGACGACGATCAACAGGTCGGCTGCGTCCCCGTCGATGACAAAGGTCTTGGAGCCATTGAGCTTGAAGCCGGCGCCGGCCTTGACCGCCGCCAGGGCGGTTCGTGCCGGCGCATGGTGCGAGCCCTCATCGACCGCCAGGGTGGCGACGGCTTCGCCAAGGGCAATCTTGTCCAGCCAGGCCGTCTTCTGGGCGTCTGTCCCGGCCAGGCCAAGGGCTGAGGCGGCGATCAGGGCGGTGGAGAGCAGGGGAGACGCCACGAGGTTGCGGCCGGTCTCTTCCAGCACCAGGCCCAGGCCCAGATAGCCGAAGGCCGAGCCATTGTGCTCTTCGGCCACGACCACGCCGGCCCAGCCCATCTGGCCCATCTCGGCCCAGGCGGTGGGGTCGAAGCTCTGGCCCGACTTGCTGTCGCGCAGCTTGCGCAAAGCCCCGACGGGGGCGCTGTCAGTGGTCCAGCCCTTGGCCGCGTCGCGCAGCATGGTCTGTTCTTCGGTCAGGACGGCCATGTCAGGCGGCTCCCTCAAATGATGTTGGACGGCCCA
Organism: Caulobacter henricii; assembly: GCF_001414055.1. Lineage (GTDB taxonomy): Bacteria > Pseudomonadota > Alphaproteobacteria > Caulobacterales > Caulobacteraceae > Caulobacter > Caulobacter henricii. Next base: position 2,464,883 of record NZ_CP013002.1, on the reverse strand, counting down.
GATCCGGGCCCGAACGGTACGGACGAATGAGGATCACTGGTGATCCAGCAGGCCGAGCACGCGCTTGGCGACGACGTTGAGATTGACCTCGCTGGTGCCGCCCTCGATCGAGTTGCCCTTCGAGCGCAGCATGCCGCGCGTGACGTTGAGCTCGTCCTTGCTGAAGCCTTCGCCCTCCCAGCCCAGGCCCTGCAGGCCCATGGCCTCGACCATCAGCTCGTAGCGCTCCTGGTTCATCTTGGCGGCGGCATACTTGATGATCGAGACGGCGGCGCTGGGGCCCTTGCCGGTCCTCGACTCCTGTTCGGCGCGACGCACCGTCAGGGCGAAGGCATGGGCGTCCATGCGATGGGCGGCGATGCGGGCGCGCAGGTCGCCGTCGGCAATACGGCCGGCTTCGTCGACGCCGACTTCTTTCTTCGCCACATCAATGAGGTCCAGTCCGCCGCCGCCGCCGAAGCCGCTGGCGGAGATGTTCTGGCGCTCGTACTGCAGCAGGCGCTTGGCGATGTCCCAGCCGCCGTTCAGCTTGCCGACCAGCTGATCCTTGGGAACCTTCACATTGTCGAAGAAGGTTTCGCAGAAGGGCGAGGAGCCGCTGATCAGCTTGATCGGGCGTGGATCAACGCCTGGCGTGGTCATGTCGAACAGCACGAACGAAATGCCTTCGTGCTTCTTGCTGGTGTCGGTGCGCACCAGACAGAAGATCCAGTCGGCCTGGTCGGCATAGCTGGTCCAGACCTTCTGGCCATTGATCAGATAGTGGTCGCCCTTGTCCTCGCACTTGGTCTGCAGGGCCGCGAGATCCGAGCCCGCGCCGGGTTCCGAATAGCCCTGGCACCAGCGGGTCTCACCCCGGACGATGCCGGGGATGAACTGCTTCTTCTGCTCCTCCGTGGCATATTCCAGCAGCACCGGGCCCAGCATCCAGACGCCGAAGCTCATCAGGGCCGGTCGCGCCTTGATGCGCCGCAGCTCCTGTTCCAGGACCTTGTTCTGGGCCTTGGAGAGGCCGCCGCCGCCGTATTCGGTGGGCCACATCGGGGCGGTCCAGCCGCGCTCGGCCATGCGATCGAGCCAGAGCTTGGCGTCGGGATTCTTCCAGACCATCTTGCGACCGCCCCAGGGCGCATCGTCCTCGCCCATCGGCGCATGCAGCGACGGCGGATAGTTGGCTTCCAGCCAGGCACGGGTATCGGCGCGGAAGGCGTCGAGCTCGGTTCCACCGAAGTCGGCCATGGTCGTCTCTCCCTTGGAGTCGTGGTCGTTCGGTGCTTCGCGGCACCGCTCGCCCTCAGACTACGCGTCCGGACGCGTCGGGCAAGTCGATTCAAACAATCGTTTATCGCGACGCGGGCGACCGCGTCACATGTTCCGGCGTATACAGGCGTTCAAAGGGATCCCGCGGGGGATTCGCCGATCCGGGTTGTTGATGTCTGCGCCTGAATTCAGACCGGCGGCACTGGCAATGGCGCCGACGCTTTCGGCGATCCTGGCGGTGTCGGCTGGCGTCATGCTGCTGACCTCCGGAGCAACGCCGTCCGAGCCGACGCGCTTTGCCTTGCTGCTGGCCTTTGCACCTGACCTGCTGATCGAAATCAGCCACTTCGTGTCGTCCATTCTGGGCCTGGTGCTGCTGTTGCTGGCCTTTGGCCTGCGATCGCGCCTCGACGGGGCCTGGTGGGCGGCCGTCATAACCCTCGCCGCGGCGGCACTTCTGGCCATCTTCAAGGGCCTAAACTGGGAGGAGACAGCCCTGCTGTCTCTTTGTTGCCTGCTGATCTTGCCGTTCCACGAGGCCTTCCCCCGCAAGGCGGCGCTGTTTCGGATGGAGATCACGCCGGCCTGGCTGCTGTCGGCGGCGGCGGCGCTGGGCGGCGCGACCTTCTGCGGCTGGTGGATCTTCAACCACACCGAATATGCCGACAAATCCTGGATGCGGCTCATGGGCGACCAGGACGCGGCCCGAGCCCTGCGCTCGTCGGTTGCGGCCGCGATCGTCCTTCTGGCGATCGGGGTCTGGCGCATGATCTCCACGCCGGCCATGCCGCCCGTCGTGGACGACACCGATCCCGAATTCGATCGGGTCCGGGCGATCCTGGCCAAGGCCGAGGATGCCGAGCCCGGTGCCAACCTCGCCCTGCTGGGCGACAAGCGCTTCCTGTTCTCGGCCTCGGGCGAAAGCTTTTTGATGTTCGGGGTCCGGCGGCGATCGTGGATCGCCCTGGGACCGCCCGTCGGGCGCCGCGACGAGCGGATGGAACTGTTCTGGCGGTTTCGCGAACTGGCCGATGCCCATGCCGCCCGTGCCGGCTTCTACGCCCTGGGCCCAGATGACCTGCCCGACAGCGTCGACCTGGGCCTGGCGATACAGAAGACCGGCGAGAGCGCTGCCGTGCCCCTGGCCGCCTTTTCTCTGGTCGGACGGCGGCGCGAGGTCCTGCGTCGCAACTGGCGCAAGGCCGGGGAGGGGGGCGCGGAATTTGAGGTGCTTGCTGCCGGCCAGGCCCCGATGGAGGCCCTGAAGGAGATCTCCGACGCCTGGCTCGGTCACCATGCCGGCGGCGAGAAGGGCTTCTCGATGGGTGGCTTCGACCCACGCTATGTGGCGGAGTTTCCGGTTGCCATTGTTCGGTTCGAAGGCCGGATCGTGGCCTTTGCCACATTGTGGACCACAGCCCACAAGTCCGCCTTCTCAATGGACCTGATGCGCTATTCGGACGACGCGCCCAAGAACGTCATGGACTACCTGTTCGTCGAGCTTCTGCAGTGGGGGCGAGACGAAGGCTATCTGGCCTTTGAGTTCGGCATGGCACCGCTCGCGGGGCTGCAGGATCGCCCTCTGGCCCCGATCATGTCGCGCGTGGGTCGCCTGCTCTATGAGCGTGGAGAAGAGATCTACAATTTCCAGGGCGTGCGCCGGTACAAGGACAAGTATGACCCCGTCTGGCAGCCGCGCTACATTGCCGCGCCGCGCAAGTGGGCGATCCCTTTTCTGCTCGCTGACATCGGTCTTCTGTCTTCGGGCGGGGTCAGCGGGCTGACCAAGCGGCCAAAACGGTCCGCGACCTAATAACGCGCCTGGTGGCCTGTCTCGAGGCCCAGAAGGTTCAGAAGATGGACCAGAAGCAGCATGGCGGCGACGACGCAGATCATCATCAGCGGCCGCCACGGCATCAGGCGCGGACCCTTGAGAATATTGGCGGGACGTGCGCCGCGCCAGCCGCAGACGGTGGCGAGGATCAGCAGCACGACGAGGGTCGTGATCGTAACGGGTAGGTCCATGGGTCATCCATGCCCTGCGACAATCGGCCTGGCAAATGGTTAACCCGCGTTAACCCCCTTGCTTTTTAATCAAGGTAAACAGGGTTGGAGCTGCGCCCTGATTCCTCCACTTATGAATCGCGAACCCACTAGATTTAGCGTTTTGGTCGCGTTTACACCCCAGGAATCGGTGACTAGCGTTGGTCCCCAAGTACGGGGAGAACGATTCGTATGACGGCCGCAGCGCCATGGAGCGTAAAGGGGATAGACCCCAAGGCACGGGAGGTCGCCAAGGACCTCGCGCGTCGCTCCGGCATGACGTTGGGCGAGTGGCTCAACCGCATGATCATCGAGGGTGAAGGGCCGGGTGCCGATGCGCCGTCGGCCGACATCGTCGGTGCCTCTGGCCAGGATCGTTCCGCCCAGGATCGTGGCACCAATGCCTATCTGCATATCGCCTCGGACGGGGACGCGCCCTCCCGTATCGAGATGGCCGAGCATCCTGCCGATGAAGTCGGCCGCGTCGCCATTGCACTGGACCGTCTGACCCACCGGATCGAAGCCGCAGAGGGCCGGTCCGCTGCCGCCATCACGGGCATTGACCAGTCGGTTCGCGGCGCACTGAGCCGTCTGGCCCTGTCCGAACGCGAGCAAATCGCAGTCGCTGCCCGGTTTGAAGGCGCGGTCGACGAGATCCGCACCGAGCAGATGCGCTCTGCTGAACGCCTGCGCCGCATGGAGGCCGAGGCGGTTGGGCCACGGTCTGCTGAAGCCCTCAGGGCGCTTGAAGGCGCGCTGGGCAAGGTTGCCGGGCATCTTTACGAAGGCGAAGCGCGGACCCGCGAAGCGATCGCCGCGCTTGAGGCCCGCCTGGACTCCCAACCAGCTCCCGCCACGGACACTTCGGCCCTCGTCGAAGACGTTGTGGCTCGCCTGGGACAAAGGCTTGAAGCGGCTGAGACCCGCACCGCCGAAGCCCTGCGTGAACTCGGCTCCTCATTCTCCGCCCTGGATGGTCGACTGCAGGCCGTCGAGGGTGGCAATCCCGCAGCCGGCGTCCAGGACCGCCTCGACCAACTGGCCGGTGACCTGACCCGGCGCATGGAGGCTGCTCGTCTTGAGATGGCGGCCAAGCTGCGCGACAGCGCCGATGGCCGTTTTGACCGGATGGAGCAGAAACTCGGCGAGATGGCTGCGCATGTGCAGGCCGCCGAACAACGCTCGGCCCAGGCCATAGAGCGCATGGGGCGTGAGGTCGTGGGTGTCGCTGACGCCTTCAATCGCCGGGTCCAGGCCGCTGAAAGCCGCAATGCTGCCGCGATCGAGCAGGTCGGCGGCGAAGTGGCGCGTATCGCTTCGACGGTCGAACACAAGCTCAACCGTGCGGACAGTGTCCAGGCCCAGGCTCTGGAGAAGCTCGGCAATGAAATCGCCCGCATCACCGAGAAGCTCGCTGAGCGGATCGGAAATGCCGAGCGGCGCAATGCCCTGGCCATCGACGATGTTGGCGAGCAGGTCACCCGCGTCACGGATCGCCTGAACCAGCGTCATGAGCGCTCCTCCCAGGAACTGATCGACCGCATTCGCCAGAGCGAAGAGCGGACCGCGCGGATGCTGGACGAAGCCCGCGAGAAGATCGACAGCCGCCTCGGCGACGCTCAGCGCAAGCTGGCCGAACAGGCCGTGGCACAGCCCATTGCGACGGCGGCACCGGCACCGGCTCCGGTGGTTCGTGCGCCCGCGGTGTCGCCGTTCGAGACCAGCAGCTACTCCTTCGGTGGCGAGCCCGCTGTCGATGAGGACGTTTTCAATACGCCGGCTCCGGCCCCAGCGCCGCGCGCACCCGTCTTTGAGGTCGCAGCCTTCCCCGCCGTCGATCCCGAGCCTCCGGGCTTTGATGACGACGACTATGAGGCCGCAGACGGCTTTGTTGGCCAGGAACCGTCCGAGGCGGTTGAAAGCTTCGCGCCGGCCTCCGACTTCGGTTCTTTCTCGGCACCGGAGGCTCCGGAGTCGATGGAGCCCTCGCGACCGCTGTCGACGCGTGAAGTGATCGAACAGGCCCGCGCCGCCGCGCGCGCTGCGGCCGTCGCTGACGTGAAGGCCAAGAAGGACAAGAAGGACAGCAAGTCCAAGGACAAGCCGGCGCGACCTTCGCTATTTGCCGGTTTCGGATCCAAGGCCTCGATCAAGCCGGCCAAGCGTCGGGTCGGTTCGACGGTCGCAACGGCCCTGATGGTGTTCGGCGTCGCCGGGGCCATGGGCGCGGGTGTGGCGGGCCTGCTGCTGCCCGACCATGGCCAGGGCGAGATGCCGGATCGCGTGGCCCAGTCCATCGCGGGCCGCAAGGCCGAAGTCGAGATCCAGACGGCGGAAGCCGACACCACGCCCGGCGCGCCGCGCGCCGCCGTGGCCCTGTCACCGCAGCTGATCACCCCGGCCACGCCCGAGACGGCGCTGCCGCCGCCCGCGCCGCCGCAGGAAAATGCCCAGGCGCTGTTCGATGAGGGTGTCCGAAAGATCGAGGCCAAGGATCGTTCCGGCGTCGAAGTCCTGCGCAAGGCAGCCAATCTCGGCCTGCCGCGCGCCCAGTTCTATCTCGGCAAGATGTACGAGATGGGCGAGGGCGGTGTGAAGAAGGACCTCGTCGAGGCCCGTCGCTGGACCGAGCGGGCGGCCATCGCCGGTGATCCGCGCGCGATGCACAACCTGGCCCTGTTCTATTTCAAGGGCGAGGGCGGCTCCAAGAACTCGACCACGGCGGCCAGCTGGTTCCGCAAGGCCGCCGATCAGGGTCTCGTCGACAGCCAGTTCAATCTGGCTCAGCTCTATGAAGGCGGCTGGGGCGTCAGCCAGAATCCGGCTGAAGCCTACAAGTGGTACGTGATCGCCGGCCGCGCGGGGGATGCGACTTCCAAGGCGCGGGCGGCGGCGCTACGGCCACAGCTGACGGCCGAGGCCCAGCGCACGGCCGACCGGTCCGCCATGGGATTCCGCGCCCAGACCGTGAATGCTTCGGTGATCCCGACTACCGCCACCGCTTCGGCGTCGGCCGGTCTGGGAACGGCGCAGCGCGTGCTGTCGCAACTGGGCTATTATCAGGGGCCGCGTGACGGCGTTGCCTCGCCGGCCCTGCGCATGGCGATCGCCGCCTATCAGCGTGATCAGGGCCTGCCGTCCTCGGGGGCTCTGGATACCGAAACCCTCAACCGGCTGTCGGTATATACCCGCTGACCGCCGCAGGACGCTTGAATCCACTCGGCAAATATCCTCCGTGGACCTCGCGGCCTGACTGAGTATAGTCGCGGCCGGGGTTGGGAAGGTCGCGGGGGCGGCCCTCCGCAGGAGTAGATTGATGAGCGAGCCATCTGCGGATCGCGTACCGGCTCCGCCGGCGGTTTGGGTGTTCGGCCTTGCGACCCTGATACCCTTCTTCGTGGCGTCGGGTCTGTTCTGCTACGGGCCGGCCGGGTCCCAGAGCGGGGCCCTGCTGTCACTGCTCGCCTATTCGACCGCCATGGTCTCTTATTTCGGCGGCGTGCGGACGGGGCTTGAGATTGAAAACCCCAGCCCACGCTGGATGGTCCTGGGCCTGTCCCTTCTTTTCCCCCTGGCCGGCTTTGGCCTTCTGGTCGGCGAACTGCGCTTCGAGCCGGCCTGGCAATTGTCAGGTTTCCTGCTCGTCTTCCTGCTGCAGTGGGTTTGGGACGTTTCGGATCATGATGGTCCGGCCTGGCGACCCAGGATGCGGACCCTCCTCACCTCGGGGGCCGCGATTTCGCTCGCCTTCGCCCTGGAGCAAGCCCTGCATATGTAGGTCTAGTCGGGCCGCAACGAGCGTGGCCCGATCGCATGAAGGCGGTCCTTGCCCAGAGCCGCCGCCAGGATCGGGCTTTCGAACAGGCCCGCAAAGGCTCCATCCAGAACATTCAGTCCGCCCGTAAAGGCCCCGAAGGCGGGAAGGATCAGCCGCGACCCGTCGGTGACGAAACAGCGCCGTCGCACGCTGCCGCGTCCGCTCGAAACCCGCGCCGCCGGATGCAGGTGACCGGCCACCTCGCCAGGCTGATGACCGTTCCGGGGTTCGTGGCGCAGAACGAGGCCAAGCATCGAGGCTTCGTCGATAATCACGCCAGGCAGGTCCTGAGGACCGTCTTCGTCATGATTGCCCACGGCCCAGACCAGGTCCCGACCCTGCGCCAGGTCTCGCAGGCGGTCGGCGTCTTCGCCCGACAGGCGGCTTTCGCCCTGGCCGTCATGGAAGCTGTCGCCGAGAAAGATCAGGCGGGCGGGCGACAGGGCGGCGATCTCGCGATCCAGCCGATCCAGGGTTTCGCGCGTGTCATAGGGCGGCAGCATCTGGCCGAAACGGGCGGCGTAGCTGCTGCCCTTCTCGAAGTGCAGATCGGCCACCACCAGGGTGCGCTCGGTCTGCAGCCACAGGGCCCCCGAGCCCCGCAACAGGACCCCGGTTCCGGCAAGAGTGATCTGAAGACCGCCACAGGGGCTGGGTTCGAACCGGGTCAAGCCATGGCCTCGGCGATCAGGTCTTCCTCGGCTTCCGCCAGGATCATCTCGCCGGCGGCGTCGCCGGGCGCTCGCTCCCGGCCGATTTCCAGCATCAGCGGCACGGCGAAGGGCGAGACACGGTCCAGGGCGACGTGGTGGATCCTGCCCTTGATGCGTGCCAGCATGTCGCCCAGTCGCGCCACGTCCAGCAGGCCGCTGGCGGCGTCTTCGCGGGCGCATCTGAGCAGAAGATGGTCGGGCTGGTGGCGGCGCAGGACGTCGTAGATCAGGTCGGTCGAAAAGGTCACCTGCCGGCCGGACTTCTCCTCTCCCGGATAGCGCCGCTCGATCAGGCCGGCGATCAGGGCGCAGGCCTTGAAGGTCCGCTTCATCATGAAGCTCTCCTCCAGCCAGGCCTCGAGGTCGTCACCCAGCATGTCCTGGTCGAACAGGGCCTCAAGATCCAGGTCGCTCATCGGCTTGAGCGACCAGAGGCTGATCGCATAGTCGTTGCAGACAAATCCGAGGGGACCGACCCCGAGACGGTCGAGACGCCGGGTCAGCAACATGGCCAGGGTCGAGTGGGCCAGACGGCCGTCGAAGGGGTAGCAGACGAGGTAAAAGCGTTTGCCGCGCGGAAAGGTCTCAAGCAGCATCTCGTCCTCGCCCGGCAGGGCTGAGCGCAGTTTCTGCCAGGCCAGCCATTCCTGGACGTCCGGGGGCAGGGCGGTCCATTCCGTCTCGTCGTGCATCATGGTCCGCACGCGGCTGGCCAGATAGGTCGACAGCGGGAACTTCGATCCGCCCCAGCTGGGCATTTTGGGATCATCCGCCGGCGCCGGGCTGACGAAGGCGTCAGCACCGACGATACTGTTGAAGCGCCAGACCTGGCCGGCGAAGACGAAGGTGTCGCCCGGGGTCAGCTGCTCGAAATAGCCTTCCTCGGCCTCGCCGATCTTGCGCCCGCCCACGGGGCGCTTGCCGCCGCCGACCCGGACATTGACGGTGGCCGGTGAGACGATGGCCCCGACATTCATCCGGTGCCGCTGAACCGTCTGGGCATTGCGGGCGCGCCAGAGACCATCTGGCCCCGGCACGATGCGGCGGAACTTGTCATAGGTCTTGAGGGCGTATCCACCGGTCGAGACGAAGTCGACGACCGCCTCGAAATCCTCCCAGGACAGGGAAGAATAGGGTCCCGCCGAGCGGACCTCGTCATAAAGCGACAAGAGGTCGAAGGGCTCGGAACAGGCGCAGCCCATCACATGCTGGGCCAGGACATCCAGGGCTCCGATCCGCTCAGGATCTCCGTCCAGGTGGTTTTCAAGGATGGCGTCGGCGGCGGCGCGGCACTCCAGCATTTCAAAGCGGCTGGCGGGCACGAAGATCGCGCGGCTGGGCTCATCCAGCCTGTGATTGGCGCGACCGATCCTCTGCACCATCCGGGAGGCCCCCTTGGGGGCGGCCAGCTGGATGACCAGGTCGACGTCGCCCCAGTCGATGCCCATGTCGAGGGTCGAGGTGCAGACCACGGCCCGCAGTGCGCCCCGGGCCATGGCGGATTCGACCTTGCGCCGCTGTTCGGCGGACAGGCTGCCGTGGTGCAGGGCGATCGGCAGGCCTTCGTCGTTCAGTTCCCACAGCTTCTGGAAGGCGAACTCGGCCTGGAAGCGCGTGTTGACGAAGACCAGGGCTGTCTTCGATCCCTTGATGATCTCATAGACCTCGGCCATGGCGTGTTCGGCGGTGTGGCCGGCCCACGGCACCCGGCCGCCGGACACCAGAACCTCGACGACCGGCGGGGCGCCGCCGGAGCCGAGGACGAGATCGACACTGTCTTGGCCTCCGGCACCCAGCCAGCGCCGCACCAGATCGGGATCGTCTACGGTCGCCGACAGGCCGACGCGCCGCATATTCGGGGCAAACTGCTGAAGGCGCGCCAGGTGCAGGGCCAGGAGGTCGCCGCGCTTGGACGGCCAGATCGCGTGCGCCTCGTCGACGATCACGCAGGCCAGGTCGGCGAAGTACTCTCTGGCCCCTTCCCAGGCACAGAACAGGGCCAGTTGCTCGGGCGTGGTCAGCAGGATGTCCGGCGGCTTCAACCTCTGGCGCGCCTTGCGGCTTTCGCCGGTATCGCCGGTGCGGCTTTCAGCGACGATCTTCAGCCCCATCTCCCGGATCGGAGTCATCAGATTGCGTTCGACATCCACTGCCAGGGCCTTGAGCGGCGAAATGTACAACGTGTGCACGCCGGCCGGCGTGTTGCGGGGCGAGCGCTGCGAAAGGTCAATCAGGCTGGGCAGAAAGCCGGCCAGGGTCTTGCCACCGCCGGTCGGGGCGATCAGCAGGGCGCTCCGTCCGGCCTGGGCCTTGTCCAGCATGGCCAACTGATGTGGACGCGCGTTCCAGCCGCGCGCGGCGAACCAGGCCTGGAAGCGGGGAGGAAGGACAGCGGCCGCGGGCATTGCCTGTGGCTATAGCATGTTCCCCTTCCGTTTCCAGTCGCTGCCGGGCAGTGCCGGCCCAACTCGCCTCTCAGGCAGCAAGGCTTGACGCTCGTCGTCCGGCGGCAACAATCGGGCGGTTGTCTGGGGTGGTCATGATTTTAAAGGCGCTCTTGGTCCTGTTGGGACTGGCTGCGTTGGGGGCAGCCCCGACGGCCCAGGCGCGCCAGCAGCCTGCGTCGTCCCCCGTGGTCACGTCCCTGGCTGATCCGGTCTTTACCGGCCTGCTGAAACGCGCCGAAGCCGGGGACGCCACGGCCTATGTCGACCTGGCCTTCGCCTATCTTGATGCCGAAGGGGCGCAGTATGACGTCAAGGCCGCGCAGGCCTGGCTCACCAAGGGCGTGGCGGCCGGCGTGGCCGAGGCCATGCTGGAGCTGGGCAATCTCTATTTCGATGGCGAGGTCGTTCCGGAAGACCGGCGCAGGGCGCTGGGTCTCTACCGTCAGGCGGCAGAACTGGGCGACCTGGACGCCCTGTACAATGTCGGCATCGTCTATGAAGGCGGCGGCGGCATAGAGGCGGACCTGGTCGAAGCCCTGCGCTGGTACCGTCGGTCAGCGGACGCCGGCTCCGAACTCGGCATGGTGCAGGTGGCCAATGCCTATCAGCAGGGGCGCGGGGTCAGTGTCGACATGCGCAAGGCCGTTCTCTGGTTGAACAAGGCCGTGGTGGCAGGCTCGGCGGCCGCGATGAACGATCTGGGTGCCCTCTATTCCAACGGCAACGGCGTTCCCCAGGACGATGCCGAGGCGCTGAAGCTCTTTACGGCCGCCGCACGCAACGGTTCGGCCATCGCCATGGCCAATGTCGCCGTGGTGCATCACAACGGCGAGGGCGTGCCGGTCGACTATGTCGAGGCGATCCGCTGGTATCAGCTGTCTGCGGATCATGGCTACCTGCCGGCCTATTACCGTCTGGGCGTAATGTGCGAGGCGGGAGAGGGTGTCCGGTTTGATCTGGAGACGGCGCTCAGCATGTACCGCCGCGCGGTTGACAGCGATGATCCGGTCGTTCGCCAGAATGCCCAGAAGGCCATTGACCGGCTCGAACGGGGCGACGAGGAAGACCCGCGTATCGTCTGACGCCGTTCGCATTCTGTTTCCGCCGGCAAGGTGCTAACAGACTCGCGTGACCGCTTCGCCCATGACTCTCGATCTTGCACCTGCGCTTGTCGTTCTTCCCGGACCGAGGGCGGGATACGCCGATGGCGACGGCAGTGGCCGGTTGCTGCGCGCGCCTGACGCCCGCGACCTGCTGGAACACGGCCCGGTTCTGGTCGCCCACGCGGCCATGACGGCCAAGCGTCTGAACCTGCATGCGCCGGCGCGCAGCGGACGACTGTTCGATGTGCTGGAACTTTACGCCTTCACGCGGCCCGCCACCTTCTGCGCGCCATCGGCGGTCGGCCTGTCCATGGCCCTGGGCCTGCCCGAACCCAAGGGAGCGGCCGAGCAGGCCGCCAGTCTGAGGGTTTCGGCCGAGGCCCTGCTGTCCGAGCTTCGTCTGACGCCCCAGCCCTCCCGCGAGGAAGCCCTGGCGGTCGCCGAGACCCTGGCCAAGGCCGGCTGGGCCTGGGGACCGGCGGTGATCGGTGCTCTGAGATCCGTTCCGGTCGGCAATCAGTTCCGCAGCTCCGGACTCGATGTCTGGGCCAGGATTTTCGAATGGGAGGATCAGGCCCCGCTCGGGGAGTCCGGTACCCGACCCATCGACCCCGAACGGGCCGGGGAGCGCCTGACCGAACTGCTGCAACGCTCCGGCCTGGATGAGGTGCGCGAGGCCCAGGCGACCTTTGCCCGCGAAGCCGCCTTTGTCTTCCAGCCCCGCGAACGCGAGGGCGAGCCGCGCATGATGCTCGCCGAGGCCGGCACCGGCGTCGGCAAGACCCTGGGCTATCTGGCCCCCGCATCCCTCTGGGCCGAGACCAACGGGCCTTCGGTCTGGATCAGCACCTATACCCGCGCCCTGCAGCGCCAGATCGAACGCGAGAGCCAGTCGATCTATCCCGACCCGGCCGTCCGCGCCCGCAAGGCGGTGGTTCGCAAGGGGCGGGAGAACTATGTCTGCCTGCTGAACTTCCAGGAGCAGGTCAACGGCGCCCAGCTAGGCAATGGCGACCTGATCGGCCTGGCCCTGACGGCGCGTTGGGCCCGGGCGACGCGCGACGGCGACATGACCGGCGGTGATTTTCCGGCCTGGCTGCCGACGCTATTTGCGATCGCGCCCTCCCTGCAGGCCAGCCCGGCCAATCTGGTCGACCGGCGTGGCGAGTGTGTTCATGCCGGCTGCCAGCACTATCGCATCTGCTACATCGAGAAGGCGGTGCGGGCGTCCAAGCGGGCGGACATTGTCATCGCCAACCATGCCCTGGTCCTGACCCAGGCGGCCTTCGACGGCGCGCGGGCGGCGCGGGGTCTGAAGGGCGACAATGAGACCACAGCGGTCAAGCGCGTGGTCTTCGACGAAGGCCATCACCTGTTCGATGCGGCCGACAGCGCCTTTTCCGCGGCCCTTTCGGGGGCCGAGGCGGCGGAGTTGCGGCGCTGGATCCGGGGCCCCGAGGGGCGGGGGCGGCGGGGCCGGGGGCTTGAGGCCCGCCTGCTCGATATCCTCGGCGATCGCGAGGGCGCGCGTCAGGCCCTGACGGCCGTGCTGCACGCCGCTGCCGCCCTGCCGGGCGAGGGATGGTCCGGGCGGGTCGCGCCGCCGGACGGCCAGGTCAATCCGATTGGTCCGATCGAGACCTATCTGGTTGCGGTGATCGAACAACTTCGGGCCCGCAGCAGCGAGCGGGGCGGGATCGAGCAGGGCCTGCAATGCGCCGCCCGTCCGGCCATTGATCTGGTTCGAGAGCGGGCCGGTGAGGCGGCCAAGGCCCTGGCCGGGGTCGAGGCCCCGCTGCTGGCTCTGGCCCGGCAGCTGGAAGATGTTCTCGACGAGGATGCCGAGCATCTGGGTTCCTCGGAGCGGGCCCGTATCGAGGGGGCCCTGCGGGGCCTGGACCGCCGGGCGCGCATGACCCTGCCGGCCTGGCGTTCCATCCTGAAGGCGATCGACGAAGACGCCGAGGATGATCCGGATTTCGTCGACTGGTTCGAGGCGACCTTCCTCTATGGCCGGGTTGTCGACGCTGCGTGTCGGCGGCACTGGGTGGACCCGACCGAACCCCTGCGGGCGGCGGTGCTCAGCCCGGCGCACGGGGTACTGGTGACCAGCGCGACCCTGACCGACCCGGCGCTGGAAGATCCCTTTGCCCTCGCGGAAATGCGAACGGGGGCGGCGCGGATGCCCCAGTCGCCCAAGGTGCTGCGGCTGATCTCGCCTTTTGACTACGAGGCCCATGCCCGGGCCATCGTGGTGACGGATGTCAACAAGGAGGACGCCCGCCAGGTTTCGGCAGCCATGCGCGAGCTGTTCCTCGCGGCCGGCGGCGGTGGGCTTGGTCTGTTCACCGCCATTCGCCGCCTGAAGGCCGTGCACGACATGATCGCTGCGCCCCTGGCTGATCGGGGGCTGGCGCTCTACGCCCAGCATGTCGATCCCCTCGAGGCCGGGGCCCTGGTCGATATCTTCCGGGCCGAGCAGGATGCCTGTCTGCTGGGCACGGACGCGATCCGCGACGGGATTGACGTGCCGGGCAGGTCCCTGCGCCTGCTGGTCTTCGATCGGGTGCCGTGGCCCCGGCCGGACATCCTGCACAAGGCCCGACGTGCCCGGTTCGGGGGCAAGGGCTATGATGACTCCACGGCCCGCGCCCGCATCAGTCAGGCCTTTGGCCGTCTGATCCGCCGGGCGGACGACCGTGGGGTTTTCGTCATGCTTGACGCGGCCGCTCCGACGCGGCTGTTTTCAGGTCTGCCGGATGGGGTCGCCGTCGAGCGCCTTTGCCTGGTCGACGCCATCGAGGCTGTGGCTGCCTTTCTGAAGGATGCGCCCGATCAGGGGTGACGGTTTGAGTTCTGGCTTTCGGGGAAAGATCTTGCAGCGGCGCGTGATCCAGGGATGCGGGATGGCTTTGGCGATCACGGCACTGGCCGGCGTCGCCGAGGCGGAAGAATTTGTCCGTCATGACTGCCGGCCGAGCGTGCAGGCGACCGACGGCCTGAAGTTCGAGAATCCGGTCCATGCCCTGTGGTACCGGCGGTTCTGGACGGGAGCCTGTTCGGACCTCAGCCTGTGCATACCGGGCGCGCCCAACTGGAATGAGGTCGTCGGGCGGCTTCTGGTCAAGGGTGGTCCGTCCGAGCGCGTGGCCCTGTTGCCGAAAGCCTGCCGTCTGGGTCAGCTGGTCGGCATGGAATGGGCACGCGATCGGCGGATCAAGCGGATCAAGACCGACGACCTGCGGACCTTCTACAGCACCCTGGAAGCGTCGGGCGATACGTTGCGCGGGGTCGAGCAGGTCGAACTGCAGGCCCGTGCCATGATCGCCTCAAGGCGCTGAGCTAGCCGAACTTGTAGCCGCACAGCTTGTTGCCATCCAGGTCGCGGAAATAGGCGAAATAGGCCCCTGGCATGCGTTCGCCCGGCCCTCCCTCGTCGGTGGCCCCCAGTTCCAGGGCCTTGGCGTGGAAGGCCGCAACCTCTTCGGCACTGTCGAAACTGAATCCGCCCATGGTGCCGTTGCCGATACAGGCCGGCTGGCCGTCATAGGGACCCAACACGCCGAACAGGCCCGTGCCCTTGCCGCGATAGAGGCGTCCGCCCGAGGCGTGCTCGTGCACCGGGGTCATGCCGATCGAGCCCAGCAGGGCGTCATAGAAGGTCTTGGCTTCGTCCAGCCTGTTCGAGCCCACGGTGAAGTAAGCAACCTTGGCCATGTGTTTTCTCCCGTTTGTGTTTGCAGCGAAGCTAGCATGCAGCGCCCGGCCCGCAACGCTGACGCAGGGTGAGGTCTGGTCTGGATCGGTCAGGGGGCCTTGCGTCCAGGCCCCTCTGCCAACCGTAACTGGACCGGAATGCGCTCAGGCGCTCTGCCGGAAAGGGCGTCTTGGTGCGGCGACAATTCATGATGCTGGCGGGACTGGCAGCCGCGCTGGTCTGGATGGGGCCGGCCCTCGGCTACGAGCTGTCATCCAGGGCCCAGGCGGCCCTGGCCCGGGGCGAAGCCTATGCCGATGTGTCTGCCGATCCTGATGGCGTCTCCGGACTCGTTCGAGGGGTCGTGGACATCGATGCGCCGCCTGAGAAGGTCTGGGCCGTGATGACCGATTGCGCCACAGCTCGGAAGCTGATGGCCAATCTGGCCAGCTGCCGGGTTCTGTCCGGTGACCAGGTTCGCGGCTGGGACGTGCGCGAGCATGTGACCCACCGCAATCTGGTCTTTCCGGCCATGCGGATTGTCTTCCGCTCCGACTATGAGCCGCAGAAGCGAATCCGCTTCCGGCTGGTCGAGGGCGACCTGAAAATCCAGCAGGGCGAGTGGCGGCTGACGCCCCTGAACGGAGGAACGCGCACGCGGGTCTTCTACGACAACCGGCTGGCGGTCGACTGGCCGGTGCCCAGGGCCTTCATGCGCGACGCCCTGCGCAGGGATACGCCCAAGGTGCTGGGCAATCTGCGCAGGGCCTGCGAGGGTGCCTAGACGGCCCCGATGAACTTGATCAGGGCGGTCATGTTCTCGATATAGCCGCCGGTCGAGATCCCGATCTTGGGCGTATCGGTGATGAACGGCGACGTGTCGGTGGCGTCGCCCACCCGGGTGCGGCTGAAGTCGCCGGGGGCCGGCGTAGCTGAGCCGTCGCCGATATAGGGATTGCTGGTCGCCTTCAGTTCCGCCGGCCACCAGCCTTCGCTGTTGAGCGCAGCGATCAGGGCGGCGGCCTTGTCGGGTGAGGTCTGACCGGCGTCGGCCTTCAGGGTGTCGACGTTCAGGTCGGACACCGAGATGTCGCCGGTGGTGAAATAGCGGGGCAGGGCCTTGCGACCGCCCTTCAGCGGCGAGTCCTTGCTGGCGATCTCGGGCGCGGTGGCCTGCAGCTTCGCCAGACGTTTGCGCAGCCCCTCGACATTGACCGCCCGGGTCGAGGAGTAGTGGATGACAACGTTTTCGGGATTGTGGTCGGCGAAGTAGCGGCCGTTGACGACATTGCTGCCGGTCCGATGGATGAACAGCGGCTTGCCTTCGCCGATCGAGATGAAGGTGGGATAGGCGCGGCCGCCCTTGATCTGCTCGGCGGGCAGTTTGACGCTGTCCAGCCAGTCCAGCGCCTCGCCCAGGCGGGCCAGGAACTTGGGATCCCCGGTCAGTTCGTAGAAGTCCATGCACGAGGCGATGTTGCCACCGGTGGTATGGGTGGCGAAGGCTTCGGGCTCATAGGTGCGAGCCCCGGCGGGCTTCAGGTCGGAAACCCTGTGCTGCAGGCCCCAGGCCGGTTGCGGCATCGGCTGCTGGCAGGCGAGGAAACAGTCCATGGCCTTGCGGATCGCGGGCAGCACGCGTTCGTCGCCCAGGGCCTGCCAGACCATGATCAGGAACTTGAGGTTTTCCCCGGCCACGTCGTCGTTGAAGGTGATGTAAGCCGTGTAGTCGGCCCTGCCGTGGTGGTGGAACTCGTCCTTCAGAGGGAAGCGCTGGGGCCAGCCGCCGATCGGGTATTGGCTGTCCAGAACGAAGGCCAGGGCCTTGTCCAGGGCCGGCTTGAAAGCGGGGTCCTGCTTTTCGACATAGAGGCGCAGCAGGAACTGCGAGCTTTCCGCCGTGCCGGCGTCGTCGAAGGTGGCATTGCCGTAATAGTGCTGGAATTCCTCGAGCCGCCAGCCGTTCTTGCCGATCGTGTCGTACCACTTTTTCAGCGAGGCCTCGCCGGCCAGGTCGCCCAGATAGTTCCAGCCGCCGGCCGGATGCTGGATGGCGATCAGGGCCTTGGCCGCCTTGACGGCGGCTTCGTAATAATAGGCATCGCCCGTCGCGTGATAGGCGTCCAGGAACAGGTGGCCCATGGTGGCTGTGCCGGGCGGTTGCACCCAGATCATGGTCGGGAAGGCTTCCATCTCGCCCCAGCGACGCGAGAAGTCTGGCAGATAGCTCCAGACATAGCCGCCGTTATAGGCGGCCTTCTCGACCATGAAGCGCGTGGCCTTTTTCATTGTCTCAAGCGCCTGGGCCCGGGCCGGACCCTCGGCGGCCAGGGCCTTCAGCGGTGCCAGGGAGCCTGCCGTGGCAAAGGCTGCGGCGGTGCTCGCCAGCAGGTGACGGCGCGAAAGGGGGCTAAGAGGCATGGGACGCTCCGAAAGGCGTTGAAGTCGAACCGTCCGACAGTGCGTCAGAGCGCCGGGCGACGGCCGTTTGGCCGTGCGCGACGGGCGCTTCCTGGCGTCCTCCCGGACCGGACAGGCCGATCCCGCCACCTTTTGGTGGCAAAGTCTTGACCGTGTTTCTGACACCGGTGTCACGACTTGGCTAGGCTTTTCAGCGGACAGGAGCGGCGCAGGGCCATGTCACGGGCCAGGCGAACATCGTGCGTCCAGCGGTCGCATGGTGTGCCTGTTCACATTCTGTAAATGTTTCCTCATGCCCACCCGGACGGAACATATCTTCGAAGCCGAGCGACTTGAGCGTCAGGCGGAGATCGCCGACAACGCGCATGCGCGCGCCGCCTTGCGTCGCATGGCCCAGGCTTCGCGCGGGGCGGCCGCCCTGGTCGGCATGATCGAGGCCAGCGAAGACAAAGTGGCCACAGCAGGCCTCTGAGGCTGGTTGCCGGCGTCGCGCTGGACCTGGCAGACGGCTTATCCCCTAGGGGGCCACACAAGCCGCTACGCAGGCGACGGCCAGGGCGTCGGTCGCATCGATCAGCGGCACGGCCAGATCTTCGCTGCTCAGCACCAGAGGGACTTCGGTACAGCCCGCTATGATGACCTGAGCCCCCTTGCCGATCAGCCGGTGGGCCAGGGCAGCCATGGCCTCGCGGGAAGCTGGCTCGAGGTCACCCGACTTGATCCGGTAGAGCAGGGCCATGAACTCGATCTGTTCGTGATCATCCGGCGTGATGACCTCCAGGCCCTGAGTGGAAAGGCGGTCGCGGTAGAGTCCGAGGGCCAGACCGGTGCCCAGCACCCCCACCTTGACGGCTCCAGCCGCCCTGGCGGCCTGACCGGCCACCTCCAGCATGTCGATCAGCGGCAGGCCGCTGGCCCGGACCTGATCGGCGAAGGCATGGGCGGTGTTGCAGGCAATGGCCAGAACCTCAGCCCCGCCGTCCCTCAGTCCCGCGGCCATGGCGGCGAGGACCGGACCGGGATCGGCATCCCCGACATTGCGGTCGGGCACCTTGGGATTGATGTCGACCAGGACCCGCAGATGGTCCTGCTCGCGGCGGACGGGCGTGGCAGCCTGCAGCTTGGCCAGAAAGTCCAGGGTCGCTGCCGGACCCATACCGCCCAGAACGCCGAGTGTCTTGGTCATGCCGGCGCCAGGGCGGCGTCAAGCTGGCTATGGTAGCCAAACAGGCCCTGGGCGCCGCCGGTGTGCAGGAACACGACGCGCTCGCCCTTGAAGGCCCCCTTGCGGGCGTGGTCGATCAGGCCCTTCATCGCCTTGCCCGAATAGACGGGGTCCAGAAGCAGGCCCTCGGTTCGTGCGGCCAGGGTCAGGGCGTCGATCACGCCCTGATCGATCAGGCCATAGCCCTCGCCGACATAGTCGCAGTCTGCCACGACCATCTCGCGCGTCACCCGGCCGGCCGCGCCGAGGGTTTCGGCGGTGGCGACCGCCAGGTTGAAGACATTTTCTTCCTGCTTGGCCTTGGGGGCCCGTACCCCAAAGCCCAGGATCGGAACATCCACCGACAGGGCTGCAAAGCCGGCGACGAGGCCCGCATGGGTGCCGGCACTGCCGGTGGCGGTGACGAGGCGGTCGATCCTCAGATCCCGCTCGTCAGCCTGGACGATCAGTTCGCGGGCGCAGTCGACATAGCCCAGGGCCCCGACGACGTTGGAGCCACCGCCGGGGATGACATAGGGCTTGCCGCCCCTCTGCCGGACGGCCTCGGCCGAGGCTTCCAGCTCGGCGACCATGTCGGTTCCACCGGGGACGAAGCGGATCGCTGCACCCATCAGCCGGTCCAGCAGGACATTGCCGTTGCCCACATAGTCCAGGGCCTTCGAGCCGGTACGCTCCTCCAGGATGATCTCGCTGGCCAGGCCGAAGCGGGCACCGGCGGCGATGGTCTGGCGAACATGGTTGGACTGCACCGCGCCCTGGGTGACCAGGGTATCAGCCCCCTGGGCCAGGGCCTCGCCGAGCAGGAATTCCAGCTTGCGGGTCTTGTTGCCGCCGCCGGCCAGGCCGGTGCAGTCGTCGCGCTTGACCCAGAGGTCGATGCCCAGCTCGGCCCCCAGGCGGGGCAGGGGCTCGAGCGGCGTCGGCAGATGGGCGAAGCGGGCGCGGGGGAAGCGGGCAAGGTGCATCAGGCAATCCTTCGTCGAGTCGACGCCTGTGTTACCATGGCTTCCGCCTTCCGGGCGCGGCTTTGGCGGGGAGCAAGCCCTTCAAACGCAGTTCAGTTCTGGTGGGCCCGGGCCTCGGCTTCAGCGTCGAGGCGGGCTCCTGCCCGGGCCTCGGCCCGAGCGCGGGCCACGGGATCCCGCAGGCGGGATTTGATAAGCTCAACCAGTTCATAGGGCGGGGTTCGAATGCCGCCGGCTCCGCCGCGTTGGCTGCTCGTGTCGCGAAGGGACTCGAAATCATACCAGCCCTGCAGGGTCTGGCAGATCGGCTTCTGGATCCGCGTGCCGGTCGGAGTCTTGGTCAGGCAGATGACCCTGTTTGGTTCCTTGTCCAGCAAGTCGTTCAACTGCTGTTCAATGGCGTTGTCCGGAATGGTGGCTGAAAGCGCTTTCGGCTTGGCGCCGGCCTCGACCGTCACCGAGTCGACCACAGTCGGGGCTGCCTGCTGCAGCATCAGGGCGGCGATGAAGATCAGGCTCTGCATGTCTCGTTCCCGATGGCACCAGCACAGTCATGTCACCATAGTGCGACCTGCTGACCGGGAATTCATCTTAAAATTGTGAAATGTTCTGGCTTGGCCTTGCGTGACCAGGGGCATGGGTTCGGGCGTTAAACATGATATAGTCGACTCTGCGAGGAAGCGGCCCTGGCGCGCTTGGTCTGGCCTCAGGTTCAGACCCCACCGCGTCCGAAGGTTCGCCCGGCAAGGGAGGATGACATGAGCCCAAGAATTCTTATCGGCGCAGCGCTGCTGGTGACCGCGACCCTGGCAGGCGGTCCGGCGAGCGCCTCGACCCTGGTGCTGGGCGGCGGTGCCGCAAAGGACTGCTCGACCGCCGCCATTGACGGTCGTGCGGATCAGAAATCGGTCCTGACCTGCACGATCGCGCTCGAGACCGAGACTCTCAATTTCCGCGATCGGGCTCGTACCTATGTGAACCGCGGCGTCCTGCAGCTGCGCCAACGCGATTTCGCCACGGCCCGCGAGGACTTTGACGCGGCGTCCAAAATTGATCCGGACCTTGGCGAGGCCTGGGTCAATCGCGGTGCTACCTTTGTCGGTGAGGAACGTTACAGCGACGCCCTCGGCGAGATCGACAAGGGCCTGGCGCTCGGCGTCAAGGATCCCGAAAAGGCCTGGTTCAATCGCGGCCTGGCCAATGAGGGACTGGGCGATCTGAAGTCGGCCTATCAGGACTATTCCAAGGCGGCCGAACTCGATCCGGCCTGGGACGCCCCGAAAAAGGAGCTGATGCGTTTCTCCATAAAGCGACCCTGAGCGTCCTGAACGCTCCGGGACGGATCTAGCGACCCCGACCGGAAACCAGGAGCGACCATGAGTCTCGCGCTGAACTGCACACTGGGCGGCCTGGCCCTGCTGGTCCTGACCAGCGGGGCGCATGGCCAGGACGACCTGCGCGATCTGCGGGCCGCCAATGCCGCCCAGCACAAGTCTGACATCGATCGCCAGGCCGCCCTCGCGGCCCAAAGGGAGATCGTGGCGAGGCAGGATCAGCTTCAGACGGCCCTGGTGCTGCGCGAACTCGGCGCGGCCCGTGCGTCGCCGCCGGCCCTGGCGGGTCCGGTCATGCCCTTGCCTGCACCCCTGCCAGCGATCGAACCGGATTCCCTGCAGCAGCAGATAGACCGGATGGAGCGTCTGACGCAGGATGCCTTGGCACGAAGCCAGGCGCAGGTCCGGGGTGTGCGTCCGGACAATCGTCCCTGACGCCGGGATCACTGACAGAGACAGGACCGGGACATGGAATGGAGAGGCGCGCGCCGCTCGGGCAATATCGAGGATCGGCGTGGTCTGGGCGGGGTCGGTGTCGCCGGGGGCGGGATCGGGGCCCTGGTGCTGGCGGCGATCGGCTATTTCGTGTTCGGTATCGATCCGCAGACCACGATGCAGGTCGCGCAGGATCTGCAGGGACCGACCCAGCAACAGGTCGCCAAGGGCCAGGTCGGTGACGCGGACGGCCAGTTCGTGGATGCTATCGAAACCTCCAATGCCGAGGTCTGGGGCCCGATCTTTGCCGCCCAGGGCGCGGTCTACAGGCCGCCGGAGTCGGTGGTCCTCTATGACAATGCGACCCCCACCGGCTGCGGCACCGGCCAGTCGGCCATGGGGCCGTTCTATTGCCCGGCCGATCGCAGGGTCTATCTGGACCTGACCTTCTGGAACGAACTTGAGTCCCGCTTCGGTGCGAAGGGCGAGTTTGCCCGGGCCTATGTGATCAGCCATGAGATCGGCCACCACGTTCAGACCCTGCTGGGGACCTCGGAGGCTGCCCGCAGACTGGGCGCGAAGGGCGCTGAAAGCGGTTCGGTGCGACTGGAACTGCAGGCCGACTGCTATGCCGGCGTCTGGGCCGCGCGGGCCGCTGAGACCTCGAACGGCCAGATCGTGATCAACAGGGCCGATATCGAGGACGGCCTGGGCGCCGCGGCGGCGGTCGGCGACGACACCATCCAGTCTCGCAGCCAGGGACAGGTCGTGCCCGACAGTTTCACCCACGGCACCAGCGCCCAGCGCGTGCGGTGGTTTACCCGGGGCTATGAGCGCGGCGACCCGGCGGTGTGCGACACGTTTGCAGCGTCGCGGCTGTAACCCCCCTTCCTTCCCCGCAAGGGGAGAAGGAAGGGGACAACGACTCTTGACCCACACGTCAGTCGGCCTAGTGTCCGGCTGTTCACCGGGGGGCCGCTTCGCGCGGCTGAGATTGGGCCCAGGGCCCTGACCCGTCGAACCTGATCCGGGTCATGCCGGCGAAGGGAGGGAACGCGGTCGGGGCTTACTGTCCGGCCGTTAGAACCGACTTAGCGCGCTTGTCCGGGTCTCCTTGATGCTTGAGGAGCGCCCGAAAATGAACGTCCAGACCACCATCAAGTCCGTCGCCGAGACCATCTCGACCGGCCCCATTCCCGGCTCGCGCAAGGTCTATCAGGCCGGCGAGCTGTTCCCAGACATCCGCGTTCCATTCCGCGAGGTCGCCGTCCACCCCTCGGCCAATGAGCCGCCGGTGACGGTCTATGATCCGTCGGGCCCCTATAGCGATCCGACCGCTTCCATCGACATCGAGAAGGGCCTGGAGCGCTCGCGCGAGGCCTTTGTGCTGGCGCGCGGCGATGTCGAGGTGGTGGCCGAGCCCCGCGCCGTGAAGCCTGAGGACAACGGTTTTGCCCAGGGCAAGCATCTGGCCCCGCAGTTCCCGGCCGTGGGCCGCACCATCTATCGCGGCAAGCCGGGCCACCTGATCACGCAGTACGAATACGCCAATGCCGGCAAGATCACCGCCGAGATGGAATATGTCGCTATCCGCGAGAACCTGCGCCGCGAGCAGGACCGCCCCTGCGTCCGTGACGGCGACGATTTCGGCGCCTCGATCCCCGACTTCGTGACCCCCGAATTCGTGCGCCAGGAAGTGGCCCGCGGCCGCGCCATCATCCCGGCCAACATCAATCACGGCGAGCTGGAGCCGATGGCGATCGGCCGCAACTTCCTGGTTAAGATCAACGCCAATATCGGCAATTCGGCGGTGCTCTCCACCGTCGCCGATGAGGTCGACAAGCTGGTCTGGGCCACCCGCTGGGGCGCCGACACGGTCATGGACCTGTCGACCGGCCGCAACATCCACAACATCCGCGACTGGATCATCCGTAACTCGAGCGTCCCGATCGGCACCGTGCCGATCTATCAGGCGCTGGAGAAGGTCAACGGCGTGGCCGAGGACCTGAACTGGGAGGTCTTCCGCGATACCCTGATCGAGCAGGCCGAGCAGGGGGTGGACTATTTCACCATCCACGCCGGCGTGCGCCTGCCGTTCATTCCGATGACCGCCAAGCGCGTCACCGGCATCGTCTCACGCGGCGGCTCGATCATGGCCAAGTGGTGCCTGGCGCACCACAAGGAGAACTTCCTCTACGAGCGCTTCGACGAGATCTGCGAGATCATGCGCGCCTATGACGTGTCGTTCTCGCTGGGCGACGGCCTGCGTCCCGGCTCCACCGCCGACGCTAATGACGAGGCCCAGTTCTCCGAACTGCGTACCCTGGGCGAGCTGACCAAGGTGGCCTGGAGCAAGGGCGTGCAGGTGATGATCGAAGGGCCGGGCCACGTGGCCATGCACAAGATCAAGGCCAACATGGATGAGCAGCTGAAGCACTGCCACGAGGCCCCCTTCTATACCTTGGGCCCGTTGACCACGGACATCGCGCCTGGCTACGACCACATCACCTCGGCGATCGGGGCGGCGATGATCGGCTGGTTCGGCACGGCCATGCTCTGCTACGTCACGCCCAAGGAGCACCTGGGTCTGCCGGATCGTGACGACGTCAAGACCGGCGTCATCACCTACAAGCTGGCCGCCCACGCCGCTGATCTGGCCAAGGGTCACCCCGGCGCGGCCATGTGGGACGATGCCATCAGCCGGGCGCGGTTCGAGTTCCGCTGGGAAGACCAGTTCAACCTGGCGCTCGATCCCGAAACCGCCCGCAAGTTCCACGACGAGACCCTGCCCAAGGAGGCGCACAAGACCGCGCACTTCTGCTCGATGTGCGGACCGAAGTTCTGCTCGATGAAGATCAGCCATGAGGTGCGGGAATTCGCCGCCGCTCAGGCCCCGAACGAAGCGGCGGCGCTTGGGATGGCGGAAATGAGCGAGAAGTTCCGCCAGCAGGGCTCGGAGATCTATCTGAAGACCGAATAGGTCGCGATCTCGGCTGAGCGATCGCAAGGCCGATCTGAAGTGTTGTCATCACCGGACCTCTGAAGGAGACCGGTGATGACAACGCGCCGTACCCTGCTGTCCGCGCTTCCCCTGGTCGGCGTCGCCAGTTGCGGAGATCGCCGTCTGAACCCTGCGGGGACCCAGCGGGCAGGCGGAACAGGTGCAAGGACCTCTTAAGGACTCGGGCGCAAACTTGTCCACAGGCTCGGCTTTCATGGGACATCATCGCCGGGCGGGAGGACGCCATGTCGTCGACCGTAACTTCGAGTTTCCGCCGCCGCGGCCTTGACCATTTCGAGCCCGAGGATGTCGATCCCCATGTTCAGCGCCGCCTGCGCGGCACACTGGAGCAGATCGACTATACGGCCTTTGCTTCGAACAAGGCCCTGATCGGCCAGGCCCTCGGCCACATCGACGCCTCCCATTTCCAGCATATGGCCGTCGCCGCCGCCCAGGCCCGTGCCCAATGGGTGGCGGCCGCCGTCGCCATGACCGAGACGTCGCATACACCGCCACCGGACCAGATTCAGAAGCTGGCCCAGATGCGAACGGCCTATGAGGAACTGGCTGAAGCCTATGAGGCCATGCGCCGGATGGTCGAGCGGGGCTATGTGAGCTTCAAGGCTGCCCCCGTCTCAAGCTAGAGGTCGCGGAATTTTCGCCCGGGTAATATAGACTCCTGATTTTATCCGGGTATAAAGGTGCCTCAGGAGGGTCCCATGAACGGACGCAAGGCGCTGCTGCGCGACTATCGCGACCGCAAGGTCGAGGCCGGAATCTATGCCGTACGCTGCATCGCCAGCGGTCAGGCCTGGGTCGGGGCCACGCCGGATTTGTCGACCCGCCAGGGCGGCCTCTGGTTCACCTTGCGGCATGGCACCCATAGGGATCAGGCGCTGCAGGCGGCCTGGACAGCCCATGGCGAGGCGGCCTTTGCCTATGAGCCGCTGGATGTCCTGTCAGACGAAACCCTGGGGCCGCTGGGCCGCTCGTCCTGGCTGCAGGATCGCAAGGCTGTCTGGATCGAGCGCCTGGGTGCCCGGGGACTGAACCGATGAGCCATGTTGTTTTCCGCGGTGACGAGCAGATCGCCGCCGGTACGGCGCTTGAGGTCGCCCTGGTCGCCCAGCGCCTGTCTGGAGAGGATTCCGGTCCGCCGGTGCTGATCTTTGATGCCGAGGGCCGGCAGGTGGACTTCGATCTGCGGGGAGGGCCCGGCGATCTCGCCGCTCGCTTCGCCACGGTGGAAGAACCGGTGGTCGCGCGCGGGCGGGGACGTCCGAAACTCGGCGTCGCGGCGCGTGAGGTGACTCTTCTGCCGCGCCACTGGGCCTGGTTAGCCACCCAGCCGGGCGGTGCCTCGGTGACCCTGCGCAAGCTGGTCGAGGCGGCGAGCCGGGGTAGTGCCGGACCGGATCGGATGCGACAGGCGCGCGAGGCGACCTATCGCTTCGCCACGGTCATGGCCGGAGACCGAGAGGGTTTCGAAGCGGCGATGCGCGCCCTGTTTGCCGGTGATCCCACGGCGTTCGAGGCCCGAATTTCCGCCTGGCCAGACGATATTCTGCGTCAGGTTCGGCGGTTTGCAGGCGAGGCCTTCGAGACGGCACCGCCGGGCTAGTGGGCTGGTACCGGGGCGTTGCATCCAGCCGGGGGGCGCAAACGTTTCTTCCGGTGACCCGCCGCGCAAGAGACCCTGGCATGACCCTGAGAACCCTGATGATCGCCGCCACCGCCGGCCTGGCCGGAGCCACCGGCGCTTGGGCCCAGTCCCCGCAACCGGCCAGGCCCGTGGAGGTCGAGCGGCTCTATTCGGGGCGCTGGCTGGAAATCGCCCGCACGCCGATGGGCATTACCGATGGCTGCGAGGCCGGGGCCACCAACTATTTGTTTGCCGGCGGCGATAAGGTTCTGGTGCGTGATACCTGCGAGACCGGTGCGCCGGGCGGCAAGGAGAAGGTGATCCAGGGGCGGGGACAGATCCTCGATCCGGGCGTCAATGCCAAGCTGCGCGTGCGCTACCCGTTCCTGATCACCTGGGACTACTGGATCTTCGACCATGACGATGACTACACGTGGTTCATCGCTGGCGAACCCCGGCTGAAGCGCATCTTCATCTTCACGCGGGAGGTGCCGTCGCCGGTCCTGCGCGAAGACCTGATCAGGCGCGTCCGGGCCCTGGGCTATGACATGTCCAGGATCGAGTTTCCGCAGCAGCCCCCGGTCAGGGCCGCCGCGCCGCCCAGCCTCAGGCCCTGAGGCTCAGGCCTTGGGTTCAATCAGGTCCCAGCGGTTGCCATAGAGATCTTCGAAGACGGCAACGCTGCCATAGGATTCATGGCGGGGGGCTTCGAGAAACCGCACGCCGGCGGCGCTCATCCGGGCGTGATCGGCGGCAAAGTCGTCCGTGTTCAGAAACAGCCAGACCCGGCCGCCGCCCTGATCGCCGACCCGGGCGGCCTGCGCCTCGCTTGTCGCTCGGGCCAGCAGGATCCGGCTGCCGCCGGGGCCAGGTGAGATCACGACCCAGCGCTTGCCGCCGCCCAGGTCGGTGTCCTCCAGCAGCTCAAAGCCCAATCGGCCGACATAGAAGTCGATGGCCTCGGCATAGTCGGAGACCAGCAGGGAGATCTGGGCGAGATGGCGGGCCATGGGCGATTCCTTTGCGCGTCACCTTGCTAGCACCGGCGGGGCAATCCCCGCATGCGGGTGGATCGCGTGGCAAGGCATGATACCGGATACCTGATCATGCCCTGTCCATGGAGACTGACATGCCAATCCGTCCTGTCTTGGCCTTCTGCCTGACACTGTCTGCTGCCGCCGCCCATGCCGGCGCGCCGGAAACCAGGATCACCCCCGTCGCCGCCGCCGATCTGCCGCCCGGCGTGCTGTCGGTTGTGCTCAAGGCCGCCCCCGGTCTGAAGGTGATCGAGGCCGAGTTGAAGGAACGCGAGGATCGCCGCTATTTCGACGTCGAGGGCGTTCTGCCCGGCGGGGCCGAGATCGAGTTCGACCTGCTGGAGCGCAACGGCGCCTGGGAGATCGTCGAGACCCAGCGCGATATCGCCTGGACCGAAGCGCCTGCAGCCGTGCAGACCGCCGCCGGCAAGGCCCGGCCGGTGAGGGTGATCGAAAGCACCCAGAACGACGGCAGGGTCATCTATGAACTGTTCGCCGCCGGCCAGCCCAAGACCCCGGCGCTGGAGGTCAGCTACAAGGACGGTGTCGCCAAGGTGCTGGCAGAGGCCTGGCCGCACTGAGACCTAATCAGCGGCCGAACAGGGTCAGCAGATAGGACGAGCCTGAATTGGCGATGGCCAGGGCCTTCATCGACAGTTGCTGGCGGACCTGAAGGGCCTGAAGCTTGGTCGACTCCTTGGCCATGTCGGCGTCGACCAGGCGCCCGATCGAGGTGTTCAGGGTATCCTGGAGCTTGTCGATAAAGGTCTGGTGAGCCTCGAGGGCAAAGGAGCCCGTGGCGATGCGGGCCAGGGACGAGGTGACCGTCTCCATGGCCGTGCTCATGGCTGCGATCTGGGTCCCGGTAACCGGTGCGGCCAGCAGATCGGCGGGCAGACCCCCCAGCGCTGCGCCAGTCGTCGACAGGTCGACATGGTCGATGTCGATCGTGTCGCTGCAGTCGGCATTGGCGAGGGCGCGAACCTGGCCGACCGAACCTGAAGAGATCAGGTTGATGCCGCCGAAATCGGCATTGCTGACGGTCCGGTCGATCTGCCGCTTCAGGGTCAGGTAGTCGCTATTGAGGGCCATGCGGCTTGCGGTGCTCAGGCTGGTGTCCGCCGCGGCCAGCATTTTTTCCTTCATCTTGCCCAGCAGGTCGACCACGGTCTCGCCGGCCGACAGGGCGACGTCCGTGATCGAGCGGCCGCGCTGCAGGGAATCCCGAACCGAGTCCAGGGCGTTGGCCTCGGCGCGCTGGGACTGGGCGATGACCCAGACGGCCGGATTGTCCTTGGCGCTCGAGACCGCCAGTCCGGTCGAAATGCGGCGCAGGGTGCCGGACAGGTCGCGATTGACCGACGCCAGCGACTGCAGGGCGATCATGGCGCTGGCATTGGTGTTGACGCTGTTCAGCGACATCGACGGGACTGCTTCCTGGGCTCGGTCAAAAGGACCGAAGGCGCAACGGGCACCTGCTGATCAGACTAACCGGAACAGCGTTAGCGCTCCGTTCGTGCCGGGAGAAAAACCGGGCCTTTCGCCCCCGCCGGTGGTCGTCGATCCAGGAAAAGGGCCGCCGGCTCGGTGCTGCGGCCCGAAAACCACGACCCCGGGCCGATGTTCAACAACGATCGCGACCGGCCTTGCCCCGCAGGACCCCATGCGCCAACTTGCCGGCCCTTCTGAAAGGCCTGCCCATGCCAAGTGACGCGGTGACGTCGGTGCCGTCTCCCGAGCGGCCCCGCAGCCCCCTGATGCTGGATCTGATCGAGTTGCTGCGCCTTTCCGGGCCGGTGGTGCTGTCGCGCCTGGGCATCATGGTCATGGGCCTGACCGACGCCATTGTCGTGGGAAGGTTCTCGGCTGAGCAGCTGGGCTTTCACGCCATGGCCTGGGCTCCGTCTTCGGTCTTCGTGACCATGACGGTCGGTCTGCTGGTGGGGGCCCAGGTGATGACCTCGCGGGCCATCGGCGCGGGCAGGCCGCACGATACCGGGGCCGTGCTGCGGCGGGGCCTCGTCTATGCCTTCTGGATAGGCATGGCCTCGGCCGTATCCCTGGCCCTGCTGGGGCCACCCCTGCTGCACGCCGTCCATCTGCCCAAGGCCCTGGCCGATGGCGCGACCGCGCCGATGATCGTCTTCTCGCTATCCCTGCCGCTCTATGCCCTGACCGTGGTGCTGAGCTTCTGGCTGGAAGGGCTGTCGCGCCCCGGTCCCGTGACCATCGCCATGTGGGTGGCCAACGCCGTCAATCTGGCGGTCAATCTGCTGCTTGTGCCCGGAACCTTCGGCCTGCCGGCGCTCGGGGCCGTAGGCGGGGCCTGGGCGACGTTCGTGGCGCGGGCGGCCTTGCTGATCATGCTCGCCGTCTATGTCCTGCGCCTGAAGGACGCGCGCGCGCTGGGTATCTTCGACAAGCCGGCTCGGGATCTGCCGGCCTCGATCGAACAGCGCCGGATCGGCTATGGTGCCGGCGCGTCGAACTTCTTCGAGGTCGCGGCCTTTGCCGGCATGAGCCTGGTTGCAGGCTGGATCGGCGGACTCTCGGTCGCCGCCTGGGCGGTGGTGATCAATGTCGCCGCCGTGATCTTCATGCTGCCCCTGGGCATTTCGACCGCGACCTCGGTGCAGGTCGGTCGCGCCTTCGGCTCGCGCGACCCTGCGGGCATGACCCGCGCCGGCTGGGTGGCCTTTGCCTTCACGGCCGTGGTCGGGCTGGTGGCGGCCCTGCTGCTGTTCCCCCTGCGCGAGTTGGTGGCGTCGGCCTATACCGCCGACCCCGGTGCCATTGCCCTGATCGCGCCGGCCCTGGCCCTGACCTGCCTGTTCCTGGCCCCCGACGCCGTGCAGGTTGTGGCGGCCCAGGCCCTGCGGGCCCGCGGCGAGGTGTGGATCCCCACCATCACCCACCTGATCAGCTATGGCGTGATCATGGGGCCGCTGGCCTGGTGGCTGGCCATTCCGATGGGCCTGGGTGTCAACGGCATCGTCTGGTCGGTGATCGTGACCAGCTTTGTGTCGATGGCCTTCCTGCTCGGACGGTTCCGGATGCTGGATGTGAAGGATCGGGGCTTGGCCGGCTAACACTAGCCCCCTCCGCGCCTGCGGCGCTCCTCCCCCGGAGGGGGAAGATGATCTTGTCTTCCCCCTCCGGGGGAGGACGGCTGCGAAGCAGCCAGGAGGGGGCAAGTGGCTGCTAAGCCCCCAGGATCCAGCCTTCTTCGGTAGCGGCCGCCTCGAGCACCTCATCCGACGCCTTGGGCCCGGCAAACAGCGCGGCCAGCTTGCCGGCCTCGTCGAGCTTGGCAAAGTGCTCGGCCTGGGCCCGCACCTGGGCCAGGTCCTTGACCTCGCCCGCAGCCGGCACGGCCTTGAGAAGCGAGGGATAGACCTCGGTCATGACCACGAGGACGCCCTCGAGGTCCGCCTCGGTCAGGGCCTTGAAGCCGGTCTCGAACGGCCAGACCCGTACCGCGTCGCCACGGGCATCCTTGAGCCGTCGGGCTGCCGGGATCCCGACAATGGCCTGCCCCCCGACGGAGCCGTTGTAGTAGAGCTTCCAGATCGAGTGCGCGCCCTTGGCGGCCTCGTCGGCATGGCGGAACTCCGGCAGGTCGTCGGGACCATGCTCGCGGGTGCGCTTGGGCTGCAGGGTCGTCAGGGTGTCGCGGGGCGGACAGCCCCAGAACGGGAAGGGACCACCCGTCAGGCGGCGGTTGATCTCTGAGCCGACCCCGAAGCGGTTGTTGGTGTTGTCGGCCTTGTCCTTGACCATCTTGTTCAGCTGGTCCCAGACCGCGCGCCACGGATGCTCTCCGGGCAGGCTCAGGGCCTTTGCAAAGCCGCGCGGGAAGCCCAGCGGGAAGTCGAACCCGACCAGGGCCCGTTCGCCGCGCTTCTTGAAGTCGTCGAGAATGGCCGCGAGCTTGGTCTCGGCCTCCTGGCGCGTTGCCGGGTTATGGCTCTCGAAAGTCAGGCGGAAGCGGACGTCGCGCTTCAGCACGCCGATCCAGACGGAGTCCGCACCGGTCGTCGGCTTGGCCGCCGCGCTCCAGTCGACGATCACATAGGCGCTGAACAGGCGCGACACGGCAGGCTCCGTCGGAAAAGAACGAAGCCGCGCTTCTACTCCGCCAATCCCCTAAGGGCCAGCGGGCGTTCGCCCTGCACGCGTATTTTGCCGGGGATTCAGGCGGCGTTCTGCTCGGCGACCTCGGCAGCGGGCGTCGTGCGACCGTCGCGAGCGAACCAGCGGGCGGGCGGCTCGCAAACCGGGCCGAGGGCCGCGCGAACGATCGCCGGCGGGCGGCGCTCTTCCGGGGTCATGAACAGGCCATTGGCCTTGAGCCGCAGCCCGGCAGCCTTGTGGGCTCCCAGCATGGTCAGGGGCACGGCCAGGATCAGACCCGCCAGGATCGGCGCGGTGCTGGTCAGCAGGTCGGGCGTGAACCAGAAGAGGGTGGCGAGCACCAGACCGGTGACGCTGATCCAGCCCATGGCGCGGAAAGCTTCCTGGCCGGTCACCTTGTCGGCGTCGCGACGCTGGGTGGCCCAGCCTCCGACCTTGCCGGCCAGGATCTCGATCAGGGCCCGTGTCTGCGTGAACATCAGCATGGGGGCGACCAGGGCCGACAGCAGCATCTCGACGCCGAGACCGGCGGCGATGCGGCGACGGCCGCCGAAACCCTTGATCTCGGCAGGACGCGAGAACACCAGGATCGAACCAAGGATCTTGGGTCCGAACAACAGGATGAAGGTGATGATCATCGCCCAGGCCGTGGCCTGGATCTCGCTCCAGTCGATCAGGGCGTGGGCCGCGGCCTGCAGGTCGGCCATTGTGAAGGCGGCCTTCTTCAGCGACGGCATCAGCAGGCGCGAAACCACGCCGGCCGACAGGGCCATGAACCACAGGGGCGACAGCACATAGCTCAGCACGCCGATCACGAGATGCATCCGGCTCAGCCAGTGCAGGCCGGGCAGGGCGACCAGCGGGATGTGCTGGACATTGCCCCGGCACCAGCGGCGGTCGCGGGTGGCGAAGTCGAGCAGGTTGGAGGGGCTCTCTTCGTAGGAGCCTTCCAGATAGGGGGCCAGGTGCACACTCCAGCCACCACGGCGCAGCAGGGCGCTCTCCAGGGCGTCATGGCTCATCACCTCGCCGCCGAAGGGCTTGGGGCCATCCAGCGAGGGCAGGCCGCAGGTTTCGGCGAAGGCGCGGGTGCGGACGATGGCGTTGTGGCCCCAGAAGGAGCTCTCCGAACCCGACCACCAGGCCAGACCGGTCCAGGCCACGCGGCCATAGAGACGGGTCGCGAACTGCAGGGTTCGGGCGAAGATGGTCTGGCCGTTGATCAGCATCGGCATGGTCTGGATCAGACCGGCACCGGGGTGACGCTCCATGGCGTCGGCCAGACGGACCATGGCGTCGCCGGTCATCAGGCTGTCGGCGTCGAGGACCAGCATGTGCTCGTAGGCGCTGCCCCAGCGGGCCACCCAGTCAGCGATATTGCCGGCCTTGCGGCCCTTGTTTTCCTGGCGGACGCGGTAGAACACGGCCGAGTTGGCTTCGCGGCGGAAGCGGGCAAAGCAGGCTTGCTCGGCCAGGGCCACGGCGGCGTCGCGGGTGTCGCTGAGAATGAAGATGTCGAAGGCGCGGCTGTTGCTGGTCTCGGCGATCGAGGCGTCCATGGCCCGCAGGCGCGCGAAGACGGCGGTTGCATCCTCATTGTGCACCGGCATCAGGATGGCCGTGCGGGCGCGCAGCTTTGGCATGGGCTTGGCGCTGTCGATGCCGAGCGGATCCTTGGGCTTGCCCAGCAGGATCACGAAGCCGGCGACGGCGGTGCAGAACCACAGCGACAGGGCCGTGAACAGCGGGGCCAGCAGCACCAGGCAGATGAATTCCAGACGGGTAACGCCGCCGAGGGCGATCGTGTCGAAGGTCGCCTTCCAGCCGGCGACGCCCATGAAGGCCGTGGCCAGGAACACCATCCAGCGGCGGGCGGTGATGTCGCCGACCACTTCCGTGGCGCGGCGCGCGCCGCCTTCCCAGAACGAGAGGGGCTGGACCGGCATGGCCAAGGGCGACTCGACCGGGATCTCCACGGTGTCGCGGCGCTGCAGGACCTGGTCCAGCGACACGCTCGTGGAAGAGCTGAGGTCGAAGAGGGAAGAGCGATCGCTCATGTCGTCATTGTCTCGGTCTGTCCGGCCTGAACCGGGCTCTCTCCGGCGTTTCGCTGAATGAGGGTTGCCCGGGGCGCGCTGACGATCGTTCCCGGGGGATCGGTCGCCGCGTTGGAAGGCTTGCTCATGACAGTCGATTTCCGGCGTGGAGATCCACCGGCCTGCCTAGAGTAAAACTTTGATCACGAAATCGCTACCAGAAATCACGCCGTTTTCGCAGTTGCGGAAAAAAAGCTGGAATCCGTCACAGGCGAGTGCCGGTCGCGCCCTGAGGGGTGTTTGGTAATATCTTGAAAAGCAAGGACTTTGTGTCCTGTTTGCCGCGTCTCCGGCCCGTGAACTACGTGCCGGGGTGCCGTGGCAGCAGGCCGTGTAAGCCGGCGAACCGGGCGCGGCGAGCGGGTGATGCCCGCTCGCGAGGCGACTCAGCGGGCGATTTATCGGCTGTGGGCCGCCCGACTCTCACGCGCGATCACGGCAGCGAGAGGACGGCGTAGGGCTGCGCTTTCGGTGCCGAGGGCCCCGCAGGCCGCCTGTTTTCACTGGCGTCGGAAGGGCCTGTCATCCCGTCGCGACGGTGTCGCGGGGATGACAGGGTTCCGGCGTTCGAGAGGGGGTCGTTAGCCCAGCTTCACCAGCATCTTGCCCAGGTTCTCGCCGGCAAACAGCTTGATGAAGGCGTCGGGCGCGCGCGCGATCCCGTCCTCGACGGTCTCTTTCCAGGTCAGCTTGCCGGCCTTGATCCACTCGGCCATGTCGCGGGCGAAGGCCGGGTAGAGGTCATAGTGGTTGGAGACGATGAACCCCTCCATGCGTAGGCTCTTGCCGACGGCCTGGATGATGTTGGACGGGCCGACCGGTTTGCCGGTCTCATTATACTGCGAGATCATTCCGCACAGGGCGAAGCGGGCGAAGGGGCGGGCCGAATTGATGGCCGCTTCCAGATGCACGCCGCCGACATTCTCGAAATAGACGTCGATGCCCTTGGGCGCGACCTTGGCGAGCTCGGCGACCACGTCGGGGGTGGCCTTGTAATCGATGACGTGATCGACGCCGATCGACTTGAGGAAGGCGACCTTTTCCGGGCCGCCGGCCGAGCCGATCACGGTGTGACCCTTCAGCTTGGCGATCTGGCAGACCACCGAGCCGACGGCTCCTGCGGCGGCCGAGACGAACACGACGTCGCCGTCCTTCAGGGCTGCCACGCGCAGCAGGCCCGCATAGGCGGTCATGCCTGGCATGCCGAGGATGCCCAGGAAGGCCTGGGGCGGCAGGCCGTGGGTGTCGATCTTGGTCAGGGCGCCCATCGCGCCGCCGGCCGCCTTGATGGCTGCGGGCGAGACGTTGAACACTTCCCGCCAGCCGAACATGGAATTGACGATGTCACCGACGGCGAACTCGGGATCGTTCGAGGCGACGATCTGACCGATGGCGCCGCCCTGCAGGGCCTTGCCCAGTTCGAAGGGCGGCACATAGCTGGCCCGATCGTACATGCGGCCGCGCATGTAGGGGTCGACCGACATCCACAGATTCTTGACCTGGACCTCACCGGGGCCGGGTGCGGCGACCTCAACAGTGGCCAGTTCGAAGTCGGCTTGGGTAGGAACGCCCACCGGGCGGCTCTTGAGGCGAATTTCGCGCGAGGTGGTCATGGACAGCTCCCTGGTCACGCGCCTTCGCGGCGCGTTGCTCATTTAAACGCTTGTTTAGCGCGTCGCGTTGCGGGGCTCCAGCGCTTCTATGCGACGACGAAGCGGTTTAGACAGCGCACATGACCCAAGCGATCCAGCAAGCTGCCGTCCTCAGGGCCGGCGTCGTCGGTGCCGGCGTGTTCGGCGGCTACCATGCCAAGAAATATGTCGAACTGCCCGGCGTCGATCTTGTCGCGGTATTCGACATCGACCTGGCCCGCGCTGCGGCCCTTGCTGAGCCCCTGGGCGCGACGCCCTATGACGACATGGCCGCCTTTCTGGCCGCCGTCGACGTGGTGACCGTGGCCACGCCCGCGGTCCACCACGCAGGCGCAGCCCTGGCGGCCCTGAAGGCGGGCAAGCCGGTCTATTCCGAAAAGCCCCTGGCCGTGACCCCGCAGGACGCCGACGCCATGGTCGCCGCCGCCCTGAAGGCTGGTGTGCCCCTGGCCTGCGGTCACCAGGAGCGGGTGGTGTTCCGGGCCATGGGCCTGCTCGACATCCCCGAACAGCCCCTGCGCCTCGAAGCCGTGCGGCGCGGCACGCCCTCGGACCGCAATCTCGACGTCTCGGTGGTGCTGGACCTGATGATCCATGACATCGACCTGGCCCTGGCCCTCTGCGCGGCCGAGCCGGTGACTGTGGAAGGCGAGGGCGCAATCACCCGTTCGGACTCCCTGGACTGGGTCAAGGTCGAGGCCACTTTCGAAAACGGCTTCACCGCCGTGTTCGACGCTTCGCGGGTGGCCGAGGCGCGCGAACGGACCATGAAGGTCGTCTATCCTTCCGGTGAGGTCGAGATCGACTTCCTGGCCCGCACTTTCCGCAATACGACGCCGTTCCCGCTGATCGAGGACTTCACCGGAACCCCTGCGGGCAAGGATCCGCTGGGTCTCAGCGTGGCCGGCTTCCTGGCCGCTGTGCGTGGCGAGACCCCGCGCCCGGTGGTGACGGGGGAGGAGGCGGCGCGGGCGCTGGATCTTGCCCTCGCGGTCGAGCAGGCGGCTGAAGGGCACTAAGCTAAAGATCGAACTCTAATTCTGGTCGGTCTGCATCTCGTGAGTTCGAGGACCTGGTTTTGTTGTACAGTAGAATATGTGAGTTTGCTCTTCGACGACCTGAAAAAACTGCAATCATATATGCTGATCAACTCATCAATTACGCGACCTTCGCGGGCTGCATAACAAGTGCCATAAAGTTTTTGTCCCAATTCGATGTGGCGGCAGGGAGTACTGTCGCCGTTATCGCGCGCAATATTGCTCACGCCTGGTTTGTTGGAATAGCAGCCCGAGCGAAGGGCCTGCACACTATATCAGCGCGATCCTTGGCTGAAATCCCCAGGAACATTGGTGTTTCGGCTGTTTTGCGTGTCGAAAGCGATGGAGAGGTTGCTTCAGGTTGCGGTGATGAATTTGAGAAACTGCCACAGATTTCTTTTCCTTCGCTCTGGAGAACGATCAAGGAATTTGACGCTTCAGACGTGAATTTGGGTCATCTGGAATGTGGTGACCACCTGCTCTTTACATCCGGAACAACGGGCTCGGGTAAGGGCGTTGTTCTCAGCGGTGAACAGGAAGATCTTCGCAACGCTTTTCGCGCCGCGACGCTTGGCCTTGATGAATCCAGTATCTTTCATGGCATGAGTTTTGGCGTCTGGACGGGCGCGGGCTACAAGCAGCCGTCAGCAGTATGGCATGTCGGCGGCACAGTCATCTTCGATCAGAGATCGAACCAATTGTTCAACTACGCCGCAAAAGAGTCCGATCAGGTCGCTCTCCTGCCGGCGGATATTCTGCAGTTGATGAAGTCGCCCCAAGCCGGTGACCTCAAACCCAGTGACACCCTCATTTCACTCTCCAGCGGTTTCGTGACGAAGCGGATGATGGAGTTCATTCGCGCCCGGATGTCGCGCAACATCATTCTTCGATACAGCGCGACTGAGTTGATCGACGTGCCGCTGTCGCGCCGGGATGACGGTGGCGATGATTTCCACTGGCTGGATGTTGCGCCGGGCTGCGTGGTTGAAATCGTCGATGCCCAGGGCGACGTCGTGCCGGTGGACGTGGAAGGGACACTCAGAATCCGGCTGAAAGCCTATGATCCTCAGGGGTATCTGGGTGATGACCGCGCTTCCGCTGCCGTGTTCCGCGACGGCTGCTTCTATCCGGGCGACATGGCCGTGCGCCGGCCGGATGGACGCGTCAGAATTGTTGGGCGGGTTGTCGATGTGATCAATCTCCATGGCCACAAGTGGGCCGTGGCCCCGCTGGAGGCCTTGATCCAGGACGAGTTGTCGGCCGAAGACGTTTGCCTCTTCATCCACAACACGGCGGAGGGCGATGAGGAGATGATCGTCGCGGTCCAATCCCAGGTCCGTCCGTCAGAGGGCGCGGTGGAGCGGATCAAGGCCAGGTTCTCGGGCATCGACAGGCTCAGGGTCGAGACGATGGCCGAGTTTCCGCGCTCCGACTCGGGAACCCGAAAGGTCCAGAGGTCAGTCCTCAAGGCCATGCTGACGGCGAAATGAGACGATCATGACGCCGTGCCCCGGTACCTCGGCGTAGGGCGGCAAAGCGCCGTTTGGCGCTGACCGGTTGAAGCGCACTCCGGACGAAGACGGTTTATCCGCAAGACGTGGAACCTTGTCTGCGGAAAGGCGTTCTGTCCTTGCGTCGAGGGTCCATCAGGACGGCGCCAGAGGTTTCCAGTATGCCACGCCGAGCGTTGTGCCGCCCCCGTCAGGCGTCCTGATGGCGACGATCCTGATCGTCGAGGACGAGGTTTTCGTCCTGCAGGCTGCGGAGTGGGCGGTGGAGGACATGGGTCACAGCCCCCTGATGGCCAGTGATCTGACCGAGGCCCTGGCCCACCTGTCGGCGTCGGGTTCGATCGACGCGCTGTTTGTCGACATCCGCCTGCGGGCCCTGGCCCGGGGCGGATACGACGTTGCCAATCAGGCGATCAGGATCAGGCCGGACCTGCGGGTTCTCTACACCTCCGGCACGCCGCTCAACACCGAGATGGCGAGCCTGTTCGTGAATGGGGGCCAGTTCCTGGCGAAGCCCTACACGCCTGAGGACCTGGGCACGTCGCTCGGTTCGTTGCTCGAAACCCTGGGCCAGTAGGACCACCCGCAACACGTCACCCCTTGTCCTCGACCCTTTGCGCTAGGAAACCCCATCCCGATATCAAAATCTGGACGCCCCGCCGGCAAGTTCGCCAGTCAGGGCGAGGACCTGGCAGCCCATCGCCAGACTGAAGAATCGATCGTTGCGGCCGGCGCCCTGCAGAGCGCCATCTTCAACAGTGCCAATTTCTCCAGCATCGCCACCGACGCGCGGGGGGTCATCCAGATCTTCAATGTCGGGGCCGAGAGGATGCTGGGCTACACGGCCGCCGAGGTGATGAACACGATCACCCCCGCCGACATCTCCGATCCCCAGGAGCTGATCGCCCGGGCCAAGGCCCTCAGCGCCGAACTGGCGACCCCGATCACGCCGGGCTTTGAGGCCCTGGTTTTCAAGGCCTCTCGCGGGATCGAAGACATCTATGAGCTGACCTATATCCGCAAGGACGGGACCCGGTTTCCGGCCGTGGTCTCGGTAACGGCCCTGCGTGACGCCCCGGGTACGATCATCGGCTATCTGCTGATCGGCACCGACAACACGGCTCGCAAGCTGGTGGAGGAGGAGCAGAAGAAGTCTGACCAGCGCCTTCGCGACCAGCAGTTTTATACGCGCTCTCTGATCGAATCCAACATCGACGCCCTGATGACGACCGACCCGTCGGGCATCATCACCGACGTCAACAAGCAGATGGAAGCCCTGACCGGCTGCACCCGCGACGAGCTGATCGGCGCGCCGTTCAAGGACTGTTTCACCGATCCCGACCGCGCCGAGGCCGGCATCAAGCGGGTGCTGAGCGAGAAATCCGTCACCGACTACGAGCTGACCGCCCGGGCCCGCGACGGCAAGCAGACGGTCGTCTCCTACAACGCCACCACCTTTTATGATCGCAAGCGGACCCTGCAGGGCGTCTTCGCGGCGGCCCGCGATGTCACCGAGCGCAAGCGGGTCGAGGCCGAGCTGCAGCAGGCCAAGGCCGATGCCGAAAGCGCCAGCCGCACCAAGTCCGACTTCCTGGCCAGCATGAGCCACGAGATCCGGACCCCGATGAACTCGATCATGGGGATCGCCGACCTGCTGGCCAAGACCGCCCTGACGCCCGAGCAGGACAAGTACGTCCAGATCTTCCGCCGCTCGGGCGACAATTTGCTCAACCTGATCAATGATATCCTCGATCTCTCCAAGGTCGAGGCCTCGCAGCTGGACCTGGAGCGGACGGGTTTTTCCCTGACGGATCATCTGGAGAAGGTGATCGAGATGGTCGCACCGCGCGCCGCCCAGAAGGGCCTGTCCCTGGTCTGGATGATCGCACCCGACGTCAGCAACGACCTGGTCGGCGACCCGGCCCGGCTAAGGCAGGTGCTGCTCAACCTGCTGGGCAATGCCATCAAGTTCACCCTGACCGGGCGGGTGTCCCTGTCGGTGGAGCGTGACCAGGATGGATCCAATCCCACCGACCTGCGATTCACGGTCGTGGACACCGGAATCGGCATCCCGGGCGACAAGTTGCGGCAGGTGTTCGAACGCTTCACCCAGGCCGATTCCTCCACGACCCGCCGGTTCGGCGGTTCGGGGCTGGGCCTGACCATCTCCAAACAGCTCGTCGAGCTGATGGGCGGGCGGATCTGGGTCGAGAGCGAGATCGAGGTCGGGAGCCGTTTCGGCTTTTCCGTGCCGCTCGCCATCTGGGCCGACGCTGATCGGCCCAAACTGGCCCCGCGGGACGCGGATGCCGATGTCCCCCAGCCCCGGCTTCGGATCCTTCTGGCCGAGGACTCGCCGGACAATCGCACCATCGCCCTGGCCTATCTGGCCGACACGCCCCATCGCGTCGACGTGGCCGAGACCGGCGCGATCGCCTGCGCCATGGTGGAGGCCTGCCGCTACGATCTGGTGCTGATGGATCGCCAGATGCCGGTCATGGACGGTCTCACGGCCACGCGCACCATTCGGGCCTGGGAGGCCGCCAATGACCGGCCACTGACGCCGATCATTGCCCTGACGGCCTCTGCCCTGAAGGGGGATCGCGAGACCTGTCTGGCCGCCGGCTGCACGGCCTATCTGACCAAGCCCATCAAGCAGGACGTCCTGCTGCATGCGATCCGGGAACATTCCACCCTGAAGGTGCCGGCGGCTACGGCAAGCCCCGCCGAAGACCAGACCAGACCGGCGGCGCGAAAACTGGCCGCGCGTAGGCCCGCCTATCTGCTGAACTGCCG
Source organism: Caulobacter henricii (assembly GCF_001414055.1). GTDB lineage: Bacteria > Pseudomonadota > Alphaproteobacteria > Caulobacterales > Caulobacteraceae > Caulobacter > Caulobacter henricii. The sequence continues at coordinate 2,424,517 of NZ_CP013002.1, read as the reverse complement.
GCAGACCGCGATTGACCTGGACGCCGCCCTGGCCGGCCTGGACTTCGAGACTGTCATCCTTCTCGGCCACAATCTGAGGGGGTCCGGCGGGGCCTTCGGCTTTCAGGCCATCACGGACCTCGGGGCTGGGCTGGAAGCTGCAGGCGAGCGGCGTGATGGAGCCGCCACCCGTGCGGGGGTCATGGCTCTGTCCGCGTTTCTGGATCAGGCCGAGGCCGCGCCTTCAGCGGCCTGACCGATTGCGCCGTCAGACACGCGCCAGCCCGAAACATGCCTCGGACGGGCGCGTAAGGGCGGGGTTGAGGCAAGGAATGAACAGGTTGGCCGGTTTCGCTGGAGGAATAATCCTCGCTGGGGCCTTTCGCGCCAGGTCTGGCGGCGGTAAGGACACCGCTCCAATTCGCAAGGGCGTGCGCCATGACCAGGAAACCTGACGGAAGCTGGGACAAGTCCAAACTGCCGAGCCGGCATGTGACCGAAGGTCCGTCGCGCGCGCCGCACCGCTCCTATTATTACGCCATGGGTCTCGGCACCCGTGACATCGCCCAGCCCTTTGTCGGTGTCGCCTCCTGCTGGAACGAAGCGGCCCCCTGCAACACGGCCCTGATGCGCCAGGCCCATGCCGTCTCCAAGGGCGTCAAGGCGGCCGGTGGCACGCCGCGCGAGTTCTGCACCATCACCGTCACCGACGGCATCGCCATGGGTCACGAGGGCATGCGCTCCTCGCTGGTCAGCCGCGACTGCATCGCCGACTCGGTGGAACTGACCATGCGGGGCCACGGCTATGATGCCCTGGTAGGCGTGGCCGGCTGCGACAAGAGCCTGCCGGGCATGATGATGGCCATGCTGCGCCTGAACGTGCCGTCGGTGTTCCTTTATGGCGGTTCGATCCTGCCCGGCCGCTGGCAAGGCAAGGACGTCACCGTGGTCGACGTGTTCGAGGGCGTCGGCATGCACTCGGCCGGCAAGATGACGCTGGAAGACCTGTGCGACCTGGAAACCCATGCCTGTCCGTCGGACGGCGCCTGCGGCGGCCAGTTCACCGCCAACACCATGGCCTGCGTCTCTGAAGCCATCGGTCTGGCCCTTCCGCTGTCGGCCTCGCTGCCCGCGCCCTATCTGAGCCGCGACGAATATGCCGTGGCCTCGGGCGAGGCGGTGATGCGGCTGATCGAGAGCAATCTGCGTCCGCGTGACATCTGCACCCGCAAGGCCTTCGAGAACGCCGCCGTGGTCGTGGCGGCCACCGGCGGCTCGACCAATGGTGGCCTGCACCTGCCGGCCATGGCCCATGAGTGCGGCATCGAGTTCACGCTGCGCGACGTCGCCGAGATCTTCAAGCGCACGCCCTATCTGGCCGATCTGAAGCCCGGCGGTCAGTTCGTAGCCAAGGACATGGGCGAGGCCGGCGGCATGCCGGTTCTGCTCAAGACCCTGCTGGAAGGCGGCCACATCCACGGCGACTGCATGACGGTGACCGGCAAGACGATCGCCGAGAACCTCAAGGACGTGAAATGGCGCGACGACCAGGTGGTGATCCGCCCGGTCTCCAACCCGCTGTCGCCGACCGGCGGCGTGGTGGGCCTGTGGGGCTCGCTGGCTCCGGACGGGGCCATCGTCAAGGTGGCCGGCATGACTTCGCACCGCAGCCATCGCGGCCCGGCCCGCTGCTTCGAGGGCGAGGACGCCTGTTTCGCCGCCGTTGAGGCGGGCGACTACAAGGACGGCGACGTCCTGGTCATTCGCTATGAAGGCCCCAAGGGCGGCCCGGGCATGCGCGAGATGCTGTCGACCACGGCGGCCCTGGCCGGCCAGGGCCGCGGCGACAAGGTGGCCCTGATCACCGACGGCCGTTTCTCGGGCGGCACGCGCGGCCTGTGCATCGGCCATGTCGGCCCCGAGGCCCAGGCCGGTGGTCCCATCGCCCTGATCCAGGACGGCGACATCATCAATATCGACTCCGATGCCGGCATTCTGGATCTGGAGGTCGAGCCGGAAGAGCTGGCGCGCCGCAAGGCCGCCTGGTCGCCGCGCAAGACCAACTACAACAGCGGTGCCATCTGGAAGTTCGCCCAGCTGGTGGGCCCGGCCCACCTGGGCGCCACCACCCATCCGGGCGCGGATGGCGAGACCCACATCTACGCCGATCTGTAAGAGGAGAGGCCATGCCTCACGCGGCCTGGCCTGTTGATCCCGGGATGATCGCGCCCTTTCTGGCCGCGATCATCCTGATCGAACTGACGCCGGGGCCCAACATGGCCTATCTGGCGGCGCTGTCGGCGGCCCATGGCCGACGCGCGGGCCTGATGGCCGTAGCCGGGGTCACCTGCGGCCTGTCTGTCTACATGCTGGCGGCGGTGTTCGGCCTGACCGAAGTCTTCCTGCGCTATCGGCCGCTCTATGAGGTTCTGCGCTGGGCCGGGGTCGCCTACCTGCTGTGGATGGCCTATGACGCCTGGCGGTCCGCCAGTGATGCCGAGGCCGCCGATGTCCGCCAACCCTCGCGCTGGGTGCTGTTCCGGCGCGGCCTTCTGGCCAATCTGCTCAATCCCAAGGCGGCCCTGTTCTATGTCACCCTGCTGCCGGGGTTCATCAAGGCGGATCACGCGCCGCCGACGACCCAGGTTCTGATCCTGGGCCTGGTCCACATCGCCATCAGCGTCGGGATCCATGGCGGGATCGTTCTCGGCGCTGATCGCGCCGCCAGCCTGCTGGACCGGGCGCGCGGGCAGGTCTGGATCTCGCGCGGACTGGCCTTCGCCCTGGTTGTTGTGGCGGCCTGGATGGTCTGGGAAACCCGCCAGAGGTCCTGAGCGGTTCAGTACTCGTCCAGATCGAACGGCAATTCGCTCTGGGAAGACCTGGGATCCCGCTTGGCCTTTGAGACTGGCCTGTAGGTCGGTTTCAGGGGCGGAGAAGGATCGATCTCCCAGGGGGGCTCGTCGAGATCAAAGCTGGGTTCGTCGTCGTCCTCATCGAAATTGAACACCGGTTCCGGTGACGGCGGGGGCGACGCTGAAGCGGGAGGCGCGGGAGGCGGCGGCGTGCGGCGGACGGGCTCGGGGTCCGGCTCGGGCCGGGGCGGCCGCGCTGCGGCCGGAGGTTCAGGAGCCGGCGCAAGCATCGGGGAGGGCGCGGGCAGGGGCTCCGGCGGGGGCGCAGGCACCGGGCGGGGCGGTTTGGGGCGACGGACGATGGCCTCACAGCGGGCGAGCCAGCGATTGGCTTCCTGCATGGCGTCGGCCGGCGACCGGCTTTCCCGCCGCTGCTCGTCGCCCGGGGTCCAGAGGTCGAGATCAAAGTCCGGGTAGCGCGGATCGTCGAAGACCAGCCGCAGGGTCACGACATGTACGGACTGAGGGGCCACCTGGTCGACGGCCCGGCGGGTCTCGCCCCGGAACACCCGTCCGACCACCTGGCCGTCCACCAGCAGTTCGGCCCCCATCAGCTCGTCGATGCGATAGATCAGGCACCAGGTGCCACTGTCCCAGGCGACCGCCGCCAGTCCGGTGGCAAAGGAAAAACCCGCCCCCCGACCGCGGCCATGGGCCAGGATCAGCACTTCGGGTTCGCCCTTCAGCACGTAGCGCAGGGCCCGGCGGATCCGCCGGTCGTCGTCCATGAACCAGATCGCCGCGCTGCCGAGGAAGGTCACCGCCGATCCGGCGATGGCCACAAACAGCAGGAGGCGGGCAAGTTCGCTCATGGCTGTCGAAGCTAGTCGGAATCCCGGATTCGCGACAGGGGGGAGAGGCCGGCCGCTAAAGCCTCAGTTCGGCGACCACCGGGACGTGGTCCGACGGCTTTTCCTTGTCGCGCTCGTCACGGTGGATCACCACCTCGACCAAGTGATCGCTGGCCTGGGGCGACAGCAGGATGTGGTCGATGCGGATGCCCAGGTTCCGGGGCCAGGCCCCGGCCTGATAGTCCCAGAAGGTATAGCCGCCGGGTGCCCCGTCGGCCTGCATATAGGCGTCGGTCAGGCCCAGATTCTTCAGCGCCCGGAAGGCGGCCCGGCTTTCGGGCTGGAACAGGGCGTCGCCGGTCCAGGCCTCGGGAATGGCGACATCCTCGACCTCGGGAATGACATTGTAGTCGCCCAGGATGACCAGGGGCTCCTCGAGGGCCAGCAGGCTCTTGGCGTGGCTGTGCAGTCGACGCATCCAGGCCAGCTTATAGGCAAACTTCTCGGTCCCGAGCGGATTGCCGTTGGGCAGATAGAGACCGCAGACCCGCACCGGGGTCGGGGCGGCGATCACGGCCTCGATATAGCGAGACTGCTCGTCGGTTTCGTCCTCCTGCAGGAACGGCAGGCCGCGCCGGACATCCTCCAGCGGGAACTTCGACAGCAGGGCGACGCCATTATAGGTCTTCTGACCGTGGACTGCGACATTATAGCCCAGCCTTTCAAAGGCTTCGGTCGGGAACTTCTCGTCGATGCACTTGATTTCCTGCAGGACCGCGACGTCCGGAGCCTGGGATTCGAACCAGGCGAGAACCCCTTCGAGGCGAGCATTGACAGAATTCACATTCCAGGTGGCGATACGCATTGACGGCTCCAGTGGGCGCGCGGAGGCTAGGGCGCATGACGCGAGCGCTCAAGACAGGGTTCAGGATTTCGGAAAAGGGACAGCAGATCCTGCTGGCCCTGATCACGTTCGTATGGGCGTTGGCCGCCCTGATCGGTGCCATTCTGGCGGTGTTCTCGCCCCTGGTCTTCGATGGTCCGGGCAATCTGGGCAATCCGGTGGCCTGGCTGGGCTTCGGCCTGGGAGCCCTGTTCTGGGCCGTTTGCATGCTGGCCCCGCTGGTCGGCTGGATGCAGTGGCGCAAGGGCAAACATACCGAGGCCTGGGCGGCGATGGCCGCGCCCGTCGCCTGGGGCGGGCTGGCCCTGACCGTCCTGCAGTTCGTGCCCTCGTAGAGCCTGCGGCCCTACGGCGGCTATAGTGGCGCGCTTTCTCGCCGAACAGCCCGTATCCACTTCGTCGGAAAGCGCGCTCTAGATCGAGAAGCTGACGCCGCAGCCGCAGCTGGACTTGGCGTTGGGGTTGCGGACCCGGAACTCCGCGCCGGCCAGTTCATCGACAAAGTCGATCTCCGAACCCTTGAGCAGGGCCAGGGAGATCACATCGACCAGGGCCGCGGCCCCGTCGCGTTCGATCTTCAGGTCATCGGCCTCGGCGGCTTCAACCAGATCGAAACGGTACTGAAAACCGGAGCAGCCGCCGCCGTCGACCGCGACGCGCAGCATGACGGGGCGTCCCTCGGTCTGTCCGATGGCGTGAATGCGGCGCGCGGCGTTGGGCGAAAGGGTTACGGCTGTGTCGGTCATGGCTGTGGAAAACTCATCCTTGACCTATATGAGGATATCATCGCCCCAACGGAAGGGGTGAAAGCCCTGATGCGGTCCAAGAGTTGTTCATGACGTCTTCTCCCTACCTTGTCGCGCGCGCGCCCTATGCCGAGGATCCGACCCGGTCGCGGGGGCGTCGGTTCAAGGAGGACGAGAGCCGGACACGTACGCCGTTCGCCCGTGACCGGGACCGGATCATCCACACCTCGGCCTTTCGCCGGCTCAAGGAAAAGACCCAGGTCTTCGTGGCCCATGAGGGCGACAATTTCCGCACTCGCCTGACCCATTCGCTGGAAGTCGCCCAGGTGGCGCGTTCGCTGGCCACGGCCCTGGGCCTCGACTCCGATCTCGCCGAGACCATCGCCCTGGGCCACGATATCGGCCACCCGCCCTTTGGCCATGCCGGCGAGGACGAGCTGCAGGACAAGATGAAGCCCTATGGCGGCTTTGATCACAACGTTCAGACCTTCCGGGTGGTGACCGAACTCGAGCACCGCTATCCGGACTTTCTGGGCCTGAACCTGACCTGGGAAACCCTCGAGGGGATCATCAAGCACAACGGCCCGGTGACCGAGAAGCTGGGCAAGCCCTCGTGGAAGGCCATTTCCAAGTACGACAACGAATACAATCTGGGCCTGGGCACCTGGGCCTCGGCCGAGGCCCAGGTCGCCGCCCTGGCCGACGACATCGCCTACAACAACCACGACGTCGATGACGGGGTCGAGGCGGGGCTGTTTGGCCTCGACGAACTGCTGGACGTGCCGCTGATCGGGCCGATCCTGTTTGCGGTGAAGAGCGAGCGGCCGGACCTGGACGCGCGACTGACCCGCCTGGAGGCCGTGCGCCGCATGATCGGGGCCATGGTCGATGACGTCATGGGCGAGACCCTGCAAAGGGCGGCCGCCACCGGCGTGCAGTCCGCCGATGAAGTGCGGGCGCTGGACCATGCCCTGGTGGCCTTTTCGCCGGACATGGCCGAGGATCTGGCCCGCCTGCGGCAGTTCCTGCACGCCCGCATGTACCGCCACTGGCGGGTCAATCGCACCCGCAGCCAGGCGCGCCGGATTCTCGCCGAGATGTTCACGCTGTTTCTGGCCGAGCCGGACGTCCTGCCGTCGGTCTGGTTCGAGAAGTCACAGAACCGCGACGAGGCCGGGCGCGCCCGGGTGGTCTGCGACTATATCGCCGGCATGACCGACCGCTTCGCCATCGAGGAACACAGGAAGCTGTTCCAACTCGACGTCTGGAACTAGGCTCGGCGCAACGAACGCCGTCCCCCCTATCTGAGGAGGGAATGGGCGTTTCCATGAAAACGTGATGGCTCAGGCGGTTATGGCCGGCTTGCGCCTTCGGTAAACTAGGTTCGCCCACGCGTGATTCGGCGGGCCGAGCCGCGTGCGTACAAGTCTGGAGCCTAATCGCGATGTCTGATCCCCACCGCGGCGCCTATACGCCGCCGACCGATGCGCCGCTGTCGTTCGATGCGCGTCAGCCGGTGCGCGGATCCCGTCCCCTGCCCATGACCCTGATCATCAGCGCGGTCGTGCTACTGACCCTGGTGGTGGCGGTGGTACTGATCTATCGCGGCGGGGTTCGCGGTCCCAACGAGCCGCCGCGCACGGTCGGTTCGCAGGTCGCCGAGGTCAAGACGCCGCCGGCCGCCGGCAGCCAGCCCACGGATCCGGCCGCCGGCCTGCAGATCTATCGCAACGAAGAGAACCAGCCCTCGCCCACCTTCGCCGCCCAGCCCGAGACCCCGCTGCCGCGTCCGACCGCGCCGGTTGAGGCTACCCCGGTCGAGACCGCCGCGCCGAAACCCGCCGCGCTGAAGCCTGCTGCCAAGCCCGCGCCGGCCCCGACCATCGAGACCCTGGCGACTGCCGCCATTGCGCCGGCACCCAAGCCGGTCGCCGCCAAGCCGGTCGTGGTCGCTACGCCCACGGCCGCGGCCCCCAAGCCGGCCAGTGCGGCCGGCGGTGCGGCCATGGTCCAGATCGGTGCCCTGTCGTCGCCCGCCCTGGCCGACAAGGCCTGGAGCGAGGCTGCCCGCCTGGCCCCGGGTCTGGCCGCCGGCAAGGGCAAGAAGGTCGAGGCGATCGACAAGAACGGCACGACCCTCTACCGCACCTCGGTGACGGGTTTTGCCAGCCGCGAGGCCGCCAAGGCCTTCTGCGACGCCATCTCGGCCGCGGGCAAGTCCTGCTTCGTGAAGTAGGGCCAGACGCTTGAGCACCTCCGCTGCGATCCTCGGCTGCGCCGGGACGACCCTGACGGCCGATGAAGTCGCTTTTTTCCGGGACGTGAAGCCCTGGGGCTTCATCCTGTTCCGGCGCAATATCGATACGCCTGAACAGACCCTGGCCCTGACCCAGGCCCTGCGCGACACGGTGGGCCGGCCTGACGCGCCGATCCTGATCGACCAGGAGGGCGGCCGGGTCGCCCGCCTGCAGCCGCCCCACTGGAAAACCTATCCGCCCGGCCGTGCCTATGGCGAGCTGGTGGCCAATGATCCCCTGGTGGCCCGGGAGATCACCCGCCTGGGCGCGCGCTTGATCGCCCATGACCTGCGGGCCATCGGCGTCAATGTCGACTGCGTGCCGGTCCTGGATGTGCCCGACCCCAAGGGCCACGAGATCATCGGCGACCGCGCCTATGGCGACACGCCCGAGCAGGTGGCCAGCCTCGGTCGCGCCGCTGCCGAGGGCCTGCTGGCCGGCGGCGTCCTGCCGATCATCAAGCACATTCCCGGCCATGGCCGCGCCATGAGCGACAGCCATCTGGAACTGCCGGTGGTCAAGGCCAAGCTGGCCGAGCTTGACGCCCGCGATTTCGCCCCGTTCCGGGTGCTGTCCGACATGCCGATGGCGATGACCGCCCATGTCGTCTACTCGGCCATCGACCGCAAGCGCCCGGCCACGACCTCGAAGAAGGCCATCAAGAAAATCATCCGTGAATCCCTCGGCTTCGACGGACTTCTGATGAGCGATGACCTGTCGATGAAGGCCCTTTCGGGCGACTTCCGGCAAAGGGCCAAGGACAGTCTGGTGGCCGGTTGCGATGTGGTCCTGCACTGCAATGGCGACATGGACGAGATGAAGGCCGTGATGTCCGGCGTCGGCGGCCTGTCCAAGGAGGCCCGCCGCCGGTCCCAGGCCGTGATGAGCCGGATCGTCAAGGTGGTCGAGCCGCTGGATGCCGCCGAGGCCCGCGCGCGGTTTGACGCGGCCTTCAATGGACGCTTTGCGTGACGACGGGCTTCCAGCCCACGCTCGACTTTGAAGCCGCCAACGAGGCGGCCGAGGACGGCGCGGCGCTGGTCATCGACATCGACGGCTTCGAAGGCCCCCTGCATGTGCTGCTGGCCCTGGCCCGCAGCCAGAAGGTCGACCTTCTGCAACTGTCCATCACCCGCCTGGCCGAGCAGTATCTGGCCTTTGTCCAGCAGGCGCGGCGCGTGCGGTTCTCGCTGGCGGCCGACTATCTGGTGATGGCCGCCTGGCTGGCCTATCTGAAATCCCGCCTGCTTTTGCCCAAGCCCGAACGGGCCAGAACCGAAGAGCCGCCGGCCGAGGAGATGGCCGCGCAACTGGCGTTCCGGCTCGCCAAGCTCGATGTCATGCGCAAGGCCGTCGAGGCCCTGAAGGAGCGCCCTCTGCTCAAGCGCGATGTCTTCATGCGCGGCGATCCCGAGGCGGTGAAGATCGTCTCCTCGACGCGACTGGAGGGCGACCTCTATGGCCTGATGAGCGCCTACATCACCCAGCGCAAGAAAGAGCACAGCCGCCACTACGCCCCGCGACCGCCGACGGCCTATCCGCTGGAGGATGCCCGCGACCGGCTGCGCACCCTGCTGCCCCGTATGGACGACTGGACGACCCTGGCGACGGTTGCTCCGGTGGAGCGGTCCCTGGACGAGGACGACGGCCCGTCGCCGGCCTCCTACCTGGCCTCGACCCTGGCCGCCTCGCTGGAGCTGGTGAAGGAGGGCGTGCTGGAGGCGCGGCAGATGGAGGCTTTCACCGACATCTATCTGCGGAGCCGGGCCGAACCGCTGGAGGCCGTGGAGTGAGGGTTTGCAAATTCCCGGTCTCCCCGGCGAAAGCCGGGGCCCAGATCGAATCCAGGGTGCCTCAATTCCTGGCAAGGTCGCAAAGCGGATCATCCCCAGACGCTCAGGCTGAATCTGGGCCCCGGCTTTCGCCGGGGAGAGCGGTTATAGGGTGGCCATGACCCAGATCGACCCCCAGTTCACCGAGCGCTGCATCGAGGCCCTGCTGTTTGCGGCCGCCGAGCCGCTGAGCGATGTCGACCTGGCCAAGCGCCTGCCGTACGGTGCCGACATCCAGGCCGGGATCGCCGCCTTGCGGGCGCGGTATGAGGGCAGGGGGATCGAGCTGGTCTGTGTCGCCAATCGCTGGCGCTTCCAGACCGCCACGGACCTGGCCTTTCTGATGACCGAGGAGCGCGAGGAGCCGCGCCGCCTGTCCAAGGCTGCCCAGGAAACCCTGGCGATCATCGCCTATCACCAGCCGGTCACCCGGGCCGAGATCGAGGCCGTGCGCGGCGTCCAGGCCAGCCGGGGCACGATCGATGTCTTGCTTGAGCTGGGCCTGGTGCGGATGCGCGGCCGTCGCCGCTCACCGGGTCGTCCGGTGACGCTGGGCACCACGGACGCCTTTCTCGAGCATTACGGCCTGGCGACCCTGTCCGACTTGCCGGGCATCACCGAGATGAAGGCCGCCGGCCTGCTGGAAATGAACCTGCCGCCGGGCTTTTCGGTGCCCGACCCGCTCGGCCTTCGCTCAGGCGAGGACGAGGATCCGCTGGAAGACGGCGACGAGGCCCCGGAATTTGCCCAGGACTTCCTGGGCGAGCTGGAGAAGGGTTGAGGTCAGGCGCGATAGCGCCCTTTGGCCTCCGTCATTCCCGCCGTTGAATGAGGGAATGCACTGACTCTGCCAAAGGTCGGGTGCCGGTGCCGGATGCGGACATTGCGAACGTCTGTTCGGGGTGGGGAGCGGACAACACTACCCTTCTCCCCTTGTGGGAGAAGGTGTCAGCGAAGCTGACGGATGAGGGGCTGAGAACCTTATCGGAAAGGCCGGCGCGACCCCTCACCCGACCCGCTTCGCGGGCCACCCTCTCCCGCAAGGGGTGAGGGCAAGGCCAGCTCATGGTCGTGAGGAGCCACCAGCACAAACGCCCAAACCCGACCTTCAGATCGCCACCGCCAACCCGTGCCGGTTCCGGTGAACACTCGCCCCAGTGGCGGGAACCCTTCGATCCGCCGCGGGGGCGGACAGACCCTTGGCTCCCTGCCTCGCGAACGCCTATATTGTCTGAGAGATTGTAACGACACGCCGCAGCGGCTAATGGGCCGCTGTCGCAAGGAGCATGGTCGCTATGGGTAGCATGAGCTGGATTCACTGGGTGATCGTGCTTGGGGTCGTCGCCCTGCTGTTCGGTGGCCGTGGCAAGCTGTCGGGAATCATGGGCGATGCCGCCAAGGGCATTCGCGCCTTCAAGGACGGCCTGAAGGACGACACCAGCAGCGAGAGCGCTGACAGCAAGGCCACCGGCGCGCTGCCGCGCACCGAAGCCGAAAAAGAAAAGTCGTAAGAACCCCGGGCGCGCGGGCGAACCCCGCCGCGCGCGTCCCCTTCACTTCGCGACAGCGGGCCAAGGCTCGCGTCGCACTAAGGCGCGTCAATGCTTCCTGATATCGGCGGCTCGGAACTTCTGGTCATCGCTGCGGTCGCCCTGATCGTGGTGGGTCCGAAGGATCTGCCCATGCTGCTCCGCAAGCTGGGTCAGTTCGTCGGCAAGATGCGCGGCATGGCGTCAGAATTTCGCGCCAGCTTCGACGAGATGGCTCGCCAGTCCGAACTCGACGACCTGCGTCGTGAGGTCGAGGCCATGCGGTCGGGCCAGTATGTCTCGCCCCTGCGCGAAGCGGCTGACCAGGCCAAGGACGTCGGCGTCGACCAGGTCTTTGCCGACATCGACGCCAGTCTGAGCAGCGGGGCCGTGCAGGTTTCGCCCCATGCCGGCTACCAGCCGATCGGTGCCGTCAGCGAACCTTCGATCCTGCCACCCCAGACTGCGGCCGAGCCGACCGCCGCCAAGCCCCGCAAGCCGCGCGCCGCCAAGGCCCAGGCTGTGGTTGAGGCCCCGGTTGCCAAGGCCGCGCCCCGCAAGCGCGCGCCCAAGGCCGAGGTCGTGGTCGAGGCTCCCAAGGCGGCTCGCGCCCCGCGCCGCAAGGCCGTCAAGGCCGGCGGCTCAACCGCATCGGATATCGTCTCGTGACCGAAGCGATCGGACATCAGCCCGAGGACGAGATCGAAGCCTCGCGCGCCCCGCTGCTGGACCATCTGGTCGAGCTGCGCATGCGCCTGATCATCTGTGTGATCGCGCTGTTTGTCGGCTTCGGCGTCTGTTTCGCCTATGCCGACCAGATCTTCCTGTTCCTGGTCAAACCCTTCACCGTGGCCCAGCAGCTGCTGGCGGCCCAGCATTCCGGCGGCAAGCACGGTCCGTTCGACCTGCTGCTGGCCTTGGTCGGTCTCAAGGATATTCCGACCGGTTCGACCAAAGCGCTCGACCTCGTCTATACGGCGGCCCTGGAGTTCTTTTTCACCAAGATCAAGCTGGCGGGCTTCGGCGCGGTGGTCCTGACCTTCCCGGTCCTGGCCTGGCAGCTCTACCGGTTCGTTGCGCCGGGCCTCTACAAGAATGAGCGCGGGGCCTTCCTGCCGTTCCTGCTGGCCTCGCCCCTGATGTTCACCCTCGGCGCGGCGCTGGTCTATTATATCATGCTGCCGTTCGTGCTGTGGTTCTCGCTGAGCCAGCAGGTCTCGACGGCCGGCATCTCGATCCAGCTTCTGCCCAAGGTCAGCGACTATCTGACCCTGGTGACCTCGCTGCTGCTGGCCTTTGGTCTCTGTTTCCAGCTGCCCGTGGTGGTGTCGCTTCTGGGTCTGGCCGGGATCATTTCCAGCAAGCTCCTGCGCGAGGGCCGCCGCTATGCGATCGTCGGCGTGTTTATCGCGGCGGCCATCCTGACCCCGCCCGATCCGATCAGCCAACTGACCCTGGCCATCCCGATGTGCCTTCTCTACGAGATCGGCATCTGGTGCGTCTGGCTGATTGAGCGCGGCAAGGCCCGGGACGAGAAGAAGCGCAACGAGATCGTCCCGGTCTAGGGTCAGAGGGCGGCGAGCCTGATCCCTCGGCGGGGCTGGCTCTCGACTTTTGACAAGCCCTGAATGATGGCGCGCTTGCACCGCGCGTACGAAAACCTGTTCCTGAACCTGTCGAAGGACGAGGTTTTCGAGCCGTGGCGGCCACCGTCCTCACGGCCTTGTCCCGTGCGCTATTGCACCGTCCGGCCTCCGGCCGTGGGGCAGGGCGCTGATCCGGATGTGAGGTCTGGTCGAGCCGCCGGCCCGCAATTGATCTGGGCGTTGGGCCCACCGGGGAGCAGTCGCTGGATGACCCAACAAAAAAGCCTCCGCCCTGAAAAGAGCGGAGGCCTTCTGGTTTCCGGGGCCTGTTCAGGCGCCGTGAAGCGTCAAGCTTACATGGCAGCCAGTTGCTTGGGCTGGTTGTTCATGGCTTGCAGCTGGGCCTTGGCGGCGCGGACGGTGCCGCCGACGCAGGCCTGATATTCATTGCGGTTGGCGAAGTCCTTGGAGGCCTTGCAGACCGCTTCGGCGGCGGCGCGGATCTCGGCGTGGATCTGGTCGGTCGACTTACCCTTCACCGAGACGCGTACGATGGTCACGGCTTCCTGAGTCGTGGCGACCTTCGTGGCACCGGTGCGGGCCTTCTGCAGCGAGGCCAGCTGGCGGTTTGCGTCGATGGTCGTGGATTCGATGCAGGCGGCGACCGAGACAGACTTCTCGTTGGCGCACACGGCTTCGGCGGCGGCCTTGATCTCGTTGCTGATCTGGACGCTGGTCTTGCCGGCGAGCGAGACGCGCACGAGGTTGGCGGCGCTGGCGGGGGCGGCGATGGCGGCCGAGACGGTGACGATGGCGGCGAGGGCTGCGAACTTCTTCAAGGTGTACATCCTGTATATTGAGGGGAGAAAACGCGGTTCTGCGTACTTGGATCTAGGTTTCTCAGCTTCACCTTAAATTGGAGTTCAAAAACAAAGTTAACGTGAATTATTTAAGGTATAGTGGGTAGATTCATCCTTGCGATAACGACGTTCTTGAAAACTGCTTTTGAAAGTATTCCTATCTGTTCTTAAGGTGCGCCAATCTGTCGCTGTGATTTCTGGGTGCGACTTGTTGTCGCAGCTGGTGGTCTCGGGACAACATGGCAGTTGGCGACGAATCCGTGACGCCATGCCCCCCTGAAAAGGTTGGCACCTCAGCCGACGCGCCTTAGAGAGGGCGCTTCTCTAAGCCACTCCTCGAGCCCGCTTCCGATGCACGACATCAAGGCCATCCGCGACAATCCTGAAGCCTTTGAAGCCTTTGAAGCCGCCTGGTCGGCCAAGGGGCGGTCGGGCGCGGCCGCTGAAGCGGTCAGGCTGGACGCCCAGCTGCGCGCCGCCCAGACCGCGCTGCAGGAAAGCCAGGCCAAGCGCAACGAGGCCTCCAAGCGCATCGGCATGGCCAAGGCCCAGAAGGACGAGGCCCAGGCCCAGACCCTGATGGCCGAGGTTGAGACCCTGAAGGCCCTGATGGCCGAGGCCGCCGTGCTGGAAGCCGAGGCCGGGAGCCAGCTCAAGGACCTGCTGGCCAGCCTGCCCAACATCCCGGCCCACGACGTGCCGCCCGGCGAGGATGAGGCGGGCAATATCGAGATCCGCCGTTGGGGCGATGCCTCGACCCTGCCCGCGGGTCGCCTGAACGCCCCGAAGGATCACGTCGACCTGGGCGCGGCCTTGGGCGGCATGGACTTCGAAGCCGCCGCCCGCATGAGCGGTGCGCGCTTTGTGGTGCTCAAGGGCCAGATCGCCCGGTTGGAACGGGCGCTGGGCCAGTTCATGCTCGACCTGCAGACGGTGCAGCATGACTATATCGAGGTCAGCCCTCCGCTGCTGGTCAAGGACGAGGCGCTCTACGGCACCGGACAGCTGCCGAAGTTTGCTGAAGACCTGTTCCGGACCACAGCCGAGCACTGGCTGATCCCCACGGCCGAGGTATCCCTGACCAATATCGTCCGCGAGCAGATCATCGACGAGGCCGCTCTGCCCCTGCGGATGACGGCCCTGACGCCCAGCTTCCGCTCGGAGGCCGGCGCTTCGGGTCGCGACACGCGCGGCATGATCCGCCAGCACCAGTTCTACAAGGTCGAGCTGGTCTCGATCACGACGCCTGATCAGAGCGAGGCCGAGCACGAACGCATGGTCGGTTGCGCCGAAGCAGTGCTGAAGGCCCTGAAGCTGCCGTTCCGCACCATGCTGCTGTGTACCGGCGACATGGGCTTCGGGGCTCGCAAGACCTATGACCTCGAGGTCTGGCTGCCGTCGCAGAACACTTTCCGCGAGATCAGCTCCTGCTCGAACTGCGGCGACTTCCAGGCCCGGCGCATGGACGCCCGGTTCCGCAAGGCCGGCGAGAAGGGCACGCAGTACGTCCACACCCTGAACGGTTCGGGCCTGGCCGTCGGCCGCACCCTGGTGGCTGTGCTGGAGAACTATCAGGACGAAAACGGCGTCATCACCGTTCCGGAGGTGCTGGTTCCCTATATGGGCGGCATCACCCATCTCGGCGGTCAGGCCTGAGCCGCATGCGCATTCTCCTCACCAACGACGACGGCATCCATGCCCCCGGCCTCGTTGCGCTGGAGAAGATCGCCCGTGCCCTGAGCGACGACATCTGGATCTGCGCGCCGGAATACGAGCAGTCGGGGGCCAGCCGGGCCCTGACCCTGGCCGATCCGCTGCGCGTGCGCCGTCTGGATGATCGCCGCTTCGCCGTCGAGGGCACGCCCACCGACTGCGTGATGATGGCCGTCCAGCAGCTGATCGAGGGCCCGGCACCGGATCTGGTGCTGTCGGGCGTCAATCGCGGCCAGAACATTGCCGAGGATGTCACCCTGTCGGGCACGGTCGCCGGTGCCATCGAGGGCATGGCCCTGGGCATCCGCTCGATCGCCCTGTCCCAGGCCATGAACTATTTTCATGATGAGGTCGTCGCCCACTGGGAGACCGCCGAGACCTTTGGTCCGGGGATCATCCAGCGCCTGCTGGAGGTGGGCTGGCTCGCCGACGTGATCATGAACGTCAATTTCCCGGCCCTGCCGCCGGAACAGGTGACGGCGGTCGAGGTCACGCGCCAGGGCTTCCGCGACGGCCACCTGCGCCACTGGGACAAGCGCACGGACCTTCGGGGCCGCGACTACTACTGGATGGGGTTCACCGCCACGCCGTCAAAGCCCAAGGACGGCACCGACCTCAAGGCGGTTTATGAGGGCCGGATTTCGGTCACGCCCCTCCATATCGATCTCACGCACAATGAAACCGTCCACGCCCTGAAGGGGGTTCTGGGCGGCGCGCCGCCCAAGGCCGGAGGGCGCGGATGAGCGGCAAGGCCAAGATCGCGCCCACCACCGATCTGCCCCTCCTGATGCAGGCCCTGCGCGATCAGGGCATCACCGATCCCCAGGTTTTGGCGGCCATCGAGAAGACGCCGCGGGATCTGTTCACGCCCGATCTGTTCAAGGCGCGCTCCTGGGAGGACTCGGCCCTGCCGATCGCCTGCGGCCAGACCATCAGCCAGCCCTATATTGTCGGCCTGATGACCCAGGCCCTGACCATCGAGCCGCGCTCGCGTGTGCTCGAGATCGGCACAGGGTCGGGCTACCAGACTACCGTCCTCAGCCATGTTTCGCGGCTGGTCTATACGATCGAGCGCTACCGGACCCTGATGAAGGAGGCCGAGGCGCGTTTCGCCCGGCTTGGCCTGACCAATGTCATCACCAAGTTCGGGGATGGTGGCGAAGGCTGGGCCGAACAGGCGCCGTTTGACCGTATTATGGTCACGGCCGCCGCCGAAGATGATCCGAAACGCCTTTTGTCCCAACTCAAGCCCAATGGTGTCCTCGTGGCGCCGATCGGGAAGGGGCCGGTTCAGAGCCTTCGCCGCTATGCCGGTGACGGCAAGGGCGGTTTCAAGGTCGAGGTGCTGTGCGACGTGCGGTTTGTGCCGCTGCTCGACGGCGTGGCCCGCGACCAGTGAAGCGGGAATGGGGGCGCGGCCTGTGCGGCGTCCTTGCGGTTAATGATTGATTTACCCTCACAGGGGCGTCTGGACGACTTGTGAGGAAAGGAGAGGCTATGAGGCAGTTGTGGACGCGCGCGGCGGTGATCGCCCTGACGGCTGGAACCCTCGCGGCCTGCGAGTCGACCGGGGGACCGCAATATCCCGCGCGCGACGGCCAGCCGGGCGGATCGGCTCCCAGGGCCCAGACCCCCAATTTTCCCATCACCCAGGCACCGGCCGCCGAACCGCTCGATACGCGCCCGTCGGCCCCGGAAGTCATCCGCCGCGAGCCGATCCCGGTCGAGCCGGCACCGCCGACCTATAGCGAACCGCCGGTGACCCGGGCCGAGCTTCCGCCGCCGCCGCCCCCGCCTCCGGCCCAGATCCGGCCCGCTGCTCCGATCATCGTGACCACGGTGGCCGGCCCGGTGGTGGACGTGCCCGGCAAGCCGCAGATGCGGATCGTGGAATCCGGCGACGCCTTGGACGCGATCGCCCGCGGCTTCGGCACGACCCGCGCCGAACTGGTCAAGCTCAACGACCTGGAGAAGCCCTACCGCCTGAAACTGGGCCAGAAGATCGTCGGGCCGGCCGGTCCGAAGTCCAAGGCCTATGTCGTGCAGTCGGGCGACACGATGTTCGCCATCGCCAAGCGCTTTTCCGTCACGGCCGCCGCCCTGGCTGAGGAGAACGACCTCAAGGCCGGCGCGGCGATCAAGAAGGGCCAGAAGCTGCTTCTGCCCGACGGCTTCAAGGACAAGGGGCCGACCAAGACCGCCGTCGCTGCCCCGCCGTCCAGCACCCCGGTGACGACGCTTGCCGGTGCCTCGACGCCGCCTGCCGTCCGTCCGGCGGAGACGTCGCGTCCTGCGACCACCACCCCGGCCGCCCCGCCCCCCGTTTCCACCCCGGCGGCGAGCCCTTCGGTGACCCCGGCCAGCGTCACGACCACCACGACCACGACCAGTGTGACGGGAGCCGTGGTCACGGTGGCCGGACCGCGTCAGGTCTATACGGTGAAGTCTGGCGACACCCTGACGGCGATCGCCCGGCGCTTCGACATGAGCGTCAGCGACCTGGCCGAGGCCAATGACCTCAATCCCGACAAGGCCCTGAAGCTGGGTGCGAAGGTCAAGGGCCCGGCCACCACGGCCAAGGCCTATGTCGCCCAGACCGGCGACACCCTGACCGCCATCGCCAAGCGCTTCAATGTCACGCCCAAGGCCCTGGCCGCCGAGAACGACCTGAAGGTCACCGCCACCCTGAAGAAGGGGCAGAAGATCGTCCTGCCCGACGGCTACAAGGACAAGGGCCCGATCAAGACGACCACCACCTCAACCCGGCCGGCGGCCGGATCGACGGTGGCCCAGGCTCCGACGACAGGCGAATCCACCGTGACGACGCCGTCGGCGCCGATTCCCTACCGTCCCGGCCCGGCGACGCCGCGTCCCAGCGCTCCGGTCGCGGCCCTGCCGGTCAATCCGCCGCCCTCGCTGCCGGCCCGCCCGATCATCGAGAGCAGCGCCGCCCCGACCGAGGCCGAGATCATTGCCTCGGGCAAGGGCAAGTTCTCCTGGCCGCTGCGGGGTGAGATCATCTCCGACTTCGGGGTCAAGGGCACCGGCCAGCGCAATGACGGCCTGAACATCCGCGCCAATGCCGGAGCGCCGGTCGTGGCCTCGGCCGATGGCGAGATCGCCTATGCCGGCAACCAGGTGCCGACCTTCGGCAATCTGGTGCTGGTCAAGCATGCCGACGGCTGGGTCACGGCCTATGCCCATCTCGGCTCGACCGACGTCAAGATGCGTCAGCAGGTCGTCAAGGGGCAGCAGCTCGGTACGGTCGGTTCGACCGGCGGGGTCAATGAGCCCCAGCTGCACTTCGAGATGCGCTATGCGCCGACGGTCAAGGACAAGGCTCGCCCGGTCGATCCGGCCCTGCTCCTGCCGCGCTAGAATAAAGGACGGCCCGCTTCGCAAGAGGCGGGCCGTTCGTCTATTCGTCGCCCCAGCGCCAGCCCCAGGGCTTGTCGCTCTTTTTCCAGACCAGCACGACGACGCCGGCGATCAGTCCCAGATGCAGGCTGACAGTCAGCCAGGGATGCGCTTGGACGAGGGGCGCGGGCAGGGCAGACAGGCCGATCATTGCGGCTATGAAGGCCACCAGCACCACCCAGCCTTCCCAACTGCACGGCAGGCCCGCGCCGAAGCCGTATGACTTTGTCCGAAACCACGGCTTGGCCATGGGGACTCTCCGGGTTGATTTCCTGCCCGATCATAAACCAAGCGGCGAGCGGTGTCTTGCGATCCCGGGACTTGTCCCCTGGCCCCTTCGTTCCGTCGCGCCGTGAGATTTCAGGCTGGCTCCGTTCGGCGCGAAGGGTGAAGTGCCTTCCGGCTAACGCCGCAGGCCCCCTCCTGACCTGCTACGCAGGTCGTCCTCCCCCCTGCGGGGGGAAGATGAGATCGTCGCCCTTCATCTTCCCCCTCCGGGGGAAGACGATCGCGAAGCCAACCGTAGGGGGCAAGTGCGGGGATGAACTGCCCTAATTCCCGTTTCGGTTTCGAACAAATCCGTTCGAAATCAACGCTCTGCAAAAACAACCATCGCGCCAATCCGACGCGCCCAAACCTGCCGTATTCTGTCCCCACCTCGTCGCGAGGAAAGGGCGCTTGGCCAGCGACCATGGCGGCGGCGGGGGGTGATCGAGCGGGATTGGGCTTCAGGGGGATACTGAAGCGCGTCCGGGGATCTGGTTGCTGGCCAGACCCGCCCGCCGTCGGCGTGGTTGAAGGCAAAAGGGCGTGTCTGGCTGTAAGCCCGTCCTCTTCGACCGCCGGAGCGCGCCGGAAACGGCGGGGTCCGGGTCCCGGTAAGGCCTCAACAGGGCCACCTGGCGGGAGGCTGGCGGATAACGGTGACGCGGAGCGGTCGGCTTCGTCGAAACGGTTACTCTATCCAATCATCCGGACGTCGTCCGGACGCTCCGCGACCCTTTCCATCACCCTCGCAGCCCAAGCGCGAGGGCGCGCGGCCATGTCCAGGGCCTGGCCGTTAAGCCGGCAGCCCCTTGCCCAGCTCCCCGGCCAGATCGCGGATGAACTGCCAAGCCACGCGGCCCGAGCGCGCGCCGCGCAGCTGCGACCATTGCAGGGCCCTGCGGTCGAGGTTCTCGACCACCAGGTCGAAGCGTTCGGCATAGGCGCGGATCGCCTGCAGATAGGTCGCCTGATCCATGGGCGGAAAGCCGATCCACAGACCGAAGCGGTCAGAGACGCTCATCTCCTCTTCAGCGTTCTCGGCGGCGGCAATGGCACCCTGGGTCTCGACATGGTCGCGCGGCATCAGATGACGGCGGTTGGAGGTGGCGACGAACAGGACATTCTCCGGCGGGCCGGCCACGCCGCCCTCCAGGGCCGACTTCAGGGCCTTGGCGGCCGCCGCGCCGTCCTCGAACGACAGGTCGTCGCACAGCACCACAAAGCGCTCGGCCCGCACGCGCAGCAGATCAAACAACGGCGGCAGAGCGGCGATTTCGTCGCGATCGATCTCGATCAGTTTCAGATCGGCGTGATCCCGGCAGACCGCCATGAAGGCGGCCTTGGTCAGCGAGCTCTTGCCTGTACCGCGCACGCCCCACAACAAAACGTGGTTGCACGGCAGGCCGGTGGCGAAGCGGTTCAGGTTCTCGACGAACCGGTCCTTCTGCCGCTCGACCCCGACCAGCAGATCCAGGGCCATCGGATAGTCCGGGGCGGCGACGAAGGCGTCACGCGCGCAGTCATGCCGAAAAAGGCGTCCGCCGCTGAAATCCGGCGGGGTTTTCGCGGCCGGTGCCAGCCGTTCGAGGGCGTCGGCGATCCGGGCGAGCAGGGCATTTTGGGCATCGATCATGGGCCGGTCCTAACCTTGCCGCGCCGTCATTGCAAAACAGCAGGTGAACGCATAGCTTCCGCCGACTTGGCGAGACCCTATATGGGGGTCCCGACCGCAGAAATTCTTGGAGACGTTATGTCCGGTGGCCTGAGCGCGCAGCTTATGCAAATTGCCCCCATCCTCCTGATGGTGGTGCTGTTCTATTTCATGCTGATCCGTCCGCAACAGAAGCGGGCCAAGGAACATCAGCTGATGCTGTCCAATCTGAAGCGCGGCGACAATGTCGTTCTGTCCAGCGGCGTGCTGGGCAAGATCGTGCGGGTCGAGGACAAGGAAGTCGGCCTCGAGATCGCTCAGGGCGTCACCGTCAAGGTGGTCAAGGGCATGATCACCGAAGTCCGTGCCAAGGGCGAACCCGCCCCGGCCAACGACCCCAAGAGCTGATCACCTAGATCGTCCGCCGACCACAGACGCCGCAAGGCGTCGTCCAGAGCCTTTAATCCATGCTGACACTGTCCCGCTGGAAGATCATCGTCGTCACCCTGTCGGTGATCTTCGGCCTTGTCTTCACCCTGCCGAACATTCTGCCGCAAAGAACGCTCGACGCTCTGCCCGGCTGGGTTCCCAAGCAGAAGCTCAACCTGGGTCTCGATCTCCAGGGCGGCTCCTATCTGCTGATGGAGGTCGACACGGCCGCGCTGCGTCGCGAACGCCTGACCAATCTGGTCGAAGACGTTCGCACCAGCCTGCGGGGCGAGCAGATTGCCTTTGGCGACCTGCGCGAAGCCGGCGGCGTGATCAGCGTGCGCATTACCGACGCCGCCAAGGTCGATGAAGCCGCCAACCTGCTGCGGCAGTCGGTGGGGTCGCCCCTCGTCGGCGCGATCGGTGGTCGCGACGTCTCTGTCGCCACGCGCGACAACCAGCAGCTGGAGATCAGCTTCGTACCCGAGGCGGCCAAGGCCGACGCGGCCATGGCTGTGGAGCAGTCGATCGAGACCATCCGTCGCCGCATCGACAGCCTGGGCACCAAGGAGCCGACCATCACCCGTCAGGGCCTCGACCGGATCGTCATCCAGGCGGCCGGCGAAAGCGATCCTGAAAAGCTGAAGGCCGTTATCGGCAAGACCGCCAAGCTGACCTTCCAGATGGTCGACGAGAGCGTCACCCCCGAGGACATGGCGGCCGGCCGCATCCCGCCGGGTTCCGAAATGCTGCCCAGCGAGGACGGCTATGTTCCGGCCTATGTCGTGCGCAAGCGGGCCGTTGTGTCGGGCGACGAACTGACCGATTCTCGCCAGACCTTCGATTCCCAGAGCGGCAATCCGGTCGTCTCGTTCAATTTCAACGGCCAGGGCGCACGCAAGTTCGGCGATGCCACGGCCCGGAACATCGGCAAGAAGTTCGCCATCGTCCTGGACGCCAAGATCATCTCGGCACCGGTCATCAATGGTGCCATCACGGGTGGTTCCGGGATCATCACCGGCAATTTCACGCCCGAGAGCGCTTCGGAACTGGCCCTGCTGCTGCGGTCGGGCGCTCTGCCTGCGCCGCTGAACGTTGAAGAACAGCGCACGGTCGGCGCCGAACTGGGAGCCGACGCCGTCAAGGCCGGGGCAATCTCCACCCTGGTGGCCTTCATCACCATCGTCGTGTTCATGCTGCTGTCCTATGGCCTGCTGTTTGGCGGCATCTCGGTCATCGCCCTGGTGATCAACTGCACGATGATCGTGGCGGCCATGTCGATCACCCAGGCCACCCTGACCCTTCCCGGCATCGCCGGCCTGATCCTGACCCTGGCGGTGGCCGTGGACGCCAACGTGCTGATCTATGAGCGGATGCGCGACGAGGCCCGGGCCGGCAGATCGGCAATCATGGCCGCCGACGCCGGCTTCTCTCGCGCCATGAGCACGATCATCGACGCCAATGTCACCACCCTGGTGGCGGCAGGCATCATGTTTGCCTTCGGTGCCGGCCCGGTTCGCGGCTTTGCCTGGACCCTGTCGATCGGCGTGTTCACCTCGGTGTTCACCGCCGTGCTGGTCAGCCAGCTTCTCATCGGCTGGTGGTTCCGCGCCGCCCGCCCCAAGAAACTTCCGATCTGAGTGAGCGCACCCATGGCCTGGCCCCTGATCAAGCTGCTCCCGCAGAAAACCAACTTCACCTTCGTCAAGTTCGCACGCCTGATGGCGCTGATCAGCGCGGTCCTGGTGGTCGCCTCCCTGATCGGCGTCTTCAAGCCCGGGCTGAACCTGGGCATCGACTTCAAGGGCGGTTCCGTCATGGAAGTCTCGACTGCGCCCCGCGCGGTCGATCTGGCCAAGGTGCGCTCTACGCTTGAAGCCCAGGGCCTGGGCGATGTTCAGGTGCAGGCCTTCGGTGCCGTCGACCGCGCCCTGGTGCGGTTCCAGACCCCGGCAGGCGGCGACGCCGGCGTCACCCTGACCAATGCCAAGAACGCCCTGCGCCAGTCACTGGGCGACCCTGTGCAGTTCATCAATCCCTCTGCGGTCGGCCCCAAGGTTTCGGGCGAACTGTTCCGCAGTGGTATCATTGCCCTGGCACTCGCGATCGGCCTGATGTTCCTCTACATCTGGTTCCGCTTCGAGCCGCAGTTTGGCCTTGGCGCGGTTGCGGGTCTTCTGCACGACCTGATCCTGACCTTCGGCTTCATCGTGCTGTTCAAGATCGAGTTCAGCCTCAATACGGTCGCGGCCCTGCTGACCGTGATCGGCTACTCGATGAACGACACCGTCGTCGTGTTCGACCGCCTGCGCGAAAACCTGCGCAAGTACAAGAAGATGCCGCTCGGCGAGGTGATTGACCTTTCGATCAATGAAACCCTGTCGCGCACCATCATCACCGGCGTCACGGCCATCATGGCCCTGGCGGGTCTGGCGGTGTTCGGCGGCGAGGCGCTGTTTGGCTTCTCGGTCGTGATGATCTTCGGCATCGCCGTCGGCACCTATTCGTCGATCTATGTCGGTGCGCCGATCATCCTGCTGTGGGGCGTCAAGCGCGGCGACGAAGAGGCGACGCCGATCAAGCTCGGCGCGGCCTCGCGTCCCTGATCATGGCTGAACCGCGCCGTCCGCCCTCGATCGACGCCTGGGGCGGCGGCGGCTTCCGCGTCTCCGGCCTCTGGCATCCGGGCTCACTGCTGGTCATCGATGACAAGCCGCGGGCCTGGTCGGCCTCGGCCCTGGCGGCCCTGACCCCCGACGACTTCGTCGAGGTCTTCGCTGCCGGCGGCGCGGTCGAGTTCGTGCTGCTGGGCGGGGGGCTGGTCAATGCCCTGCCGCCCCGTGATGTCCGCGATGCCCTGAAGGCGGCGGGTATCGGCCTCGAGTTCATGAGCACCGAGGCGGCGGCCCGAACCTATAATGTCCTGGCCAGCGAAGGCCGGCGGCTGGCGGCGGCCCTGATCGCCGTCTAGAAAGCGTTGTTTTCCGGGCTTTGCCCGACTCTTCGATCCGGCCTATAGCTTGCCGTCAAATTTCTTGGGTTCTTAGGGGGAACTTGGATGTCCGGACTTCTCGCGAACTTCCGCAACACCATCATCGTCAGCGTCCTGCTGTCAGTCGTGATGGCCGTTGGCTACTACATGCATGCCGGTGGCGGCCTGGTCTTCTTCGAAGCAGTGTTCCGCTTCATGCACGTGTTCTTCGGCATCCTGTGGATCGGGCTGCTTTACTATTTCAACTTCGTGCAGATCCGCGTCATGCCGCAGATCCCGGCCGAGCTGAAGCCGGCGGTCAGCAAGTACATCGCGCCTGAAGCCCTGTTCTGGTTCCGCTGGGCAGCCCTGGCCACCTGGGTCATGGGCGTGATCCTCGCCATGAGCCGCAACTATCTGTTCGAGGCCGCGACCCTGGGCTTGGCCGGCGGTTACTCGCCCGAGGTCGACGCGCGCTACACCTTTATCGGCGTGGGCATGTGGCTGGCGACCGTGATGTTCTTCAATGTCTGGGTGTTCATCTGGCCCAACCAGAAGATCGCGCTCGGCATCGTCGAGGCCGATGCCGACGCCAAGGCCAAGTCGGCCCGACTGGCCATGCTGTTCTCGCGCACCAACACCCTGCTCAGCATCCCGATGCTGGCCACCATGACGATGAACCAGACGCTGTTCGGCTAGACCCCGACCAAAATCGTGTAAGGGGAGGGCCCGCCGGGGAATCGGCGGGCCCTTTCTCGTTTGAAGACCCATGGCCGACACCGAAACCCTCGACGATCTCGTCCGCCGCGTCGATCCCGACCGCTGGCTGGCCAGCCGCTTCATCGCCGATCCGGCGGCGCGGGCCGATGTGATCGCGCTCTATGCGTTCAACTACGAACTTGCCCGGGTGGCCGGCGGGGTCTCCAACGCCCTGATGGGCGAGATCCGCCTGACCTGGTGGCGTGAGGCCATGGATGAGCTCGCGGCCGGCAAGGCCCCGCGCAAGCATCCCAATGTCGAGGCCCTCGCGGCCTCGGGCATCGACCCCCTGGCCTTGGCCGCCATGGCAGAGGCCCGGTTCGCCGATCTTGACGAGGTCCCGCCGGAAGACGAGGGCAGGGTGCTTGCCTATATCGACGCCACCGCCGGAGCCCTGGCCGTGCTGGCCGCCCGGCGGCTGGATGTGTCCGCCGACCCGCACGCCGTCAAGGGCGCGGCCCGTGCCTATGGCCTGGCCGGTCTATGGCGATTGAAACAGGCGGGACGGTCGCGCCTGCCGGACGCGTGGACGCCGGTTGACCTGGCCCGGCGGGTGGCAGAGCAGCTGAAAGCCGCTCGCCGCGAGGTGAGGGGCCTGCCCGTCGCCGCCTTCCCGGCGATTGCAACGGCGGCCCTGGCCGGTCCCTATGCCCGGGAACGCGACCCGGGTGAGCTGGAGAAAAAGGCCCGCCTCACCTGGTCGGTGGCGACGGGCCGGGTCTAGAGCCCTTTCCGACCTGATGGCTTCATCAGGGTCGGGTGAAAAGGGCTCTAAATCAAAAGCTTAGAGCATTTTTCGATCCGATAACCGTTTCACACTTATCGGAAAACGCTCTAGGCGGACTATTTCTTCTCGGCCGTCCAGGTGTTCAGCCAGTCCAGCACCTCCTTGTGCCACTGCACCGAGTTCTGGGCCTTCAGGACCCAGTGGTTCTCATTGGGGAAGTACAGCAGCTTGCTGGGCACGCCCTTGCGCTGCAGGGCGGTGAAGGTCGAGAGCCCCTGCTCGAGCGGCACGCGATAGTCGAGCTGGCCCTGCACGACCAGGGTCGGCTTGGTCCATTTGGCCACGTGGTCGGCCGGATTGAACTTCGTAAAGGTCGTGTTCGGCTCCCAGGGGGTGCCGCCGTTGTCCCACTCGGTGAACCACAGCTCCTCGGTCGCATAGCCCATGAAGCGGGTGTCGAAGATGCCGTCGTGATTGACCAGGCACTTCCAGGGCTCGTTCCAGTTGCCGGCGATCCAGTTGATCATGTAGCCGCCATAGGAGGCCCCCAGGGCGCAGGCCCGGTCGCCGTCCAGGAAGCTGTAGGCCTTGAGGGCGTGGCTCCAGCCTTTCTGTAGGTCCTCCAGCGGACGATCGCCCCAGTGCTGGCTGATCGAGTCGGTGAAGGCCTGGCCGTAGCCCGTGGAGCCGTGGAAATCGATCATCACCACGGCATAGCCGGCATTGGCATAGACCTGCGGGTTCCAGCGATAGCTCCAGGCATTGCCGAACGAACTCTGGGGCCCGCCATGGATCAGGAAGGCCACCGGATACTTGCGGGCCGGATCGAAATTGGCCGGCTTGACGACGAAGCCGTGGACGGTTTCGTCATTCCAGCCCTTGAAGTTGAACTGCTCGGGTTCGCCCCAGGCGACGCTCTTCAGGGCCTCGGCGCTGACGCTGGCGATCTTGACCGCGGGGCCCTTCGGCGGCAGCAGGAAGAGCTCCGACGGGCTCTTCAGGGAGTCCTGGGCATAGACCAGGCCCTGCGGCCCGACATCGAAGGCGCTGACATGGCCGGCACCGGTCAGGGCCGTGACCTTGCCGGACTTGACGTCGATCGCGAACAGCTTGGCCTGGCCCACATCGAAGGCGGTAGCATAGATCGTCTTGCCGTCCGCGCTCCAGGCGACGGCGTCGGCCGAACGGTCCCAGTCCGGTGCCAGTTCGCGGTCCTGCTTGGTGGTCCGGTCGCGGATCATGATCCGGAAGCGGTCAGCCTCAAAGCCGGGACGGCTCATGGCGCGATAGACGGCAAACTTGCCATCCGGCGACGGTACGGGAGCCGTGTCCCAGGCCTTGTTGGCGGCGGTGCGATTGCTGATCGGCTCCGAACCATCGAACTTGGCGACCCAGAAGTCGTAGTTGGTGCTCCAGGCCTCGTCCTTGCCGGCCAGCTTGGCTGTGAAGGCGACGCCGTCCTGCTCCGGGGTGATGACAAAGTCTTCGTCGCCGCCGAACGGCTTGGTGGGGCTGTCGCCGTCGAAGCCCTTCATCAGGTCGACGGGCGTCCCGGTCGCCACGCCCTTGTCGTCAAGCGCATAGGCGAACAGGTGGTTCTGGGTTCCGTTGTCCCAGGTATCCCAGTGGCGGACGAACAGGCGATCATAGACGACGCCCGTCGCCTTGGATGCAGCCTTGGCGGCGAGGCGGGCCTCGGTGCAGCCCAGGTCCGGGCAATCCGGGAACACGGCCAGGCCGACGACGACGGTCTTGCCGTTCGGCGACACCTTGAAGGCCTGAACATCAAACGGCGTCCGGGTCACCTGCACGGCAGTCTGACCCGCCACGTCGGTGCGGAACACCTGGTCGGTCCCGCTGGCGCGGCCGGACAGGAAATAGATCGACTGGCCGTCGCTGCTCCAGCGGCCGCTGCTGGCCCCGCCGTCCGAAATCGCCAGGCGCTGTGGTGGGGTCCTGGCCTTCAGATCGGCGATCCACAGCGACATCGAGGCCTTGTTGGCCTCAAAATTCATCGTCCGGACCGAGTACAGGACATAACGCCCGTCCGGCGACACACGCGGATCGCTCAGCCGGTCGAGGCTGGCCATGTCCTTGGCGGTGAAGACCTGCCGCTTTACGGGTTCCGGCGCGCCGGCCGCAAGGGCCGCACCGTCCAGGGTCACCATCAGGGCCAGGGCCGAAGCCGCCAAACGCAAACTGTCGATCTTGAAACGCAAGGTTCTGGCCTTTTTCTACCGGACGGAAGCGGTCAGCCTATCCCTGGCTTGCGCGTGAGGCCAGCAGGGAGGGTGAAAGATCGTCCTGGACGATCGTCCGCCGACGATGAAAAGGATGTGGCGAATTTGTGTCAAAAAATCGTCACGATTACAAAGGCTTGGAAGGTAACAATCCGAAACAGGACTTGCTTTGCCGCACTGCGGCATCGTCCCTAAATGGTACACAGGGCATAGAGCGGTCGAAGAGCCGCCCGTGAACCGTCCATGAGTAGAGTTACAAGGGTCTATCGTGTCGGCTTCGGCGTATTTTCAGCACACGGTCGCAGGACCGGTGATCTTTGCGGGGATCGGTCTGCACACGGGCGAGCATGTCCGTGTCGCCGTGCGGCCCGGCGGGATCGACACCGGGATCGTGTTCCTGCGCACCGATGTCCACGATCTGGACAACCGGGTTCCGGTCAAGCCGGATGCCGTCTGTCAGACCCAGCTGGGCACCGTGATCAATAATGCCGACGATGTTCGGGTCTCGACCATCGAGCACCTGATGGCGGCCTTGGCGGCCCTGTCGATCGACAATTGCATCGTTGAACTGGACGGTCCTGAGGTCCCGATCATGGATGGCTCGTCCGAGCCTTTCGTGCAGGTCCTGGACCGCGCCGGCCGGCGCCGGCAGGAAGCCGCCCGCAAATATATCGAGATCCTGGAGCCGATCCGCGTGGAGGAGGGCGACAAGGTCGCCAGCCTGACCCCGTCGGATCGCTTCGAGGTGGCCTTCGAAATCGCCTTCGGTAGCAAGGCCATCGGCCGCCAGCGCGTCGATCTGACCGTGGACGAAGAGTCCTTCCGGTCGGAGCTGTCGAACTGCCGCACCTTTGGCTTCGTCCGTGACGTCGAGGCCCTGCGTGCCATCGGTCTGGCGCGGGGCGGTTCGATGGACAATGCCGTCGTCATCGACGGCGATCGCGTTCTCAATCCCGAAGGTCTGCGCCGTCCCGACGAGTTCGTCCGCCACAAGGCTCTGGACGCGGTCGGCGACCTCTATGTGCTGGGTGCGCCGATCATCGGCCGCTTTGAAGGGGTTCTGGCCGGTCACGGCCTCAATAACGCCGTGGTTCGGGCGTTGCTGGCCCAGCCGCGCGCCTGGCGCCTGCGCACCCACGCGCTGGAACTGGCCGAGGCTGTCTAAAGAAAAGCGCGACCGGCGTTGTCGGCCTTCGCATTTGCGCCCTTGGCGGCGTGGTGTAGAAGCCTTGCACGGCGCTGAGGCGCGCGTTTGCTTCGAGGGTGATAGTCCGTGCTTCTTAAATTCCCGGGTCGTTCGGCCGTCGTCCTCGCCGCCGTTCTCGTCTCCGTCACGGTCGCGGGCTGCGCCGGCAAGGCCAAGAAGCCGACCCTGGTCTATGAAGAGCGGCCAGTGGAGCTGCTTTACGCCACCGGTGCCGACCGGCTGGATCGCGGCAGCTGGAACGAGGCCGTCGACTATTTCCGCGAAGTCGAACGCCAGCATCCCTATTCGGAGTGGTCGCGCCGCTCGATCCTGATGACCGGCTTCGCCCATTATCAGGGCAACCAGTACAATGACGCCATCGGCGACGCCGACCGCTTCATCTCGCTCTATCCCGGCAATCCGTCGGCCTCCTACGCCTACTATCTGAAGGCCGTTTGCTATTTCGAGCAGATCGTCGACGTGAATCGCGACCAGGCGGCCACCGAGCAGGCCCTGGCCTCTCTGCGGGACGTCGTGCAGCGCTATCCGTCCAGCGAATATGCCCAGGACGCCCGCCTGAAGATCGACATGGTCAATGACCAGCTGGCCGGCAAGGAAATGGCGATCGGGCGCTACTATCTGCGCCAGGGTCAGGCCCTGGCCGCCATCGGCCGTTTCAAGACGGTGATCGACCGTCACCAGACCACGTCCCACACCCCCGAGGCGCTCTACCGCCTTGTGGAGTCCTATCTGACGCTCGGCCTGACCGAAGAGGCCAAGCGCAACGGCGCGGTACTGGGCTTCAACTTCCCCGGCGATCGCTGGTACATGGACGCCTACAAGCTCCTGAACGACGCCGGTCTCAAGCCCGCCGTCGAGCCTCTGACTCCCGGTGCCAAGAAGAACCTGCTGGACCGCCTGGTGCGCGACAAGAACGCCACCCTGGCTCCTCCCGGTGAAAAGCCGGCCGGTAAGGGCGGCGTCCGCGGCGCGCTCGGGCTCTAGACTTCTGATTTAGAGCCCTTTTCGTCCGACCCTGATGACGCCGTCAGGTTGGATGGGGCTCTAGCCGGGCCGGGCGCGCGCCTTTCGGAACACAAGCTGAACATCAGGGCGTCTGAGCGCTTTGAGAAACGCTGATTCTGCGCGATTCTCCGCGACATGCTGATTGGCCTCTCCATTCGCGACGTCGTGCTCATCGAGAGCCTGGATCTGGCCATTGGTCCGGGGCTGACGGCCCTGACCGGTGAAACCGGGGCCGGAAAATCGATCATCCTCGACGCCCTGGGCCTCGCCACCGGCGCAAGGGCCGATGCCGGCCTCGTGCGACGCGGCGCGACGGGCCAGGCCTCGGCGACTGCCATCTTTGCCCTGCCGGCCGACCACCCCGCCTTTGCCTATCTGGACGACAAGGGGCTGGACTACGGCCGGGACGAGGATCTGGTCCTGCGTCGCCAGCTGTCGCCGGACGGCCGGTCCCGGGCCTTTGTCAATGACCAGGCCACAAGCGTCGGTGTACTCAAGGATCTGGGTGCCCTGCTGCTCGAGGTGCACGGCCAGCACGAAACGGTCGGCTTGCTGGATCCGCGCACCCACCGCACCCTGCTGGATACCTTTGGCGGGGTCGCGGTCTCGGCCGTGGCCTCGGCCTGGAGCGGCTGGCGGGCGGCGCGCGAGAAGGCCGAGGCCCTGCGAGCCCTGGCCAATCAGGCCGCTGCCGAGACCGAAGAGCTGACCCTTCGCCTGGCCGAGCTGGATCGTCTCGACCCTCGTGAAGGCGAGGAAACCGCCCTGGCCGAGGAACGCGCCCTGCTGGGTTCAGCCGAAAAGGCCCTGGCCGATATCGCCTCGGCCCAGGATGCCCTCGGCGGTGATGCCCTGTCCGGCAAGCTGGCCCAGGCCTTCCGCGCCCTGGAGCGGGCGCGCGAACGGGCCCTGCATGCCGGGGCTCCAGCGGACGGCGCGGCCATGACCCGCCTGACGGCCGCCTGCGATGCCGTCGACCGGGCCCTGGTCGAGGCCCAGGAGGCCAGCGCTGCCATCGACGCCGTGGCCGAGAGCTTCGAGTTCGAACCTGACCGGCTGGAAAAGACCGAGGAGCGCCTGTTCGCCCTGCGCGCCATGGCCCGCAAGCTGAATGTCGCCACCGAAAACCTGCCGTCCCTGCGCGCCGAGTTCGCGACCCGCCTGCAGGCCATCGAGACCTCGAGCGAAGCTCTAAAGGCTGCCGAGGACGAAGCCGCCTCGGCCCGCGACGGCTACATCTTCGCGGCCGAAGCCCTGACGGCCGAACGCCGGGCCGCCGGCGATCGCCTTGCCGTGGCGGTCGAAGCCGAACTGGCTCCGCTGAAGCTGGACAAGGCCAAGTTCCGGGTAGCGGTCGAGCCTCTGCCGGAGGACCGGGTTGGCCCAACCGGCATGGATCGGGTGGCCTTCGAGATTTCGACCAATCCCGGGGCCCCCTTCGGCCCCATGGAAGCCATCGCCTCCGGTGGCGAACTGGCGCGTTTCGCCCTGGCGCTGAAGGCGGCCCTGGCCGGGCGCGGGTCGGGTCCCCAACCGCTGATGATCTTCGACGAAGTCGACCAGGGCGTCGGCGGAGCGGTGGCGGACGCCGTGGGGCAGCGGCTCAAGCGTCTGGCCGAGAATGCCCAGGTGCTGGTGGTGACCCATTCGGCTCAGGTTGCGGCTCGCGGCGACGCCCACTGGCGGATCGCCAAGTCCGGCGATGATCAGGCGATCCGTACCCGCGTCGAGCCCCTGTCGCCCGGTCAGCGCGAGGAAGAAATTGCTCGCATGCTATCCGGCGCTGAGGTCACTGAGGCGGCGCGCGCGGCGGCTCGAGCGCTGATCAGCTAGGATCTGCAGACATACTGATCGCTGTAAGGCGACAGTCTCGTCTTTCGACAAGCTCAAGATGAGGCCTTTGCAGGGTTCGGCGATGAAACAGCGCTCATCCTGACGGCGCGCTCGGCACGGCGAGGCGAGGGAAGGGCTTCGGAGCCTGCGTCAAGGCTGACGCGTAATAGCCTGAGAGTTCCGGCGCAGCGTCACGGGCTGGCCTCCCCTTGATCAGGATCAAGGTGAAGAGGTTGCGGCGCTCTACAGCTTGGCTGTGAGCAAGACCAAACCCTCTCGACTGAAACGGTTTTTCGCCCAGCTGGGGCCGGGGCTGATCACCGGCGCGGCGGATGATGACCCCAGCGGCATCGGCACCCACAGCCAGGTCGGCGCAGAGTTTGGCTATGGCCTGGCCTGGACCTTCGTTCTCAGCTTTCCCCTGCTCGCCGTCATTCAGCAGGTCGCCGCCGAGATCGGCCGGGTCTCCGGGGGCGGCATAGCCCGCAACCTGCGCCGCCATTACCCACGCCCCTTGCTGATTGGCGTCGTCCTGCTGTTGCTGGTCGCCAACATCATCAATCTTGGCGCGGATCTGAGTGCGATGGGCGCGGCCCTGTCGCTGCTGACCGGTGGCCCTAGTGCCCTCTATACGCTGCTGTTCGGCGTGTTCTGCGTCGTGGTCGAAGTCTTCCTGGACTATGCTCGTTACGCAGCCGTGCTGAAGTGGACCACCCTGTCCCTACTCAGTTACTTCGCCGTGGTGATGGTTGCGGGTGTGCCCTGGGGCCAGGCCCTGCTGGCCCTGGTCGTTCCTGAGATCCAGTGGAACGCAGCCTATGCGACCGCTTTCGTGGCGATCCTCGGCACGACCATCAGCCCCTATCTGTTCTTCTGGCAGGCCGGCCAGGAGATCGAGGAGCAGCACCGCCATCACGCCAAGCCCCTGTGCATCACCCCCAAGGAGGCTGACCCGGAGCTGCGGCGCATCCGCACCGACACGCTGGTGGGCATGTCCTTCAGCACGCTGGTCTCGCTGGCGATCGTCTTCGCCACCGCCGCGACCCTTCACGCACACGGGATCACCACCATCACCACATCGGCCCAGGCGGCCGAGGCGCTGAAGCCCATTGCCGGACCGTTTGCCTTCGCGCTGTTCGCGGTGGGCATTATCGGCACGGGCCTGCTCGCCGTGCCGGTGCTGGCGGGATCGGCGGCCTATGCCGTGACCGAGATGGTCGGCGTGGCCGGCAGCCTCGACGCCAAGCCCAAGCGCGCGCGCCTGTTCTACGCCACGATCGCCGTGACCACCTTGCTTGGGGCGTCGCTCAACTACATCGGGATCGACCCGGCCCGCGCGCTCTACTGGGCCGCCGTGGTCAACGGCGTTCTGGCTGCGCCCCTGATGGCGGTGATGATGCTGATCGTTCGCAATCCCAGGGCCATGGGCCGGCTCACCCTGTCCAATGGCGAGACGGCCCTGGGATGGGCCGCGACGGCGGTCATGACTGCCGCGACGGTGATCTTCTTTGTAACGGCACTGTAGGCCTAACGATCAGGCTGGCGTGCGCCGGAAGGAGCGTTTTGCGCCGGCATCGGCTAAAATCCCGGCGACACCCCTCAAGCCGGATTCGCCCGTGACCCTGATCCCCGTCGCCGATCTGTCCGAGACCGAGGCTGCCAGCGAACTGGCCCGACTGGCCGATGATCTGGCCGAGCACGACCTGCGCTATCACCAGCAGGACGCGCCCACGATCAGCGACGCCGAGTATGACGCGCTCAAGCGTCGCAACCTCGATATCGAGACCCGCTTTCCGCATCTGATCCGGGAGAACTCGCCGTCGATGACGGTCGGAGCGGCACGGGCCGATCAGTTCTCGCCGGTTGAGCACGGTGTACCGATGCTGAGCCTCGACAACGCCTTCTCCAATGACGAGGCGACCGAGTTCGATGCGCGGATCCGGCGGTTCCTGAAGCTGTCGGCGGACGAGACCGTCGCCTATACGGCCGAACCCAAGATCGATGGCCTGTCGGCCTCTCTCCGGTACGAGAAGGGGGTGCTGGTCCAGGGCGCAACCCGGGGCGATGGCCGCGTGGGCGAGGACGTCACCGCCAATCTGCGCACCATTGCCGACATTCCCCATCGCCTGAAGGGCTCGGGCTGGCCCGAGGTGATCGAGGTGCGCGGCGAGGTCTATGTCGAACTGGCCGCTTTCGCCGCCTTCAATGCCGCTGCCGAGGCTGCGGGCCAGCGCACCTATGCCAATCCCCGCAACTTCGCCGCCGGCTCCCTACGCCAGATCGATCCGAAGATCAGCGCCCAGCGCCCGCTGCGGTTCTTCGGCTATGCCTGGGGTCTGGTCAGCGACAGCTTCGCCGGCAGCCAGTGGGAGGCCCTGGCCCAGCTCGAAGCGTGGGGTTTCGTGACCACGGCCCCGCCGGCCAAACGGGTGGAGAATGCCCAGGGCCTGCTCGACATCTATGCCGCCTTCGAGACCCTGCGGCCCACCCTGGATTTCGACATCGACGGCGTCGTCTACAAGGTCGACGACCTGGACCGGCAAAAGCGCCTGGGTTTTGTCTCGCGCTCGCCCCGCTGGGCCATCGCTCGCAAGTTCCCGGCCCAGAAGGCCCGCACGATCCTCGAGGCCATCGACCTGCAGGTGGGCCGGACCGGGGCGATCACGCCGGTCGCCCGGCTGAAGCCGGTGACCGTCGGCGGCGTCTCGGTGACCAACGCCACCCTGCACAATGGCGACGAGATCGCCCGACTGGACGTGCGGGTGGGCGACACCGTGGTGATCCAGCGGGCCGGCGACGTGATCCCGCAGATCGTCGAGGTGGCGCTGGAGGCGCGACCGGATCCCGCGCCGCCGGCCTATGAATTCCCCCACGCCTGCCCGTGTCCGCTCAAGACGCCTCTGGCCCGCGAGACCAATGCCTCGGGGACCGAGTCCGTCGTGCGCCGCTGCACGGGTGAGTTTGCCTGTCCGTTCCAGCGGGTGGAGCACCTGCGCCACTTCGTGTCGCGCCGGGCCTTCGACATCGAGGGTCTGGGCGAGAAGCAACTGCAGGCCTTCTTTGACGAGGGCTGGATCAAGGAACCGGCCGACATCTTCCGCCTGGCCCGCGATGCGGAAAAGCTGGACGCCCTGCGCACCCGCGACGGCTATGGCGAGACCTCGGTGGCCAATCTGGTCAAGGGCATCGAGGCCCGCCGCACCATCGGCCTGGACCGGGTGATCTATGGTCTGGGCATGCGGGACATCGGCGAGACCACCTCGACCGTTCTGGCTCGCCACTTCGACACCTTCGCTGACCTGCAGGCCGCCGCCGAGGCCGCCTCCAAGGGGCTACCGACCGCGACCTATCTCGAACTCTCGACCGCGCCCGGTGTCGGGCCCAAGGCGCTGGACCTGCTGGTCGAGGTCGGCAAGGGCGGGCTGAAGGCCGATCCGTGGCCGCAGGCCGAGAGCGTGGAGCTCAAGATCGGTCACGCCGTGCCCAAGCTGACCAAACCGGCCCGAGCGGCCCTGACCGAGCGCTATGCAACCTGGCACGCCTTTGCCCAAGCCCTGGCGGAAGCAGCCAATGGCGCGCCGGGTGAGGATTACCTGCACCTGGCCGCCGTCGATGGCGTCGGGCCCGTGGCGGCCCAGTCCCTGGCCCGGTTCTTCAGCGAGGACCACAATCGCCAGAAGGTCGCTGCCCTGGTCGAACAGCTCGACATCCAGGCCTTGGCCAAGCCCAAGACCGACACTGCCGTAGCCGGCAAGACCGTGGTCTTCACCGGCGCTCTGGAGAAGATGACCCGCGACGAGGCCAAGGCCCAGGCCGAGGCCCTGGGGGCCAAGGTCGCCTCCTCGGTGTCGAAAAAGACTGATCTGGTGGTGGCCGGGCCGGGGGCGGGTTCCAAGCTCAAGACGGCTACCGAACTCGGCATTCAGGTGATGACCGAGGATGACTGGCTAGCCATGGTGGCCGGTTAGGCTGGTCAAATCTGAAAGTCTTGGCCTTCAATTTGCCGCAGGGCTTGCTGACTTAGCCGTGATCACGCAATCGGTCATCAAACGCGCAGCACGGCGCGAACGAGGGAGAAAACCATGAACCGCACCATCCTCATCGCCTTTGCGGCCCTCGGCGCGCTGGCCGGCCCGGCCTCGGCCGCTGATGTCACGGGCCTGTGGGCCACGCCGACCAATGGCGGACATGTCGAGATCAGCCGCTGCGGGGCCAGTCTCTGCGGCAAGCTGGTGACCTCCAACCAGATCCGCACCAATCCGGCCCTTAAGGATATTCGCAACAAAGACGCCGCCCAGCAGGGGCGCACGCTGAAGGGCTTGCTGCTGCTTTCGGACTTCACGGGCGGCCCGGCCAAGTGGAGCGGCGGCAAGGTGTACAACCCCGATGACGGCGGCACCTATGCGGGCACGCTGGAAATGATCAGCGACACTCAGCTGAAACTGAAGGGCTGCATCGTCGCGCCCCTGTGCAAGACCCAGGTCTGGAACCGGGTGAAGTAGATTTCGAGCTCTTGCCCCCTCCGCGCTGCGCGCTCCTCCCCCGTAGGGAGAAGATGAGAGCGTCTTCCCCCTACGGGGGAGGACGGCTGCGAAGCAGCCAGGGAGGGGGCAAGTCGTCGCTACAGCGGCGCGCAGGCCTCTTCCATCCAGGCTCGGACCTCCGGCTCCACTCGCGGCCCGACCTCTCTCAGAACGCGGGCGTGATAGGCGTCGAACTGGGCGATCTCTTCGGCCGTCAGCAGGGCCTTGTCGATCAGACGGCGGTCGATGGGGGCCAGGGTCAGGGCTTCGAAGCGGTGCATCGGGCGGTCTCCGCCGGCAATGTCTTCGGCCGGCATGACCACTTCGAGGTTCTCGATCCGGATCCCGTACTCGCCGTCCTTGTAGTAGCCGGGCTCGTTCGAGACGATCATGCCCGGCTGCAGGGCGATGGTATTAGGGGCCTTGGAGATCCGCTGCGGACCTTCATGAACGCCGAGATAGACCCCGACGCCGTGGCCGGTGCCGTGGTCATAGTCGAGGCCGTGGGCCCACAGGGCGGCGCGGGCAAAGGCGTCGATCGCCGACCCGGTCGTGCCGGCCGGGAAGCGCAGGCGGGCGATGGCCAGATGGCCCTTCAGGACCAGTGTATTGCGCTGAACCATTTCCGCCGTCGGCTGGCCGATGGCCACGGTGCGGGTGACGTCGGTGGTGCCGTCCAGATACTGGCCGCCGCTGTCGACCAGCAGCAGAGAGCCGAGGGCTGCGCGCTCATTGCTGCGCTCGGTCGGGCGATAGTGGGGCAGGGCACCGTGGCCGTTGGCCGCGCCAATGGTGTCGAAGGACAGATCCTTCAGCACCCCGGTGGCCTCGCGGAAGGCTTCCAGCTTGGTGACGGCCTCCTTCTCGTCCGGCGGGTTGATCTGGCCGTCGGTGGCCAGCCAGTGCAGGAAGCGGGTCAGGGCCGCGCCGTCGCGACGATGGGCCTCACGGGTCCCCTCGAGCTCGACGTTGTTCTTGCAGGCCCGGGGCAGGGTGCAGGGATCCATCCCGCGCACCACTGTCGCCCCGGCGGCGGCGAGGGTGTCGAAGTACCAGGCCGAGGACTGGCCGGGATCGACCAGGACGCTCTTGCCCGCCAGGTCGGCCAGGGCGGCGTCGAGGGCGTCCGGGGTCTCCACGCTGACCTGGTTGCCCAGCCAGGCGGGCAGGTCCTCGGTGACCTTGGCCGGATCGACGAACAGACGGGCGGAGCCGTCGGCACTGACGATCGCCTGGGACAGGGGCAGGGGCGTGCGGATCACGTCGCCGCCGCGGACATTGAACAGCCAGGCAATCGAGGCCGGAGCGGTGATCACCGCGGCGTCGGCGCCCAGGGCTGCGAGGCTCGCGCCGATGCGGCCGCGCTTGGAAGCGGAGTCTTCACCGGCATGCTCGACCGGTTGCGGCACGATCGGCGCAATCGGCTGAGCCGGACGCGTCGCGCCCCAGGCCTCATCCAACGGATTGAGGGCGACAGGCTTCAGTTCAGCGCCGGCCTTGGCGGCGGCGGCCTTCAGGCTGTCCAGCGCCTGGGGGCTATGCAGCCGGGCGTCATAGCCGATCACCGATCCGGCGGAAGCCGTCTCCAGATAGGCCGGGACACCGCCCTCGACGAGGTCTCGGATCTCGAACACGGCCTGGTCGACCTGTTCGCGCACCTGCAGGGTGTAACGCCCGTCGACAAACACTGCGGCGCGATCGCTGAGGATCACGCCGGCCCCGGCCGAGCCTGTGAAACCGCTGGCCCAGGCCAGGCGATCATTGGCGGCGGGCAGGTACTCGTTCTGGTGCTCGTCCTCGTGCGGCACGAGAAAGCCGTCCAGACCCTGCCGGGCCATGGCGGCGCGGATCAGGGGCACATGCCTGGAGCCGAAGCTTGGATCGGTGGATTCGTCGAAAGTCTGGCGCATGGCGACCGATTTAGGCCCGCCTGCGCCAGTTTGGAAGGCAGTTTGCGTCGATTAGGGCCGCTGAAGCACCAGAGTCGCCCAGGCGTCGCGGTGAATGCGGGTCTTGACCCGGAACCCGCGCGACAGATAGGCGGCCTTGACCATCCGCTCCTGGGTCCGCAGCAGGCCGGACAGAATGACCGTGCCTCCGGGAACCAGGGCGCGCTTGATGTCCTGGGCCAGGCTGATCAGGGGACGGGCCAGGATGTTGGCAAAGACCAGATCATAGGGCGCATTGTCGGCGACCAGCCGGTGGCCCAGGCCCGAGGCGTGGACAAATTTCGCATTGGCCTGATTGACCAGGGCATTCTCGCGGGCGATCCGGACGCTGGGCTTGTCGATATCGGTGCCAACGGCCAGCTTGCTGCCGGTGCGGGCGGCGGCGATGGCCAGAAGGCCCGTGCCGGCCCCGACGTCGAGCACCTTCTTGAAGCTGCGGGCCTTGATCAGGCGGTCATAGGCCTGCAGGCAGCCGACGGTGGTGCCGTGGTGACCGGTGCCGAAGGCCGCCCCGGCCTCGATGCGCAGGTTGACCGTGCTGGCCGGCAGGCGGCCGCGGTCGTGCATGCCATAGACGAAGAACCGTCCGGCCTTGACCGGCGGCAGGCCCGACAGCGCCATGGCCAGCCAGTCGGCATCGGCCAGGACCTCGGTGGTCACCTTGACCTTGTAGCCGGCCAGAACGCTCGCAAGGCCGTCGGATTCTTGCTGGGTGGTC
This sequence comes from Caulobacter henricii, assembly GCF_001414055.1. GTDB lineage: Bacteria > Pseudomonadota > Alphaproteobacteria > Caulobacterales > Caulobacteraceae > Caulobacter > Caulobacter henricii. Next base: position 2,385,669 of record NZ_CP013002.1, on the reverse strand, counting down.
GGGAAGGCGTCGATCCGCCAGATGTTCTTGTCCTCGTCCTCTTCCAGGATCGAGTAGGTCGCGCCTTCGAGGCCGGGGTGGTTGTCGATGGCGTCGGCGGCGGCTTCGGCGTCGAGGCGGCCGCCGCGGGCGACGATCTGCTGGGGCGTATAGTCGGTCATGCCGCTCCAGTACCGATCCCTGAGCCGAAAGGCGAGCCTTTGCGGCGGCTTAGTTCAGCAAAGTCGGTCCAGGAGGGTCGTCCTCGGGCAGGCGAAGGTCGAGGATATCGCCCTGGGCGGAAGGCCAGCGGGTTTCGTCGCGTGCCGGTCGGGTGGCGCGCAGCACCGGAGGCTCGGGCTCGGGCGCGACATGGACCATGGGCGGGGGCTCGACCGCGTCATGCGGCGGAGAGGTTTCGCGCGGACGCGCCTTGGCCAGAAAATCAGTGCCGATCACATAGTCCGGGACCTTGCCGGCCGGCCATTCGATCGGCTGGAGCCGGTCTTCCAGCGCGGCGTAGTTGAGCGGCCGGGTTTCGACGGGGGCTGCCGTCTGGGGTCCGACCTGGGACACCAGCCCCAGAAACGCGCCCAGCATGGCCGCCAGCGGCGCGCCGAGCAGCACCGGCCGCGAGGCGGCGAAGGTCATCAGTGGCGTCAGATCGAGGGCCATAAACGGAAAGCGCCTGGAGCGCGGTTCCGTTCGGCAGGGCGGGCGGATTTCTTCCGGCCGACGCCGCAGGCCCCCTCCTGACCTGCTTCGCAGGTCGTCCTCCCCCTTTCAGGGGGAAGATGGGTTCGCGCATTTCATCTTCCCCCTCCGGGGGAAGACGGCTGCGCAGCAGCCCGTAGGGGGCGAGTCTGACGGACCCTAAGCCGGAGCCTGAAGGTCACGCCTTCTCGACGAAACCGTCGATGACCTTCTTGTCGCCAGCCTTGTCAAAGGCCACCGACAGCTTGTTGCCCTCGACGCTGGAGACCTGGCCGTAGCCGAACTTGACGTGGAACACCCGGTCACCGCGCTGATAGGCGCTGGCCTTGGACGGCGCAGAGACGGCCACCAGGCGGCCTTCGCCCTCGATCGGGGCCGAGCGGCCGCCCGACCCGCCGGTGCGGGGGTTGCTCCAGGAATTGCCGCCGCCGGCCATGCGGTCCTGGGCCCGCTTCCAGCCCGGGCTGGCATAGCCCGAACCGCCGAACGAACTCTGGCCGGTATCGTCCCAGCGCGAGGCCGCCGTCTGCTGCATGCCCGGACCGCCACCATAATAGCCGGTCTCGGACGCCGCCTCGACATGGGCCAGGGGCAGTTCATCGACAAACCGCGACGGCAGCTGGCTGGTCCAGCGACCATAGACCTGCCGGTTGGCCACGAAGCTGATCCGGGCCTCTTCGCGGGCCCGGGTGATGCCGACATAGGCCAGGCGCCGTTCTTCCTCGAGCCCCTTGGTGCCCTTGTCGTCCATGCTGCGCTGGCTGGGGAAGACGCCTTCCTCCCAGCCGGGCAGGAAGACCAGAGGGAACTCCAGTCCCTTGGCCGAGTGCAGGGTCATGATCCAGACCGCGTCGTCGCCGGCCCCCTTGTCGAGGTCCATGACCAGAGACACGTGCTCCAGATAGGCCTCCAGGGTATCGAAGGCGCTCATCGACTGGACGAGCTCCTTGAGGTTCTCCAGCCGCGTCTGGCTGGTCGGACCCTTGTCGAGGCGCAGGGCGTCAGTATAGCCGCTCTCTTCCAGAACGGCTTCGAGCACGCGCTGGTGCGGCATGGTCTGGGCCAGGGCCCGCCAGCGATCCAGGTCGCGCAGGAAGTTGCTGAGGGCGGTGCGGGTTCGGGCCGGAAGTTCGTCGCTGCCCACCAGGGTGCGCGCCGCCTCGACCGCCGGCAGGCTCTCCAGCCGGGCGACCTGCCGCAGCTTCTGCACCGAGGTATCGCCGATGCCGCGCTTGGGCGTGTTGACGATACGCTCGAAGGCCAGGTCATCGTCGGGCGACTGGATCAGGCGCAGATAGGCGTGCGCGTCGCGGATTTCGGCCCGTTCGAAGAAGCGCGGCCCGCCGACCACCTTGTAGGGGATCTGCAGCATCACGAAGCGCTCTTCGAAGGCACGCATCTGGAAGCTGGCCCGGACCAGGATGGCCATGTGGCTGTATTTGCGGCCGGCGCGCCTGGCCTTTTCGATCTCGTCGGCGACCATCCGGCTTTCGGCCTCGCCGTCCCAGACGCCGCTGACCTTGACCTTCTCGCCGCCGGCCTCGTCGGTCCAGAGGGTCTTGCCCAGACGGTCCTTGTTGGCGGTGATCAGGCCCGAGGCGGCTGCCAGAATATGTTCCGTAGACCGATAATTTCGCTCGAGCCGGACCACCTTGGCGCCGGGGAAGTCGCGCTCGAACCGCAGGATGTTGTCGACCTCGGCCCCGCGCCAGCCATAGATCGACTGGTCGTCATCGCCCACGCAGCAGACATTCTGCCGGCCCTGGGCCAGCAGGCGAAGCCAGAGATACTGGGCGATATTGGTGTCCTGGTATTCGTCGACTAGCACATATTTGAAACGGGTCTGGTAGTCGGTCAGGACGTCGGGATGGCTGGTGAAGATCGTGATGTTGTGCAGCAGCAGGTCGCCGAAGTCGCAGGCATTGAGAATGCGCAAACGATCCTGGTACTGACGATAGAGGATGGTGCCCTTGCCGGCGGCGAACTCGGAGCCGTCGGCTGGGGGCACGCGGTCGGGCGTCCAGCCCTTGTTCTTCCAGTTGTCGATCATCCCGGCGAGGATCTTGGGCGTCCAGCGCTTGGCGTCGATGTTCTCGGCCTCGATCAGCTGCTTCAGCAGCCGTTCCTGGTCGTCATTGTCGATGATCGTATAGCTGGACTTCAGGCCGACCAGCTCGGCATGGCGGCGCAGGATCTGGGCGGCCACCGAGTGGAAGGTGCCGAGCCAACGCAGGCCCTCGGCCTCGGCCCCGATGATGTGGGTGATGCGCTCGCGCATCTCGCGGGCGGCCTTGTTGGTGAAGGTGACGGCCAGAAGCTCCCAGGGGCGGGCGCGACCCGTCGACAGGATATGGGCCAGACGGGTGGTCAGAACCCGGGTCTTGCCGGTGCCGGCCCCGGCCAGGACCAGGACGGGACCTTCGGTGGTCTCGACCGCCGCCCTTTGCTCGGGGTTCAGCCCGTCCAGATAGCCGGGATCGCCGCCCGGGCCGCGCGGGCGGGCGAGGTCGGAGATGCGCGGGGAGGGGAGATCGCCATGCGGCGGATGCGAGTCGTAGCCTGAAGACATGGAACATATGTAGCACAGACGGGCGGAGGCTTAAGCCCTCCTTGGCGGTTTGCGGAACCGGTCCGGCCCGGAAGGCGTTCAGGAGACAGCATAGTTGAGGGGAGGCCAGTATGGCCGAGCGCATGCGCCATAACCATTCTGCGGCCTGGCTGGCCGGACTGGGCCTGCTGGTTGTGGGGCTGACCCTGATGATGGCCTGGCGTCTTGGCGGGTCTGCAAATCTGCCCGGACATCTGTCCTTTCGGGCGGGATTGGCTCGGCCGAGCCCGATGCCTGAACCTCAGCCCCTGCCGTCGCCGACCTCTTCCCGACCGGGCTGAGCCGCGAGGGCCTGCTTGAGGGCAAAGACCCGGCAGGCGGAAGCCAGGGAGCTCTCGCCGCGCCCGGTGTCGATGCGCTGGATCAGGGCGGCCATGCTCAGGCTCTCGGCTGCGGCAGCCATCTCGAGGGCCCGCCAGAATTCCGGTTCCAGCGCCAGGGATGTGGCGTGGCCGGCCAGATTGACCGAACGCTTTTTGAGACTGCCCATGGCGGCCATTTGCCTCTTGAAAAAAGGTGACGCGATGTCACCTTCGTTGCGTCCGCTCGGAGCATGCCTCATGAACGCCGCCACGCAAGTCCTTGATCATGCTGCCCCGCCCGGCTTCGTGCCAAAAAGGCGCGATGCCTTCCGGCTGCAGCCGATCCGGGCCCTACAGGCCCTGCGCCGGCTGATCGCCGACAAGGAGGACACCGCCCAGGTGTTCGAAATCATGCGGGCCCTGGCCGGCAAGGCGGTTCCCAACGGCTATCGCCGTCTGCTGTCGACCCCGGAAGGCGGGCGCATCGCCTATGAGCGTGACGAATTCGCCCTTCGCCTGTCCGACAAGGCCTGGCTGGCCCAGTTCGCGCCGGGGACGGTCGGGGCGGCCTATCGGGACTTCATCGCCCCGCGCGGCCTGTCGGCCGAGGGCCTGGCCGACGAAAGCCGCAAGGTGGCCGATAATGATGTGGACGCCCTGCATCCGCTTGCCTGGTACGGCCGGCGCCTGCGGGATGTCCACGATGTCTGGCATGTTCTGACCGGCTACAGCACCGATGCTTTGGGCGAGGTCTGCGTGGTCGCCTTTTCCTATGCCCAGACCCGCAGCCTGGGCTTTGCCGCGATCGCCCTGGCCGGCGCGCGGGAGTTTTCGCGGGCCCGCAATGGCCATCCCTACGGGGCCGCCGTGCGCCAGGCCTGGAAAAACGGCAAGGCCGCGGCCTGGCTGCCAGCGGTCGACTATCCGGCCCTGTTCGCCCTACCGCTCGAGGAGGCGCGCAGGCGGCTGGGGATCCAGCCCAACAGCATCTACCTCGCCATCCCCCCTGAACGGCGTGATCGCCTCGACGCCGTCCCCATGGCATAGACCGCCCGAACCGAAGCGGGCGGCAATAGGCTGCGGGGAGCGCAGGATGCAGAACGAGCGGGCCATCAGGTCGATCGTGATTGTCGGCGGTGGCACGGCCGGCTGGATGGCCGCTGCGGCCCTCAGATCTGCCCTGGGCCGGGGTAGCTCGATCCAGCTGATCGAGTCGGCCGAGATCGGCATTGTGGGGGTAGGCGAGGCTACGATCCCGGCCATCCGCCAGTTCAATGCCCTGATCGGCCTGAAAGAGGCCGCCTTCATGCGGCAGACCAAGGCCAGCCTGAAGCTCGGGATCGAGTTCGTGGGCTGGGGCGATGCTCAAAGTCGCTACCTGCACCCCTTCGGCGTCTATGGTCCGCACAATGACCTGGGCGACTTTCACCAGCTCTATCTGATGCTGCGCGACAAGGGTCTGGCCGACGACATCGGGGCCTATTCCCTCTGCGGCCAGGCTGCGCGGCGCGGCCGGGTCGCCGCGCCGACCGTTGATCCGGCCTCACCTCTGAGCCGTTTCACCTCGGCCTATCATTTCGACGCCATTCTTTACGGCCGCCACCTGCGTCGCTTCAGCGAACAGCTGGGCGTCAAACGGCTTGAGGGCGAGGTCATAGACGTCACCTTGCGCAGCGAGGATGGCTTCCTCGAGAGCCTGACCCTGAAGGACGGCCAGACTGTCTCGGCCGACCTGTTCATCGACTGCACCGGCTTTCGCGGCCTCCTGATCGAGGGCGCTCTCAAGACCGGCTATGACGACTGGAGCCATTGGCTACCGGTGGATCGGGCGGTGGCGGTTCCGTGTGAGCGCGTCGGGCCGATCACGCCCTATACGACCTCGACCGTTCGCGAGGCGGGCTGGCAATGGCGCATTCCGCTGCAGCATCGCACCGGCAATGGCTATGTCTATTCCAGCCGCTTCACGACAGAAGAGATCGCCACCCGGACCCTGATGGACAATCTGGACGGCGCGCCCCTCGCAGAGCCGAGGCATCTGCGGTTTGTCACCGGCCGCCGGCGCAAGGCCTGGAACCGCAATGTTGTCGCACTCGGCCTGGCCAGCGGGTTTCTGGAGCCGCTCGAGTCGACCAGCATCCACATGGTCCATTCCGGCCTGGTGAAGCTGTTGCAGCATTTTCCCGACCGGGAATTCAGTCCGGTCAATATCGACACCTATAACCGACGGGTCAGCGAGGAAGCTCAGGAGGTGCGGGACTTCATCATCCTGCACTATCACGCCACCACAAGGCGGGACTCCGAGTTCTGGGCCTATGTCGCCAGCATGCCGATTCCGGACAGCCTGAGGGATCGCATCGCGATCTTCCGGGACCGGGGGATGCTGGTTTCGCGGCCTGACGAGCTTTTCTCCCAGAGTTCCTGGCTTGCGGTCATGCTGGGACAGGGCGTGATCCCCCAGAGCTACAATCCGCTCGCCGACCGGTCTGATCCCCAGGACACGGCCGCCAGCTTTGCGGCCCTCCAGCGCCAGATTGCCCAATTGGTCGAGACCATGCCAGACCATGAGGCCTTCCTGGCCCAGAACAACATGTTGGACACTGTCGAGGCGTGATCGGGGAGGGGGCGGCAGCAGGTTGCTCTCGACTCTTGCAACGTCTAGCGTCTCCCGCCCCGGAGTGACGGATCTATGCGATTTCAGTTTGGTCGCCGCAGACAGGCGGACGTTCAGCCGACGCCCAATGTTGATGGGCTTGCCGGACCTTCCGCCATCCTTAGCGATCTGAAGATCGTCCAGAACGGTGCAAAGGGTCTGGCTGCACCCGGCGGCTGGGTGTTTCTGATCAACGACACCAATGATTTTCTCAGCTGGCAGTTCGGGCTCAAGCGCTGGACCGTCGATGAGCAGAGCAGGGTCCAGACCATTCTCGACGAGCGGGCGGACCGGCTGAGCGATCGCTTCTACCAGATGTTCATCTGCCCCGAAAAAAGCGTCGTCTACCAAGAGTATCTACCCGCAGGTCTTGACGGCATGACCACGCTTGAGGACAGGCCCGCCAGGGCCATGGCCCGGATGCGGCCCGAGATCGTCACCTATTTGGGCGAACGCTTTGACGCTCTGAAGCGCCTTGGGCTGCTGTTCTTTCGCGGTGATACCCATGTCAACTGGATGGGAGCCTACCATGTCTATCGCGAGGCCATACTGACGCTGCAGGCCCGTGGGGCACCAGTGGGACCGCCCCTGACCTTCAATGACCTGCAACACTTTATTGCCGGGATGGAGGGCGACGTCCTGATCCAGCTTCCCGACGCGGTAAAGGCGCAGTTTGAAGTCGACGCCGCGCTGGCGCGAGTCGGTAACATGTTGGAGTTGGTGATCTCGCACACCCTGCCGGAGGCGCGTATGCGGGCCCGGCAGGTGCCTACGCCTGAAGGCTATATTCCCGGAGGCGGTGGGCGTGCGACAGTGATCATGGAGCAGGACGACAGGACCTTGCCCAAGGCGCTGATCTTCAGGGACTCAACGGCGACCCTAAGCGTTGAGCTGCTGGCTCAGCATTTCTCGCGCTCAGTCTTTGTCTGGCACGATGGGGATGTCATTGGAGACTTGATCGATCGGGAACAGCCCGACGTCATCCTTCATTTTGTCGCCGAACGGTTTTTGGCTACCTATCCGCGAGGCGTTGCGGTCAATCGTCTGCTGGCCTAGAGCCCTTAGCTACAGACGGAGAGATCCAAAGTTCTAAACGGCGCTCTACAGGTTTGATTTTTGAGCCTGTTTTTTCCGCTTACAGGGGTCTCTCGAAACGACAGGGGCGCTTGGGGCTGACCTCAGTCTTCGCGTTTGGCCCCGTCCAGGTCGCGGCGGAGCTTGTCTGCGCTGGCCGCTTCCAGGGCTTTTTCAGCCTTGCTACGTCCGAACCTGGCGCGGTTTTCGGCGGCTTGCGACTTGCCATCAGCCTTGGCCTTGGCCTTACGCGCCCGGTTCAGATTGAGGATCTCGGCCATGGTCAGGACTTTGGGGGGGTGGGCACCGTTGACCCCTTGGCCGGGGTCGCCGGCCGGATGATCAAGGTCTGATGCAAACGAAGGGATTCGTCCTTTTTGAACACATAGGGCGTTTGGCCTGGGAAGGCGCAGTTCTGCATCGAGAGGGACCTTCGCAGGATCCAGCTCGTGATCGGCTGGTCATTGACCTTGCAGGTCAGGCCGAGCGTCCAGGCGGGCAAACCCGCCTCTGCGGGCCAGGCGAATCCCATGCTGGGGCCGGCTGCAACCGCCGTGTCTGCAGGAGTGACGGTTTTGCCCGCCGAGGCGAAGCTTAGGCTCTCCGGACGCACCAAACGTATGGAAAAGCCGCCATACCCCTTGGCATCGTCGCTGCCGCCGAGACCCAGGGTTTCAACGCGCGAGGTGATGACGGTGTCAAAATTGATGCGCCGGCCACCGTCCTTCAGCGGAAAGACCCTGACCTTCGTGGTCTCACGGGCCACATAGTCGAGTTCTGGTCCTGACGTGACAATCCAGTCGGCATTGACTGTGAGGGTGCCGCCGCCCTGGCTATCCCCCTTGAAGCGCTTCTCCCGGACATGAAAGGTCAGGCCCTTCATGTACCAGCCGTCGGCTACCATCTTGCCGTTCACCAGGATCTGGTGCCAGCTCCAGAACACGCCGCGCTGATGAAGATGGTCGGCCGGCTTGTCTTCGGTCAGTACCGTGCCATCGGGGGCATAGAGCGGGTGGACATAGTTCAGCCGCCCTGGTTCCACGGATGGGGCGAGGGGCTTGGTCCGATAGACCAGAACCGGCTTGCCGCCTTCGGTCAGTGTGACCGAGTCATCGGCGAAGATGGCGTCAACCCTGGCTCCAACGGCGGGATCGGCTTGGACGGCCGTTCCCACAGCCAGAAGGGCAACAAGGGCAGCAAGGGCGAAGCCTGGTGCGCGGAGAGCCATTAGGCAGCATCCTTGGCGAGGGCTCGTGCCAGGGCAGGTCGCGCATTGGCCCGGGCCAGCCAGTCATCATAGACCGCGTGCGGAGGCAGCATCTGCCGCGCGAACTGCAACAGGCTGACAAACATCATGTCTGCTGCCGAGAACCTATCGCCCAGCAGCCAGGGAGAGGCTTCCAGAGTTGTCCGCAAGCGGTCATCCAGAGCCTGATAAGTCGCTTGGTCCGCCTCGTCCTGCCGCTGTTTCCAGAGCGTGGTGATCGCCGGTTCAAGGACGCCTGCATAGTAGGCGAGCCAGCTGAGATAAGGACCACGCAAGAGGTCCCCGACCTCGGGTCCCAGGCCGTTGGTGGGGAACTTGTCGGTCAGATAAAGGGCGATGGCGGCTGATTCCGTCACCAGAACGCCGTCGTCCAGCAGGGCCGGCACCTGTCCATGGGGGTGCGGATTGGCCGGGTCGCGAGCCCCTGACTTCGTCGTCGCCCGATAGATGTCCACGGTCCGGACCTCGTAGGGGGCGCCCAGTTCCTCGAGCAGCCACAGGAAGCGGGTCGATCGGGATTTCGGGGCATGGAACAGGGTGAGCATCGGCCTCTCCGCTAGGATGCGCGAACGTAACAGGAACAAAAAAGACGGACAAGTCGACCTGTAACGCGACTTCGCCCGGCGCGGGTATCAGGTCTTGCGCAAGTCGGGATCGAGGGTTTGGCCCGGATCCAGCTGAACCCCGAAGGTGTTGAGCATCATGCAGACCTGGGTGTACTGGCCGGCCGTGAAAACCACATCCATGGCCTGTTTTTCGCTGAAGTGTTCAAGCAGGTCCGACCAGGTCTGGTTGCCGATGAATTGGTCGGCGTTCAGTTCGTCCGCCGCGCGGATCAGGGCGGCCTCGGGCCGCGACCAACCGGCCTCAGAACCGGCCTTGATCCTGGCGATTTCATCAACGGTCAGACCGCAGCGCAGGCCGATCTCGACATGCTGCGTCCACTCGTAGCCGCTCTTGCAGAGATAGCCTGTCCTCAGAATGACGATCTCGCGTTCGCGGGCCGGCAGGTCATTGCGCTTGGAGAGCACGTAGTTGCCCCAGGCGAGGAAGGCCTTCAGGGCATTTGGCGCATGGGCCAGGGTGCGAAAGATGTTCAGCACCGGGCCCGCCGGGATCACGCCACCCGCGCCCAAAGGGGCCAGGACGTCTGCCTGTTCGGGAGACAGGGCATCCTCTGACAGGGGTTTGACCCTCGGCTGATCCAATCGCATGGCTATCCTCCCGACCCTGCAGACTGATGCTGCGGCGGTCCCAGCATCGCCCCAGCCTAGGCCACGGGTCAAACCTTGGGTTCGTCGTGGGTCTCCGGCAAGGCAAGGGCCAGCCGACCGGTCCTGATGGAGACATGGACGCCATGGTCGGTGATGATGGCCATCCGCCCATCGAGCTGCTTGACCAGGGCCTGGACGATAACGGTGCCCAGGCCGCCTGGCTTGCCCGGGGCGAAAGCGGCGACCTGACCAATGCCGTTGTCGATCACGCACAGTTCCCAGTCGTCGGCGTCCCCTTTGAAGGTGACCATGATCCGGGCATCGGCTCGGGCGATCGGGAAGGCATATTTAATGGCGTTGATGACAAGTTCGGTGACGATAAGGCCAACGCTCACAGCCTTGTCGGAGCGGATATAGACGTGGTCGGCGAGCACGGTCAGGGCGATTGGACGATGGTCACTGATCATCGAGGCCGCCAGGCTGGCGCACAGCTTGTTGAGATAGGGACCAACCTCGATCCGGTCGACGCCTTCTGACGCATGCAGGTGCGATTGCACTTCTGCCACCGAGATGACGCGCTGATGGGCGTCCTTGAGATGGAACCGGGTCTCTTCCGAATTCACGGCCCGCGCCTTCAGCATCAGGATACTGGCGATGATCTGGAGGCTGTTGGCCACACGGTGCTGCATTTCCTGCAGCAGGACCTGTTTCTGCTGCAAGAGTGCCTCTGTGCGCTCAAGCAGGACCGCTCTTTCGCGCTCGATCAGGCGGCGGGCGGTGACGTCGGTGAAGGCCAACAGGATGGTTGTGCGGGGACTGGTTGCGTAGATGACGTTGCGGGCATTGAGCAACATGGTGCGGCGCCCCAGGCCCGGAAAGTCGTAGTCGACTTCAAAGCCGTCCATGGCCGTGTGCTGTGGAATGATCGTCTCGAGCAGCAGTCTAAGCGCAGGGATGTCCCACTGACCCTCTCCAAGGGCGTACAGCAGCCGGCCCAGGGTCGCTTGCGGCTCGACCCGAAAGGTTTCGTAGAAGGAGCGGCTGGCGGCCAGTACCGTGAAGTGTTCGTCCAGGACCAGGAGCGGCTCGTGGATCGTGTCGACAATAGCCTCAGCGAGGGTCTGGGCGTCGACAATACCTGGTATGGGTCGTGTCATCGAAAGGATGCGGGTCCGACCCTCGACGCGGCAACTTCGGCGCGGACGGCAGTGGATCAATACCGATAGATTGAGTCTACGCCCATTCCGGACGGCTGTCTTCTAAGGGTTTGGCCGGATTGACATATCGCTTTTGGGAGTTTTGTGGGCCTTGCGTTTACCGCACCAGGCCAGGGCCTTGCGGGGACTATCGCCCGCCGCCGCCGGTGATTTCCTTGATCAGGGCCTGAACGGGGGCCTTGCCGCCGTTGTTCCAGACAAGCTTCAGGTGGGCCAGGGTCCGCTCAGCGGCGTCGTCAAACTTCCATTCGCAGTCGTCAAAGCGACAGCCGCTGAACGTGGGAGCGTCACCGCCGGAATAGACGAGGCGGCAACCGCGGAACTCGCAATCCGAGAAGGCCTCGCCATCCAGGGCTACGGTCTCGTGGTTGTACATCGTCAAGGTGGGCATGGCGGTTCTTTACTGGTCGTCGGATGAGGGCGGATCGCCCTCAGGATTTTGCGCCTGCTTGGCGGCGGCCTTTTCGGCGGCTTTCTCGGCGGCCTTGCGAGCCTTGGCGCGCTCGCGTTCCTGACGTTCGAAGGAATAGTTGGGAGTACGCGCCATTTGAGACCTCCTTGGTCGCTGGAAGCGCGACGGGCGAGACCCCTAACGCGGTTTGGGTGCGATGCGCAGAAAAATCCTCCCCCGAAGGGGAGGATTGTGCCGATTTACTTCACGTTGCCGCAGAAGCGCTGGATCCGGGAGCAGGCGTCTTCCAGCACATCATTGCTGGTCGCGTAGCTGATCCGGAAGAAGGGCGAGAGGCCGAAGGCTGCGCCATGGACCACGGCGACGCCTTCGGTTTCCAGCAGCTCGACGGCGAAATCCTCGTCGCTTTCGATGACCTTGCCGCTCGGCGCGGTCTTGCCGATCAGACCGGCGCAGGACGGATAGACGTAGAATGCGCCTTCCGGGGTGGGGCAGTGCAGGCCGGTCGCCTGGTTCAGCATGGACACCACCAGGTCGCGGCGCTCCTGGAACAGCTTGGCATTGGGCTTGATGAAATCCTGCGTACCGTTCAGGGCCTCAAGCGCCGCCCATTGGGAAACGGATGACGGATTGGAGGTCGTCTGGCTGATCATCTTGCCCATGGCCTTGATCAGCGGTTCGGGGCCGGCCGCGTAGCCGATGCGCCACCCGGTCATGGCATAGGCCTTCGAAACGCCGTTCATCGTCAGGGTACGGTCATAGAGCTTCGGCTCGACCTGGGCGATGGTGGTGAACTCGAAGTCGTCGAAGACCAGATGCTCGTACATGTCGTCGGTCAGGACCCAGACCTGCGGATGCTTCAGCAGCACGTCGGCGATGGCCTGCAGTTCGGCGCGGGAATAGGCACCGCCTGACGGGTTGGAGGGGCTGTTGATGATCAGCCACTTCGACCGGGGGGTGATGACCTTTTCGAGGGCCTCGGGCGTCAGCTTGAAGCCGCTCTCGGGGGTGGTTTCCACCGGCACGGGCGTCCCTCCGGCCAGCAGGGTCATGTCCGGATAGGACACCCAGTAGGGGGCGGGGATAATCACTTCGTCGCCCGGATTCAGGGTGGCGACCAGGGCGTTATAGATCACCGGCTTGCCGCCCGGGGCGACATGGACCTGGCTCGGCTTGTAGTCGAGACCGTTCTCGCGCTTGAACTTGGCGCAGATCGCGGCCTTCAGTTCGGGCATGCCGTCCGGGTCGGTGTACTTGGTCTTGCCGGCACGGATCGCCGCAATACCGGCTTCCTTGATATTGTCCGGCGTGTCGAAGTCGGGCTCGCCGGCGGACAGCGCGATCACGTCACGGCCGGCCGCTTTCAGGGCGCGCGCCTTGGCGCTGATGGCGATGGTGGCCGAAGGTGCGATGCGCCGCAGGGCGGCGGACTCGAGCGACATACTTGGGACTCCCCTGGGAAACCGGTTTTCAGGATTGCCGGGGTCTTTACGCCTCCACCTGCAAGGGCGCAACGCAGGGCGACGGCTTCAGGATCAATTGAAGACATTCTGCGACAGGCTCGGGGCCGGGTTAAGCCGCGTCTCCCGGTAGCAGGGACCGCCGAGGGCGTTGCTTGCTCCCGGATCGAAGTCGCAGGTGGAGTTTGGCGACTCTCTGACCCAGCCATGCCAGCAAAGCTGGCTTGGCTCATGGGGGTTCCGCTTAGCGAAAGCCCTTCAGTTCGCGCGCAGATAGAGGTCGTTCTGGCCGCTGGGTGCCAAGGTCTCGAGATGATCCCAAAGGCGCTTGATCTCCTGGCTGGCGGCCGAGTTCGGCTCCCACTCGCAGGCTGACCGGCCGTGCGCCATGGACTGCTGAAAGGCTGCCCGGGCCCGAAGCCCGACCGGAGCCATGGGCATGCCGGTGAATCTCAGGGCCTCAGCGGCCTTCAGAACACTGCTGGGCTCTTCACCATTGCGGCGCGGCGGTGCCTGACTCAGGACAATCAGTCCTTTCTTGCCCAGGCGGCGCACCGCTTCAGCGGACCGGGCGACCGACGCGATGTCCAGAAAGGTGGGCCGACACACCAGAACGCAGAGGTCCGCGCACTGCACAGCCTGAAGAACATCGGCATCAGGAGCCGCCGGGGTATCGACGATCACGCAATCATAGCCGCTGTATCCGGCCGTTGCCTTGGTCTGAAACAGCTTGCCGGCGTTGATCTCCATCAGCGTCGGACCTGGCGCGACGCGGGCCCTCAGCGCATCCGTTGCCGAGCGTTGTGGATCCATATCGGCGATCATCGTCTTGAGGCCCGCCAGATGGGCGGTTATCGCCAAATTGACCGCAAGCGTAGTCTTGCCGGCTCCGCCCTTGCGAGAAATCACAGCCAGGGTCTTCACGTTGGTCACTCCAGTTCAGACACGGTCCTTGCCCCACCGGCCTGTGGATAAGTAACAATGTAATGTGAAGCCTTGGCAATCGATTTGTCGTCACGGGCGAGTGCTATCCTTTGAAAATCAAGGATCCGCGGCGACAGCGTGGTTAATGCGCATGCCTTTAAGGCGCCGCAGGTGCGGCTGATGCTTGACCCGTCGGTGCCATTGGGCGAGGCAGGAGACGTGATGCGCCGCCTCATCGAGTTTGTGACCAATATGGACGCCCGTGCCTGGCGCACGGTGGCGGTGTCCTTTGTCCTGTTCGGCGGCGTAGGGATCGTCTTCCTGTTCGGAGCCCAGTTCCTCGGTTTCAATGGTGAAACGACCGTTGAGCACTGGCTGGGCGCAGCGAGTGGACCCTGGGCCCTGCCGGCGGCGGTTGGCGCCTTTGCCCTAATGGCCTTTCTGGGGGTGCCGCAGTTTGTCCTGATCGCCGCAGCGGTGGTGGTCTTTGGCCCATGGACGGGCTTCTTCTACAGCTGGATCGGCACCCTGGTCTCATCCCTGGTGGGTTTCTGGTTTGGGCGCACTTTCGGGGCCAAAATTCTGCGCGACTTTGCCGGTGATGGCGTGGCCAAGTTCATGCGCCTGATCGGCAAGAATGGCTTTCTGGCCAGCCTCATTGTGCGACTGGTGCCGTCGGCACCTTTCATCGTCGTCAACATGGCCGCAGGCGTGACGCCGATGAGGTTGCGTGATTTCGCGGCAGGCACGGCGATCGGGATCATTCCGAAGATCGGCCTGACGGCGTTCGCAGGCAATTCCATTGTTCAGGCCATGCGGGGGGGCGGCCAGCAGCATATTGTCCTGCTCGTGCTGGCTATAGCAGTCTGGATCGTGGCGGGTCTGATTGCCCGCGCCTGGCTCAAAAGGCGTGAGGCAGGGGATTGAGCAAACTGTAGGGCTCTGGGGCATCAGGAAGCCCCAAAGCGGTCCGGGTTGCTGTGCGCCAGGCCAGGACGATCGCACCAAACCATTGCGCCCGGGCGACGTCCGTCATCCCGTCACGGTCTTCGATACCGGCGATACACGCTTCGACGATGAAGGGCATGAAGGTGCGTGCGGCTTGCGCGCAAGCGGCCTTGAGTTCGTCTGAGGCTTCGGCAGGGGGCGCGACAAAGGGCTCTGCCAGCCCGGCCAGCAGGGTGTCGCATGCCGTCGCCCAGGGCAGGGTTTCCGGATGGCCGCGCGCTTCCCGAAGCAAAAGCAGCAGCAGGGCAGGGCGCGCGCGTCCCAGGCCGATCAGGGTCGCCATGCCCGAGCCGTAACCGCGCCAGGGTTGGGCTGCAATCGTCTCAATCTCGCCCAGAATGTCGCTGAACAGGGCATCGATCAGGGCCTGCCGTGACGGATAGAGCCGATAGATCAGGATCTTGGCCATACAGACACGATCGGCGATGTCCTGCATCGTCGTGTTGTGGAGACCCTTCTCGGCGAACACTCTGACGGCGGCATCAAGCACCGCCTGAGCGCGGGCGTCGCGATCTACCCGAGGCTTCGGCTGTCCGGGACGACCGCGCGGCGTCGGTGTTCGAGCTTGGTTTGCTACGGTCATCTTCAGTGCTAGATATAATGAAACTATAAAGTTTCAAAACTCGAAACGGGGCGGGATTCGATGGCAGGACGCAGCTTGAACCTTAGAGCGACATTTTTTGTGTCGGCCCTGACACTACTTGCGGTGCCGTTGGCGGCTTTCGCCGGCGAGCCGGCTTCGTCCACAACGATTGAGCGGCAGAAGGCGCTTGCCCAAAGTCTTCCGTTTTCAGATCGCCAGGATTTTGAATTCGCTGATCGCGGCTTTATGGGCACGCGGACCGATCCGCTGATCAAGCGCGCCGACGGCCAGGTGGCCTGGAACCTTGCGGCCTATGACTTTCTGAAAGGCGAGCCGCCGGCGACAGTGAATCCCAGCCTCTGGCGCCAGGCCCAGCTACTGGCGCGGCACGGTCTGTACCAGGTGTCGGACCGGGTGTGGCAGGTCAGGGGCTTTGATGTCTCCAACATCACCTTCATCAAGGGTGATACGGGCTGGGTGGTGGTTGATCCCTTGACCACGACGGAAACCGCCAAGGCCGCGCTTGATCTCATAACCGAAAAGGTCGGGTCCCTGCCGATCCGCGCGGTGATCTATACCCACAGCCATAGTGATCACTTCGGCGGCGTGCGGGGTATCGTCGACGAGGCGGACGTCAAGGCCGGCAAGGTCGCCATTGTCGCGCCCGAGGGCTTCATGAAGGAGGTCGTCAGCGAAAACGTGCTGGCCGGCAACGCCATGAGCCGCCGGGCCCAGTACCAGTTTGGCCTGATGCTGCCGCCCGGCGTCGAAGGGCAGGTCAGTTCGGGGATCGGTCAGGGCATCGCCAAGGGGACCATCACCCTGATCCCCCCGACCCAGATCATCGACCATACCGGTCAGGAGCTGGTGCTGGATGGCGTCAAGGTGCGGTTCCAGTACACGCCCAATACCGAAGCCCCGGCGGAAATGAACTTCTACCTTCCGGATCTGCGCATTCTGGACATGGCCGAGAACGTCAATCCGTCGATGCACAATGTGCTGACGCCGCGCGGCGCTCTGGTGCGCGACAGCAAGGCCTGGGCAGACTATCTGACCGAGTCTATCCGTCTGTTTGCCGATGGTTCGGACCTGATGATCACCAGCCATGGCTGGCCTCGCTTCGGCCAGGAGACGGTCAAGACCGTGCTGGCGGCGCACCGGGATACCTACAAGTATCTGCACGACCAGTCCGTTCGTATGCTCAACCATGGTCTGACCGGCGATGAGATCGCGGCCCAGATCGAACTGCCACCCAGCCTGGCCAAGGACTGGTTCAATCGTGGCTACTACGGCAGCATGAGTTTCAACAGCCGGGCGGTCTACCAGCGCTATATGGGCTGGTACGATGCCAACCCCGCCCATTTGTCTCCCGCGCCGCCGGCCCAGACGGGCCAGCGCTATGTTGCTGCCATGGGCGGTGCCGAGAAGGTCAAGGCCATGGCCGGCGAGGCCGCTAAGGCGGGGGACTATGACTGGGCGGCGACCCTGCTCAACCACGTGGTCATGACGGACGATAGCGACAAGGCCGGCAAGGCACAGTTGGCCAATGTCTATGAGCAGCTTGGCTATCAGGCCGAGAGCGCCATCTGGCGCAACATGTACCTGACCGCCACTGATGAGCTGCGGGGTGGGGTGCGCAAGGTTCCGGCCTCGATGGCACCGCTCGATATGCTTCAGGGACTTCCCAGCCAGATGATCTTTGATGTTCTGGCCATCCGCCTGAATGCCGAGAAGGTTGGCGATGCAAAGCTCCGGCTTGCGTTCGTCTTCCCGGACCGCAAGGAGCGCTTCCTGGTCGAGGTCCGGAACCGGGTGCTGGTGGCCCAGCCTTCGGAGGGCGGTGAGACCGTGGATGCCACCCTGACGGTGGCGCGGCCCCTGTTCCTCGATTCCCTGTTCCGGGGGACACCCCTGTTGCCCAAGATCTTGACCGGAGAGGTCAAGCTCGAGGGTGATCGCTCTGCCATGGGACGACTGTCGGGGTGGTTTGACGCCTTCCCCAACGATTTTCCGATTGTGACCCGCCGCAAATAGGTCGGGGCTTGGATGGAAGTTGCTCAGCGTGCGGCCAATTGCGCTCTGGGCGCAAAAAGCTTGCTGCAATTGGGGGCGATGTGTAGAAAGTAAGCATGAACGTCGCGCGCACCCTGCTTCTGCTTCGGCTTACCAGCCCCTGGGCGCTCTAGGGTCACGCCTCGTCGTGACCGGGCGCGCAGGGGGAGAAAACCCATAGCCGCCCCGCACGCAGACACCTTCCGACGAGTATTCAAATGACCTCCGTATCGCCCACCGCCTCCACACCGGGCGCCACCGTCCAACGCGACAATGTTGTGATCTTCGACACCACCATGCGTGACGGCGAACAGTCGCCCGGCGCGTCCATGTCGCTGGATGAAAAGCTGGAACTGGCCAAGATCCTCGAGGAGATGGGGGGTCGACATCATCGAGGCGGGGTTCCCGATCGCCTCCAATGGCGACTTCGAAGCGGTCCGCGAGGTCGCCAAGATCGTCAAGAACTCGACCGTTGCAGGCCTGTGCCGCGCCCATCAGGTTGATATCGACCGCTGCGCCGAAGCCCTGAAGCCCACTCAGCGCGGCCGGATCCATGTTGTGATCGCCACCAGCGACCTGCACATGAAGCACAAGCTGCAGATGGAGCCCGAGGCCGTCATCGACGTGATCGCCCGCTCCGTGGGTCATGCCCGCAATCTGCGTGACGATGTCGAATGGTCGGCAGAAGACGCCACCCGAAGCGACCGTCAGTTCCTGCGCCGAGCGATCGAGACTGCCATCAAGGCCGGTGCAACGACGATCAACCTGCCGGATACGGTCGGCTACACCTATCCGTCGGAATATGCCGATCTGTTCAACTGGATGACCCAGAATGTCGAGGGCGCAGACAGGGTCATCTTCTCGACCCACTGCCACAACGATCTGGGCCTGGCCGTGGCCAACAGCCTCGCAGGCGTGCAGGGCGGGGCGCGCCAGATCGAATGCGCCATCAACGGCCTGGGCGAGCGCGCCGGCAACGCCGCTCTCGAAGAGGTGGTGATGGCCTTGAAGGTGCGTGGCGACAAACTGCCCTACGGGACCCGCATCGACAGCACCCATATCACCCGCGCCAGCCGCTATGTCTCGGCCATCACCGGTTTCCCGGTGCAGTACAACAAGGCCATCGTCGGCAAGAACGCCTTCGCCCATGAGAGCGGCATCCACCAGGACGGGATGCTGAAGAACCGCGAAACCTACGAAATCATGACTCCGGAATCGGTCGGCCAGGCGCCGTCCAGCCTGGTCATGGGCAAGCACTCGGGCAGCCATGCCTTCCGCGCCAAACTGAAGGACCTGGGCTATGAGCTGGGCCAGAACGCCCTGAAGGAGGCCTTCGGCCGCTTCAAGGACCTCGCCGACCGCAAGAAGCACGTCTATGACGACGACATTATTGCCCTGGTCGATGATGCCCTGGCGCGCGGCTCGGAAAAGATCCGTGTGCTGCGCTTGCGGGTCGTGGCAGGCACCGACGGTCAGTCGGCAGAGTTGACCCTCGATGTCGATGGCCAGGAGCGTATGGCCGAGGCGACGGGCGACGGTCCTGTCGACGCCGTGTTCAATGCCATCCACAAGATCGTGCCGCACAGTGCCGCCCTGCGCCTCTTCCAGGTGCATGCCGTCACTGAAGGTACGGACGCCCAGGCCCAGGTCTCGGTGCGTCTGGAAGAGGATGGTCGCATCGCCACCGGCCAGGCCGCCGACACTGACACCCTGACCGCCTCGGCCAAGGCCTATGTCAACGCGCTCAACAACCTCTTTGCCCGCAAGGAAAAGAGCCGGCCCGAAGCGGCGATCGCCAGCGGGTTCTAGGATCGGGGGCGTTTGCGCGCCTCTCGCCCCTTTCCCAAACTGCAAGGATGATCCCGTCGCGTCAGCGCGACGGGCAGCGCTGCCCTGCGCGGCCCCCTGATCGGATGCCACATGAGCTCCACCCCTTCCTCGGTGAACCCCGGGTTTGGCGACAATGCCGGTGCCTTGCCGGAAGCCTGGCGCGAGATTGGCGCCCGCACGGCCGCCCTGGGCTTCGACATGCCCTCCGAGCCCAACACCGGCGCGATGCTGGGTCTACTGGCAGCCTCCAAGCCTGGTGGAAGCCTGCTGGAGTTGGGCACCGGCACGGGGCTGGCCACCGTGTGTCTGGCTGCTGGCATGAGTGCGGATGCCACCCTGCTCAGCGTCGATACGGATGAGCGCGTCCAGGCCGTGGCACGACAGGCCCTGGCCCGGGATCTTCGCGTGCGCTTCGTGATCGCTGACGGATTGGACTTTGTCAGAAGCCAGGCGGAGGGGAGTTTTGACCTGATCTTCGCCGACGCCTGGCCCGGCAAGTATGATGGTTTGGATGAAACCCTGGCGCTGTTGGCGCCGGGCGGCCTCTATGTCGTTGATGACATGCTGCTCCAGCCCAACTGGCCGGACAATCACCAGTCCCGGGTTGACGATCTGACCGCGCGCCTGAAAAGCCATCCAGATCTGGCGACCGTAAGCCTGCCATGGGCTTCCGGCCTGGTCGTCTCGGCGCGGCGGTCATGATCTGGATTCCCATCACCGTCGCGGCAGCGGCCCTGCAGGTCGCTCGCAATGCCGCCCAGCGCTCGGTCATGGGCGGGGCAGGGCCCTGGGGCGCGACCCTGGTACGGTTTCTGTTCGGGCTTCCGTTCGCCACCCTATTCGCAGGCCATGCCTGGGCCCTGACCCCAGGGGCCCAGGCCCATGTCTCCTTATGGTTCTGGCTGGCCTGCCTGGCCGGCGCTGCGGCGCAAATGGGGGCCACGGCCGCGCAACTCGTGGCCATGCAGCGCTCGACCTTTGCTCTGGGCACGGCACTTCAGCAAAGCGGCCTGCCGTTTGCTCTTGTCTGGGGGGCCTTGGTGTTTGGAGATCACATCAGCGCCATGGCCTGGGCCGGCGGTCTCGTGGCGACAGCGGGACTTGCGGCTCTCACCTGGCCGAGGGGCGCGGTGGTTCTCAGGCCCGGAGCGGCCCTGTCAGGGCTGGGGGCCGGCGCACTCTTCGCGCTCAGCGCCAACTGTTTTCGCCAGGCCAGCCTGGCCTTCGATCCCGGCCACCCAGTGGCCTCGGCCTTTGTCACCGTGATGGTCGTGCAGGCCATCCAGACCGTTGCACTGACCAGTGTTCTGGCCCTGCGGAATCCTCAAACCCTTCGCGCCGTCCTGGCTGCATGGCGGCAGTCCCTGGGCGCGGGATTTTGCGGTGCTGCGGCGTCGGGCCTGTGGTTTACGGCCATGACCCTTAGCCCGGTCGGGCCAGTCCGGGCCGTCGGCGTCGTGGAAATGCCCATCGCCGCCCTGGCGGGAAACCGGCTCTTCGCCGAGCGCCTGACCCTCTTGCAGGTCGCCGCCGGACTGGTCACGGCGGTTGGCGTCGTGATGGCTGCCTTGGGCTAGATTTCGCCATGATCGGGCATGCGAAGACCCTTCGCGAAAATGCATTTGAACAGGCCGCGAATAGACCTTGAAATCAACGCTTTCGCAGGGCAAACGGGCGACGTCGACGCGTATCGGGAGTGTCGGACGACGGCGCGGCCAGGGGGGCGGCGCTCCCGTCGTGTCCCGAAGCGCCTAGACCCGGACGGAACCGCGATTCAGGGGAATCATGTTGTCCTTGTCCGGTAGTGGGTTAGGAGAGACTCGCGCGCGAAGCCTGCTTTGCGTCGCAACGTCATCCTGAGCCTGATTTCGTCTTGAACTGCCGCGTTTTGCCCCTCTATCCCTCAGTCAGGGCTTTCAATGTTTTCTTCCCTCTTCGGCGTGATCTCCAACGACATCGCCATTGACCTCGGCACGGCCAACACCCTCATCTACATGAAGGGCAAGGGCATCGTTCTGAACGAGCCGTCTGTCGTGGCGCTGCGCAATGTCGGTGGTCGCAAGATCGTCCATGCCGTGGGGATTGAAGCCAAGCAGATGCTGGGCCGGACGCCGGGCCACATGGAAGCCATCCGTCCGATGCGTGACGGGGTCATCGCCGACTTCGAAGTCGCCGAAGAGATGATCAAGTACTTCATTCGCAAGGTTCACAACCGCAAGGGTTTCGTGAACCCCAAGGTCATCGTCTGCGTTCCGTCGGGGGCCACCGCCGTCGAGCGTCGCGCGATCAATGACAGCTGCCTCAATGCTTCGGCCCGTCGCGTAGGCCTGATCGATGAGCCCATGGCCGCCGCGATCGGTGCCGGCCTGCCCATCCACGAACCGACCGGTTCGATGGTCGTCGACATCGGCGGCGGCACGACCGAAGTGGCCGTTCTGTCGCTGTCGGGCATCGTCTATTCGCGGTCCGTCCGCGTCGGCGGCGACAAGATGGACGAAGCGATCATCAGCTATATGCGCCGCCACCATAACCTGCTGATCGGCGAAACGACCGCCGAGCGCATCAAGAAGGAAATCGGCACCGCCAGGGCTCCGGCCGACGGCGAGGGCCTTTCGATCGACGTCAAGGGCCGCGACCTGATGCAGGGTGTGCCCCGCGAAGTCCGCATCAGCGAGAAGCAGGCTGCCGACGCTCTGGCCGAGCCGGTCGGGCAGATCGTTGAAGCCGTCAAGGTGGCGCTGGAAGCCACTCCGCCCGAGCTGGCTTCCGACATCGCCGACAAGGGCATCATGTTGACCGGCGGCGGCGCTCTGCTGCGCGGCCTGGATGCCGAGATCCGTGACCATACCGGCCTGCCGGTGACCGTGGCCGACGATCCATTGTCCTGCGTGGCCCTGGGCTGCGGCAAGGTGCTTGAGCATCCGAAGTGGATGAAGGGCGTCTTGGAATCCACCCTGGCCTAGCCTTAAGTTCCGACATAGGCGCCTGGGGGGCGTCGGGAGAAACTGTCCGTGCCCTTTCGCGAAGGTCCCCTTGGCGACCTGAAAGTGCCGCTTACCTGGACCGCGGCCGTGGCGTTGATCGTCGCCGCCGTGATCGCGGTGGCGTTCCTGTTGGCGGACCGGCGCGAGACGCTGCAGGACCATGCCTATGGCGTCACCCGGCAAACGGTCGACACCGTGTCCAAGCCGGTCAGTGGTGCCATTGCTGCGCCTGGCCGCTGGACGGGTCTGGGCCTCGATTTCGCGCGCAGCTACTTCTTTACGGCATCCGAGAACCGCCGGCTGAAGGCCGAACTCGCCGAGATGCGGCAGTGGCGTGACCGGGCCCTGTCCCTGCAGGACAGCAATGATCGCTACAAGTCGCTCCTGGGCCTGAAGACCGATCCGCCGATCCCGATGGCCTCGGCCCGGGTCGTCAGTGATAGCCGGGGCCCCTTCGCCAATACCCGCCTCGCCGACGCCGGCTCGGAGAAGGGCGTGCTGGTCGGCAATCCCGTCTTGAACGAGCGCGGCCTGGTCGGGCGCATCGTCGGCGTCTCACGCGGTGCCAGTCGGGTCCTCCTGCTTACCGACATTGCTTCGCGTACCCCGGTGATGATCGACCGTACCAATGCGCGCGCGATCCTGACGGGCGATGGCGGCCCCAATCCCAAGCTCGAGTATCTTCGCGGGGTCGACCCGATCCAGCAGGGCGACCGGGTTGTGACCTCCGGGGATGGCGGGGTCGTTCCGCGCGGCCTTCCTGTCGGCGCGGCCGTCAAGGGCCTGGATGGTCGCTGGCGCGTGGTGCTGTTCGCCGATGACGCCGCCATCGATTTCGTGCGCATCCTTTTGTTCAAGGACTTCTCGCAACTGGCGGACGAAAAGCAGTTGCAGACCCGAAGTCTTCCACCCGTGACAACGGAAGATCCCCAGGCCTCGATCCTCAGCAGGCCCGCAGCGCCCGCTGCGAAGCCGCCAGTGGCGCTGGCCCCAGCCCCGGCCCCGGCTGTGACGCCAAGGCCGCCGGCTGCAAAGCCCGTTGTGGCTGGAGGCCAGCAATGAGCCTGCATGGCGCCAGGCCTCTGCATCCGGCGCGCTGGCTGGGCGTCCCGCTGCTGGTTTGTATTGTCGCGACCGTCGTGTTCTCGGCACCCCTGCGGATCTGGGGGCTACAGTTGCCGGAGCCGGTGTTCGCCATGGTTCCGGCCTTTGCCTGGGCCCTGATCCGCCCATCGATCCTGGCGCCTTTTGCTATTCTACTGCTGGGCCTGTTTCTGGATCTCTTCTGGGGCGGTCCGACCGGGCTTTGGGGCCTATCCTTGCTGGTCGCGTATGCCATGGTGCTGACCGCGCGCAACATGATGACTGGTCAAAGCCGGCCCATGATGTGGGCCTGGTTTGCGGGCGTGACCGCTGTCGCCATGCTTGCCGGGTTCCTGTTCTCGATGCTCGACAGTCTGGCCATGCCCAGCCTCCTGGCGGTCTTCTGGCAGTTCCTGGCCACGGCTCTGCTGTTCCCCTTCGCCCATCGCCTGGTCGACCGCTTCGACGACGCCGACGTCCGGTTCCGGTAAGGCGATGAGCGAACCGTCAATCCTGTTCTTCGAGGTCAATGAACGTCAGGGGGTCTTCCACCGGCGCGCTTTTCTGATGGGCGGACTGGCGGGTGTGGGCCTGCTGGCCCTAGGCGGGCGCTTGGCCCAACTCCAGTTGATCGAGGCCCAGCGCTATCAGAAGCTGTCGGCCGGAAACCAGTTCAATTATCGGCTCATGCCGCCGCCGCGTGGCCTGATCCTCGACCGCAACGGCACGCCCCTGGCCTCCAACCGCCCGAATTTCCGGCTGATGGTGATCAAGGACAAGGGGATGGATGTCGAGGCAACCCTCGACGACCTGTCGAAGCTGGTCCCGATTGACGGATCGCGGCGGGCGCGCCTGATCAAGGATATCAAACGCGCGCCTCGCAAGGCACCGGTCGCCATCATGGAGGACATGAGCTGGGAGGAGTTCTCCCGGGTCAATATCCGTGCCCCCGAACTGCCCAATGTCACGGCCGACATGGGCGAGGTACGGGTCTATCCATTCGGCGGAGCCTTCGCCCATGTGATTGGCTATGTCGCCAAGGTCTCGGATCGTGACCTGTTGGCTGCCGAAAAGGATCCGACCCAGGATCAGGACCTGTTGCACCATCCGGGTTTCCGGATCGGCAAGCAGGGCGTGGAAAAGGCCTTCGACACAGAGTTGCGCGGCCGCGCCGGTGCCACCAAGGCCGAGGTTGACGCTCAGGGACGGGTCGTTCGTCTCGACCCGGAGGGCGACATCCGGCCGACACCGGGCAAGGAAATCCGGCTCACGCTCGATGCCGATATCCAGAACCGTGCCCTCGAAGTGATGGGCGAGGAGAGCGGTGCCATCGTGGTGATGGACATCCGCAACGGCGACCTGCTGTGCATGGCCTCGGCCCCCAGCTTCGACGCCAACCGCTTCGTGCGCGGTCTGAGCGGGCCGGAATACAAGGCGCTGTCGGAGTACGAGCGCAAGCCGCTGCTGGACAAGTCCATGACCGGCACCTACCCGCCGGGCTCGACCTTCAAGCCGACGGTTGCGCTCGCAGCCCTGTCGGCCGGTGTAAATCCCGAGGTGAGGGTCAACTGCTCCGGTGGCTGGTACTATGGCGGGCGGACCTGGCGGTGCTGGGAGAAGCGCGGCCACGGCGCTCAGAACATGCACGATGCCATCAAGAACTCGTGCGACATCTATTTCTACCAGACGGCCTTGCGCATCGGGCCGGATGCGATCGCCAAGGCCGCGAGGGCTGTGGGTTTTGGTGAGATCTTCGACATCGGCATTCCGGGACAAAGGCGCGGAATCGTGCCGGACCGGGCCTGGAAGAAGAAGGCCTTCAAGGACCCGCGCAACCAGATCTGGTTCCCGGGCGAGTCCCCAAGCTACGGCATCGGGCAGGGGGCCCTGAACGTCAATGCCCTGCAGTTGGCGGTGATGACCGCGCGACTGGCCAATGGCAAAAAGGCCCTGGTGCCGCGGCTGATCAAGTCGGTGGGTGGCGTTGAACAGCCCAGCGGCGCGGCCGTGCCGGACCTGCCGTTCTCGGCCGAGCACCTTGACTATGTGCGCGAGGGTATGGCCGCCGTGTCGGCCGCCGGGGGCACGGCCTACGCCAATAGCCAGCTGGGCCTCGGTGACATCCAGATGGCCGGCAAGACCGGTACCGCCCAGGTGCGCAGCTTCGACAAGGGCGTCTCGCGCAACAGCAAGGACGTGCGCTGGCGGCTGAAGGACCACAACCTGTTCGTCGCCTTCGCCCCCTATGACGAACCGCGCTATGCCGTCTCGGTGATCATCGAACACGGCGGTCTGGGCGGGGGCACAGCCGGCGCGCCTCGCGCCCGCGAGGTCATGCGCGTGGCGCTGCTGAAGGATCCGGAGATCCGCGCCCGTATTGAGAAGCCGATGCCCATGCCCGACGCCCCGCCGGAAGCCGCGATCGAGGGCGCGGCACCTGAAGACCCGGTGATCGGGGCACCACCACCCGTCGCACCCCAGGGGCCGCACATATGACCCTCAGCGGCGGCCTCAGCCGGCCCGGCGAACGCGACCGGCCGATCATCAAGTTCATGGAGATCGACTGGACCTTCTGCCTTGCGCTGTGCCTGATCGCGGGCGCGGGAGCCCTGATGCTCTTCTCGATCGCTGGCGCATCCTGGGAGCCCTGGGCTGCCAAGCACCTGGTCCGGTTCGGCCTCTATTTCGTTATGATGGTCATTCTGGCCATGATCGACCTCCGCCTGTGGTTCATGATCGCCTACCCGGTCTATGTGGTAGGCTTGATCCTTCTGGTCGCGGTCGAGTTGGTCGGCGACACGTCCCTGGGTGCCACGCGCTGGCTCTCGATCGGTGGCTTCCGGTTCCAGCCCTCGGAAATCATGAAGATCGGGCTCGTCCTGGCCCTGGCGCGCTACTATCACGGCCTGTCCGCCGACAGCGCCCGGCTGTCATGGCGGCTGCTGATTCCGGCCTTCATGATCGGCGCGCCCGTACTCCTGGTCGCCCATCAGCCGGATCTCGGCACCGCGATTCTGATCGCCGCCACCGGCTTGTCCATCGTGGTCCTGGCCGGCCTGTCTTGGCGGGTCATCGTGGCGGGAGTCGTGGCGCTCCTCGCCGCCATCCCGCCGTTCATCATATTCGTGCTGCACGACTATCAGCGTAACCGCATCCTGACCTTCATGAACCCCGAGGCTGACCCGTCGGGTAACGGCTATCACATCATGCAATCCAAGATCGCGCTCGGTTCAGGCGGTTTGATGGGCAAGGGCTTTGGCCTGGGGTCGCAGAGCCAGCTGAATTTCCTGCCCGAGAAGCAGACCGACTTCATCTTCGCCACCCTGGCCGAGGAGTTCGGGTTCCTGGGCTGCTTCAGCGTGCTGTTCCTGTATGGCGCGGTGATCTTCATGGCGCTGCGGATTGCCTCGATCAGCCATAGTCACTTCGGCAGACTGGCGGCTGCCGGGACCACGGCGACCTTTGCACTCTATGTGCTGATCAACGGGGCCATGGTCATGGGCCTGGCACCGGTCGTGGGCGTGCCCATGCCGATGCTGTCCTACGGCGGTACCGTGATGCTGACGGTCATGATCGGCTTTGGCCTGGTCCAGGCCGTCCGGGTTCACCGCTATACCGAGGTCACCAGTGGCAAGGGTTCGCTGATGTAGGCCGCAAGGGCGGGCCTACGAGACCAGGGCCGCCTCGGTGGCTCGGACCAGGCCGTCGATGATTCCGGGTTCAGTGGAGGCGTGGCCAGCGTCCCAGATGATGTCGAAACGGGCCTGGGGCCAGGCCTTGTGCAGGCTCCAGGCGCTATCCAGCGGCGTCACAACGTCAAACCGACCTTGCACGATCCATCCCGGAATATGTCGGATCTTGTCGATGTTCTTCAGGATCCAGCCATCCTGCTCGAAGAAGCCCCGGTTGGTGAAGAAGTGGCATTCGATCCGGGCGAAGGCGATGGCGAAGTCTTCTTCATTGAATTTTGGCGGACGCGCCTCGGGGCCACGAAGCGAAATGGTGTCGCCCTCCCACTGGCTCCAGGCAGCGGCGGCCTCCAGCTGCACGCGACGATCAGGGGCCACAAGCCGTCTGTGATAGGCGCTCATCAGGTCGCCGCGCTCGTCTTCCGGGATAGGGGCGAGGAACCGCTCCCAGGCATCCGGGAACAGCATCGAGGCCCCATCCTGATAGAACCAGCGCAGTTCCTTCTCAGTCAGCAGGAAGATGCCGCGCAGCACCAAGCCCTCGACCCGGTCGGGATGCTTGATGGCATAGGCCAGGGCCAGGGTCGAACCCCATGAGCCGCCGAACACCGTCCACTTCTCGACGCCGAGATGTTCTCGAAGCCGTTCGATGTCCTCGATCAGGCTCCAGGTGGTGTTGTCCTCGAGGCTGGCATTGGGGCGAGAGCGGCCGCAGCCGCGCTGATCGAACAGGGCCATGCGCCATTTGGCCGGGTCGAAGAACCGCCGCATGGTCGGATTGACCGCCCCGCCCGGGCCGCCGTGCAGGATCACGCAGGGCTTGCCGCGCGGGTTGCCGCATTCCTCGTAGTAGATCTCGTGCGGACCTCCGGTCGGCATCCAGCCAAACGAATAGGGCTCGACCTCGCGAAACAGGCCGCGCCGGCCGATGGAGGACATGACGGAGGTGGAGGCGTGACGATCCATGAAGGAAGCCTAGCGCGCTTCACGGCCTCCTGTGAACGGAAGATCGACGGCGGGCGTTCGGGGATGCGTCTTGTGGCCGAGTTGCTATGGTCTGCGCATGGACTCGCCTGAAGATCTGACCGACGAAGAGCTGCTGGCCATGCTCACACCACGCCAGTTGGCGGAACTCGACCGCACGATCGGCGAGACCTTTGCTGATGGTGGGGTTGACCGCGCTGAGGCGCTGATGGCCCTGGCCCAGGTCTATGCCATGCGGGCGGCGCAGCGGGACGAGACCTCTGCCCTGGCGCTGTTGCAATTGGCCGCAGCGATGCGACGCCGGGCAGAAGCCATGTCGGGTGGGCGGCGCTGAAGAGGATCAGGCCGGGAAACGTCGAGCGAGCCACGCCCCTATGGCCGCATTGACCTCTGCCGGTTTCTCTTGCTGGGTCCAGTGACCGCTGCCTTTGATCAGCACCTTTTCGAGGTCTTCGATCTGTTCTCCCATGCGGTCGCAGAGGGAAGGCGGGAGGACCACATCGTGCTCGGCCATGATCATCAGGCAAGGCAGGCCGTCGATGCGCCGCGGCAGATGCTCCGATCGCTCCCAATTGCGAGTGAAGTTGCGATACCAGTTGATCCCGCCCGTAAAGCCGGTGCGCGTAAAGGCCTCGGTGAAGACTGCGGCCTCCTCGGGACGCAGGACCTGGTTCGGGTCGGTTCTCCAGTTGTAGCGCACCAACCCCTCCTGCAGGGCCAGGCTGCGTTTCTCAGCAGGTCGGGCCTCGAAGGCTTCGACGCTGTCGCCGGGCAGGCGCATGAAGTAGCGGATGGTCTTCTCCGGATCGGCGGCCAGTTGGGCATCGGCGATGCCGGGTTTCTGGAAGTGGACGATGTACATGTCGTCGCCATAGGCGCGGCGGTACATCTCGATCGGATCCAGTGGCAGGCGGGGGGTAAACGGGGTGTTCAGCCCGATGATCCCGGCGCAGCGGTCGGGATGCAGCAGCGGCATGGCCCAGACAATAATTCCGCCCCAGTCGTGGCCACAGAACACGGCCTTATCGACGCCCAGATGATCGATCAGGCCGACCAGGTCGCCTGTTAGATGCTCAATGTCATAGGCCTCAACCGCCTCTGGACACTCGGTCAGACCATAGCCGCGCTGATCGGGCGCGATCACCCAGCGGCCCGCTGCGGCCAGGGCGGCGATCTGGTGTCGCCAGGAGTAGGAAAACTCCGGGAAGCCATGGCACAGGACGATCGGCACCCCCTGTCTTGGTCCAGCCTCGTAATAGGCCATCCGGATACCGTTGACGGTCGCGAAGGATGGGGCGGGCATGGGCGGGGCGAGCGGACGCTCCTCTGTGCGGCTCATCAACGTCTCCTGCGCGGTCCAGTGCTACATGATTGCTGATCACCCTGACGGTCCCCGCGCAGGCTCGCAAGCCGGTTGTGGGGTTCACCCAGCGTCAAACTGGAGTAGAAGGCCCGCATGACCGTCGCCAGTCCCCCCGCCGCAACGCCCTGGAGATTGGTCTTCCTCCTGGGTGCCCTGACGGCCTTCGCGCCGATGTCGATCGACATGTACCTGTCCAGTCTGCCGGCGATCGGGCAGTCTCTAAAGGCCGGGCCCGATCAGACCCAGGCGACTCTGGCGGCCTTTTTTGCCGGCATGGCGATCGGCCAGTTCATTTATGGTCCGGCGTCGGATCGGCTGGGGCGACGCGGCCCGATCCTCTTCGGGGTGTCGGTCTATGTGCTTGCATCGATCGTGTGCGCCCTGGCACCCAACATCGAGACCCTGGTCACGGCGCGCTTTGTGCAGGCGCTTGGCGGATGCGCGGGGGCTGTCGTGGCGCGTGCCGTCGTACGCGATCGGTTCAGCCATGCCGATACGGCTCGCGTTTTGTCCTTGATGACCCTGATCATGGGCCTGGCACCCGTTCTCGCGCCGCAGTTGGGCGGCCTGATCCAGTTGGTCGCGGGTTGGCGCGCCGTGTTCTGGGTCCTGGCGATATTCGGCCTCGCGATCGGCGTGTGGGTCGCGCTGGGTCTGAGCGAGTCGCGGTCGGCCGAGACCGAAGCCCAGGCCCGTTCGGAGAATCCGCTCAAGGCTTTTGCCGCACTCCTGCGGATGCCCCGCCTGGTGGGTTATGGACTCGCCGGCACGCTGAATGGTGCGGTCCTGTTCACCTATATCTCCGGCGCACCGGAGGTGATCATGACGACCTATGGCCATACGCCTGTGGCCTTCAACATCATCTTCGCCTTCAATGCCGTGGGCATCATCGGTGCCAGTCAGGTCAACCGGTTGCTTCTGCGGCGCACGACGCCGGATCGGGTGCTGATGCGCGCCAGTATCGCGTCAGTCGTCTTTGCCCTTCTATTGGTCTCTGCAGCCTGGTCAGGACTCGGCGGGCAGTGGACGGTCCTGCCCTTGCTGTTCATGGCGTTGTCGACCTATGGCCTCATGGCCGGCAACACCATGGCCGGCGCGCTCAGCGTTGATCCCAACCGGGCGGGTTCAACCTCAGCCCTGATGGGCTCGGCCTCCTTCGGGTCCGGTGCCATCGCCGCCTGGATCAGCGGCCTTCTGCATGACGGCACTGCGAGGCCGATGGCCACCATAATGGTCGCCTGCCTGATCGGCTCATCCCTGGCGATCTTTCTGGTCGCCTTGCCCAAGGGTGGGGCCAAGTCCGAAGCCTAGAGCCGTCTGCGATCGCACCTGGTCTATCAAGCATGACATGGCGGCCTAGGACCCAGGCGTGAAGCCGCCAGACAGGACGATGGTTCCCCGGCCCGCCACAGCTGCGCGGCTCACGGTCTGCGGTGAACGACGCCGTCCTTGATCACGAGTACGACGGCCTTGCTGGCCTCGATGTCGCGCGTCGGGTCGCCCGCCACCGCCACGATGTCGGCCAGGAAGCCGGCCTTGAGCTTGCCCAGATCGTCCTGGCGGCCCAGCACGCGGGCGTCGACAGCGGTGGCTGCCAGCATGGCCTGGGCCGGGCTCATGCCGTGACGGACCATCCAGACCAATTCGCGGGCATTGTCGCCGTGGCGGAAGACGCCGACGTCGCTGCCCATTCCGATCGTCACGCCGCTCTTCAGGGCCAGCTTGAAGGCGCGCTCGGCCGCCTGCATGGCCGGGGTCGGCGGGGTCTTGCCGGCGACATAGCCGCCGAAATAGGTCGAGGTGCTCTCGCTGGCCGTCAGGGTCGGGAAATAGGCCACGCCCTTCTCGGCCATCAGCCGGAAGGTGGCTTCCGAGCCGCCATAGCCGTGTTCAATGGTATCGACCCCCGCCAGAATGGCCCGGCGCATGCCTTCGTCGCCAGCAGCGTGCACAGCCACCGGCCGGCCACCCGAATGGGCCACCTCGACCATGGCCTTCAGCTCCTCCTGGGTGAAGGTCGCCCGCGTCGCGCCGTCGGGACCGACGCGATAGTCGGCATAGATCTTGATCCAGTCGGCCCCGGCGGCGGCCTGCTCGCGCACGGCACGGACGGCCTCGTCGATCCCGCTGACCTCCTGGGCCCCCTGCGGGATTTCGGCGTCGGGATTGAAGTTGCGGCGCGCCGGGCCATAGGCTCCGGTCGCCACGATGGCCTGGGTGGTGACAAACAGGCGCGGCCCGGGGATCACGCGGTCGGCTATGGCGCGCTTGAGGGCGACGTCCGTCGTTCCCGCCCCTTCGGTGCCCAGTTCGCGCAGGGTGGTGAAGCCTGCGTCGAGCGTCGCCCGGGCCTGAACCGTGGCCCGGATCACCCGGTAGTCGGGCGTCTCTTTCAGGACCTGGTCGTCCCAAGAGGCCTCGTTATAGGGGTGCAGCAGCAGATGGCTATGCAGGTCCATCAGGCCGGGGATCACGGTCGCGCCGGGTAGGTCGATGATCTCTGCCCCGGTGGCGTCGAGGCCTGCGACCGGGCCGACGGCGGCGATCCGGTTGTCCTTGATCAGGACGCCCCAGCCCTCATGCGGCGGCCCGGCGTCCTCGGCGGTCCAGACGCGGGCGGGCTTGAGCAGGATCGGCTGGGCGGCGAGGGCGGTGGTCGCCGACAGGGCCAGAGCAAGGGCGGTGATCATCTGGCGCATGGGCGACTCTCCGGAGCCTCTGCACGCTAGACTGATTTCTCGCCTGTCGAGAGAGGATCAGATCTCCTGATTGTATTTCCCGACCCGGTCGCCCAGGCGCGGCTTCACTTCCTCTCGGAACAGGGCCCGCATGTCGTCCTCGGAACTCGTGCTCTCGACCACCACCACGATCTCGGGCTTGTTGGACGAGGCCCGGACCAGCACCCATGAGCCGTCTTCCAGGTGCACGCGCACGCCGTTGACGGTGATCACCTCGGTGATCTTCCGGCCCAGGATTGCGCCGCCGGCGGCGAACAGGGCCTGGTACTCTTTCACCACCTCGTCGACGATGCCGTACTTCACCTCGTCACCGCAATGCGGGCTCATGGTCAGGGAGGTGAAGGCCACGGGCAGAGCCTTTCGCATGTCCGACAGCTTCAGGCCCGGATTGCGGTCCAGCATGGCCAGGATGGCAGCGGCGGCGGTCAGGCCGCAGTCATAGCCATAGCCCAGCTCGCCGTTCATGAAGAAGTGGCCGCTCTTCTCGAAGCCGGCCAGGGCCCCCAGTTCGGCGCTCTTGCGCTTGATGTAGCTGTGGCCAGTTTTCCAGTAGATCACCTTGCAGCCCTGCGCGGCCAGGATCGGGTCGGTGGCGTAGAGTCCGGTGGACTTCACATCGACCACGAAGGTGGCACCGGGGTTCAGCGGGGCGAGATCGCGGGCCAGCATCAGGCCGATTTTGTCGGCGAAGATCTCCACGCCTTCATCATCGACGACGCCACAGCGATCGCCGTCACCGTCGAAGCCGAAGGCGAGGTCCGCGCCATGCTCGCGGACGGCGGCCGCCATCGCGTGCAGCATCTCGGCATCTTCCGGGTTCGGATTGTATTTCGGGAAGGTGTAGTCGAGCTCGGTGTCCATGCCGATGACATCGGACACGCCCATGCGCTGCAGGGCATCGACCGCGAAGGCCCCGGCGGTGCCGTTGCCGCAGGCGGCGATCACCTTCAGCGGGCGGGTGATGCTGGCCCGTTTGGCCACATCGGCGATGAAGCGCTCGGCTTCGCCCTCGACCCGGATCAGCTTGCCGCCGTCGCGTTCGACAAAGGCCCCGCCCAGCACGATCTCGCGCAGGCGGCCCATTTCGTCGGGTCCGAAGGTGAGGGGGCGCTGGGCGCCCATCTTGACGCCGGTCCAGCCGTTCTCGTTGTGGCTGGCGGTGACCATGGCCACGCAGGGGATGTCGAGGTCGAACTGGGCGAAATAGGCGGTGGGCGACAGGGCCAGGCCGATGTCGTGAACTTCGCAGCCGGCCGAGATCAGGCCCAGGATCAGGGCGTTCTTGATCGAGCTGGAATAGGAGCGGAAGTCGTGGCCGACCACGATCTTCGCCAGGCCCAGTTCCTGGATATAGGTGCCTAGCCCAAGCCCCAGGGCCTGAATGCCCAGCAGGTTGATGTCGGGCCCAAACAGCCAGCGCGCGTCGTATTCCCGAAAGCCGGTCGCCTTGACCAGCGGTTCGTTCTCATAGGCGGCGGTGTTGGCAACGAGGTCGGAGCGGGGCGCAGAGAACATCGGTGCTCGCATCTAGGTTGAAGTCGTCTCTATAGCCGCTGGAGACTCACCTTGTCAGGGCGTAAATGCGTAGGGGTGCATCTAGCCTAGAGGGCCAGGAGGTAGAATTTCGCGGCAATTATCAGTATCAGGCCGCCAATCAAGACTGCAGATGCAATATACAAGTGATTTTTTGTGAAAGAAAATTTCTTCTTCTGCGGTGTTTTTCGACGCCGCTTTCTTACGACTTTTTCCATTTTGGACCATTTCTAGATTGTGCGTGTATCAGGCGTAAGAAGATCTATGTCGCTTGCCCTGGGTTGAGCCTATTTTATCTATCGTGCGCAGGTACGAGATGCTCGGCCCAGCGGGGCTCGGCGGCTGACGTCACCCAAGGGCATAGCTCAGAAAGGGTATAGCAGGGTCAAATAAGGCGTCGAAGTTAGACCCAGGTCTAGAGAATCCCCGCTCGAAGCAGATCATGCACATGCAATATGCCAACGGGGCGCTCGCCATCGACCACAAACAGCACCGTAATCCGGCGCTCATTCATGATTTTCAGGGCCTCGGCGGCCAGGGCGGCTGATCCGATGGTCAAGGGCGCGCGCGTCATGACCTCGCTGGCGACATGACCCATCAGGCCATCCAGGTGGCGCCGCAGATCGCCATCCGTGATCAATCCTACCAGGGCTCCGGACCCGTCAGTAACCCCGACGGCACCAAAGCGCTTCTCGCTCATCACCAGCAGGGCTTCGGCCATGGGAGCGTCGGCGGAGGCCAGGGGCAGTTCCTCTGCGCCATGCATCAGATCGCCGACCGTGCGCAGCATCGAGCCCAGCTTGCCGCCGGGATGGAACACGCGGAAATCGCTGGCGGTGAACCCGCGCCGTTCCAGTAGGGCGACCGCCAGGGCATCGCCGAGGGCCATCTGCAGGGTGGTCGAGGTCGTCGGGGCATTGACCTCGGCGGTGGCTTCCGGCGCGTCGGGAAGCAACAGCACGATGTCGGCTGCGCGGCCAAGCTGGCTCTCTGCAACTGCAGTTATGGCAATCAGGGGGATAGAGAAGCGTTTGGCATAGGCCAGGGTGTCGGACAGTTCGCGAGCTTCGCCCGACTTTGAAAGCGCCAGAACGACATCGTCCTGGCCGATCATGCCCAGATCGCCATGACTGGCCTCAGCGGCATGGACAAACATGGCCGGTGCGCCGGTCGAGGCCATGGTCGCGGCGATCTTGCGGGCAACGTGTCCTGACTTGCCGATGCCGGTGCAGACTACGCGTCCCTTGGCGGCAAACAGGGTCTCGACGGCCCGGACAAAGGCGTCGGACAGCGTGTCTGAAAGCGATCGAAGGGCTTCTGCCTCGCCGAGAATGACGCGCTGGCCGACCGTGACAGCGTCAAAGCCGGTCATTGTACGGCTCCGCCCGCAGCCTTGACGGCTCGCACAGCTTCCTCGGCCCGGCGACGGGCACCTTCCTTTTCGCGTTCGATCTTGGCCCGCATTTCCGGCGTCTGCTGGATGGGCGTCGACCCGAAAGGATCGGGCGAACGCGCGCCATAACCTTGCGGCCAGACCAGGGCGAGGGCGATCATCGCAAAAGCGATCAGCGCCATCAGGGGCATGAAAATGCGATCGGACATGAGCCTGCCTATAGCATGTGTCGCGCGGACGGGGAGGGGGGGGCGCTTGACGTGAAGCGCCTCTGGGCCTAGCCCGCCCGTGTCATCTCGCAAGGAGGCCCGATGCCGACCCTCGTCCTGCTCCGCCATGGCCAAAGCCAGTGGAATCTCGAGAACCGCTTCACCGGCTGGGTGGATGTCGATCTGACCGCCGAAGGGGAGGCCCAGGCGCGCAAAGGCGGCGAACTGATACAGTCGGCCGGCATCGAACTCGACGAGGCCTTCACCTCTGTTCAGACCCGCGCGATCCGAACCTGCAATCTGGCCCTGGATGCTGCTCGGCAAAGCTTTGTGCCGGTGACCAAGGACTGGCGGCTGAATGAGCGTCACTATGGTGGACTGACCGGCCTCAACAAGGCCGAGACCGCCGCCAAGCATGGCGAGGCCCAGGTCACGATCTGGCGGCGGTCCTACGACATTCCGCCGCCGGAACTGGCACCGGGCGGCGAGTACGACTTCAGCAAGGACCGTCGCTACGCCGGCAAGGACCTGCCCTCGACGGAAAGCCTTGCGACCACCCTTGTTCGGGTACTGCCCTACTGGGAGGCCGCCATCGCGCCGAGGCTTTCGGCGGGCGAGACGATTCTGGTGGCCGCCCATGGCAATTCCCTGCGTGCCATCGTCAAGCACCTGTTCAACGTGCCGGACGCCGAGATCGTTCATGTCGAGATCCCGACCGGCAATCCGCTGGTGATCGAGCTCGACCTGGGCCTAAAGCCCGTGGCCGTGCGCTACCTTGACGAGAGCCGCGCCGAGTCCCTGCCGGCCATAGGCTGACGGTACCGGAAGGCCTTGGAAACTCAGCGTTAATGCCGCAGGAGGCATGGTCGGGATCCATCCATCTGGATAGATCGCAAGTAACATGACCGCTCCTGTGGCCACGGGCCACGAGTATCGGCGCCTGACGCAATATGACGTGGACGTGATCTGCGCCAAGCACGACCGGCTGTGGGCGGCTCGTCTTGGCGGAGCGCGGGCCGTTTTTGCGTTCTGCGATCTGTCCGGTCTTTCGGTCACCGGGCGAAATCTCTGCGACGCCGATTTCACCGGCGCGCTGCTGGTCGGTTGCGACTTGCGCAAGGCCAAGCTCGACAATGCCAATCTCTACGGGGCCGACCTGCAGGGGGCTGACCTGTCCGACGCCTCAATGCGACGGGCTGACCTGCGGGGATCAAGTCTGAGGGGCGCCAATCTAACCGGGGCCGACCTTTTCGAGGCCGATCTGCGGGAAGGGGCCATAGCCGCCGCGGATCGCAAGGAAGGCTACAAGATCCTCGAGCAGACCCATCGTGAGGCCTATGCCACGGGTGCCATCCTGGCCGGCGCGAACCTCGAGCGCTCGCGGCTTTCCGGAATCGTCGCGAACAAGGCGGACTTCAGTGATGCGATCCTGAAGGATGCAAAGCTGGTCCGCGCCAATCTGAAACAGGCCAATTTCAACGGTGCCAACCTCGCAGGGGCCGATCTGTCTGGTGCCAACCTGTCGGGCGCGGACTTGCGCAACAGCGTTCTGGTCGGTGCAAAGACCCAGGCCTGGAACGTCAGTGACACCAATATGGACGGGGCTCTTACGGACAAGCCCTCTGGAACTAGCATCTCGGATCTGCCCTACGAACAGATGATCGCTGACCATGCGCGGTGGTGTGAAACCGGGGGCTCGGAAGGCAAGCCCTCGGCCTTTGACAAGGCCGACCTGCGGAATCTGAAAACGATCCGCGGCTTTAACCTGACTGCTCTTTCGGCCAAGGGGGCGGTATTCTACGGCCTCGACATGGAAGGCGTGCAACTCCAGGGTGCCCAACTTGAGGGGGCCGACCTACGGGCCTGCAATCTGCGCCACGCCGATCTCCGCGGTGCCCGCCTGCGCGGTGCCAAGCTATCAGGTTCGGACCTCAGAGATGCGCAACTCGGCCCGCTGCTGATCGGGCCGGATCGGCTGCTGCCATCGGATCTGACCGGAAGTCTGCTGACCAATGCGGATCTCGCTCGAGCGGATCTCCGTCAGGCCTGTTTCAGTGGTGCGGACCTTTCTCGCGCCAATTTCACCAATGCCAATCTCAAGGACGTCGACCTTACCGGAGCCCTGCGGGCGGGCTCGCGCGGCCTAAACGGGGTTCTTTGATCCGGCGCGACATTTCCGCGCACTTTTAACGGTTCACTCGTTCATCCCCGATAGGGTCCGACCACAGAACGTGGTTACGGGAGTATCAGGGGCATGAACGCCGCGCAGAGCATGGCCGGCAGGCGACGCCTTAGCCAGGCCGAGCTCGACATGATTTTGACCGCCCACGAGAAGTTCGTGACTGGCAAGCAAGGCGGCCGGCGCGCTTCTCTGAAGTTCGTAAACCTGTCCGGTCTGGACCTCTCATTCCGTAATCTTGTGGACGCTGATTTTACCGGGTCAGCTCTCGAAGGCTGCCGCATGGTCCGCACAAAGCTGGATCGTGCGAGTCTCTTCGGCTGTGACCTGCGCAAGGCTGATCTGCGGCAATCGGTTATGGTGCGTGCCGACCTCCGCGGGGCTTGTTTGCGCGGTGCCAACCTCGCCCAGGCGGATCTGACCCAGGCGGATTTCCGGGAAGGGCAGATCGCCATTCCGCACCCGAGCAAGGGTCTCGATACCCTTCGGCACGAGACGCGCCAGGGCGAAGTCGATGAGGTCAATTTCTCGGGCGCGACCCTCGACGGTTCGCAGTTCGAAGGGGTGTCGGCGTTCAAGGCCGATTTCAGCGACTGTTCCCTGCGCGGTGCCAAGCTGTCGGGGGCCAATCTCAAGGAAGCCAACCTCTCAGGGGCCATTCTGGACGGTGCCGACGTGAAGGGTGCCAATCTTGAAGGGGCCAATCTGCAGGGATCGGTCATGGCCGGCGTCGATACCTCGACGGCGCGGACCACGGGCTCGAACATGAGCGGCGCTTTGATCGCTGTCACGCCCCAGGCGCTCGCACGGGTCAAGGAACTCTACCAGCGTGCCCTGGATAACCAGCTCTGGTGTCAGTCCGGCGGACAGGAAGGTCAGTGCGCGCGTCTGGACGGCGAGGACCTGCGTCCCTTGGCCGATCGCCTCAAGGGCCTGCGCCTCACGGCTATGAGCGCCAAGGGGGCGTGTATGGTCGGTATGGATCTGTCTGGTGCCCAGCTTCAGGGAGCCAACCTCCAGAACGCTGATCTTCGCGCGGCCAATCTTCGCGGTGCCGATCTGCGTGGGGCCAAGCTTACCGGTGCCAACTTGACCAAGGCTGATCTGCGCCAGGCCTTCCTGACGGCCCTGCCTCTCGGGCCGGACCGCCGAACCGTGACCCATCTCGGGTCCGCGCGCCTGCGCTATGTCATGGCCCAGACAGCCAATCTTTCAGAGGCCGTGCTCGACGGTGCTGATCTGCGCGGAGCCGATTTCACCGGGGCCCGTGTGCTCAAGACCAGTTTCCGGGACTGTGATCTTAGCCAGGTGCAGGGCCTGGACCTCTCAGGCCCCAGCTAGACCGGCTGCCGAAAGACGCGGGGGGACCTTCGTCAGGCCTGACTTTTGCCTCAACACGAAAAAGGCGGCGCATCGCTGCGCCGCCAAAGTCGGGGAGGGGGAAGAGATCGATGCCGGAGGTGGCCGGTCAGGCGGCCTTGTCGGCCTTGACCTTCTTGCCTTCGATCAGCGGAGCGGCCTCCGACTTGATCTCAATGGTGCGGGGCTTGAGGGCTTCGGGCAGTTCGCGCTTCAGGGCGATCGACAACAGGCCATCGGCCAGGGCCGCATCCGTTACGACCACATAGTCGGCCAACTGAAAGCGGCGCTCGAAATTGCGCTCAGCCAGGCCGCGATGCAGGTAGCGCTTGGCTTCGTCATTGGCCGTCTTGCGGCCGGTGACGGTGAGAAGGTTTTCCTTCACCTCGATAGACAGTTCGTCCGGCTTGAACCCGGCGACGGCCAACTCGATCCGGTAGGCGTTCTCGTCGGTGCGTTCAATATTGTAGGGCGGATAGCCCGACGCGGCCTCATTCGACGCTGCGGCGTCGAGCAGGGAGGCCAGTCGGTCGAAGCCGACGACAGACCGATAGAGGGGGGAAAGGTCGATGGTACGCATGGTGACATCCTTCTCATCAAGCAAGGTTGCGGTGTCAGTTCGTCCCTTTGGCGACCCGAAATCGGCATCGCCTGCGGTCCGGAAGGCCCGGAAGTCCAGCGCCTTCGATTAATTAGTTGGGGTGCCTCTTTTCGACTTCAAGAGGCGAAAATGATCCACGGTCGCTAAGGGCTTGATTGCCGCAATTGCCCGGCTAAGGTCGCCGCTCCTGACGCGGAAGAGCCCCCCAAATGACCCACCGTCGCCATGTCCTGATTCTGGCAGCAGCCCTCTGTGTGGCTGCTGCTCCCTCCGCCTTCGCCCGCGATGCGGCGCTGAAGGCCGCTGTCGCTGCACCTCAGCGACCGGCTGCTGATGTCGCGCGTGATGGTGCTCGCCATCCGTATGAGAGCCTGTCTTTCTGGGGGGTGAAGCCCCGCCAGACGATCATCGAAGTGTCTCCGGGCAACGGGTACTGGACCGAGATCCTCGCGCCCTACGCCAAGGCGACGGGTGGTGTTTACATCGCCGGCGTTGCCGATCTGGCCAATCCCAAGCTCTCAGAGGGGGCTCGTAAGGGCCGCGAAGCCTTTGAAGCCCGTTTTGCCAAGGATGAGCGGTACGGCAGGGTCGGCTATGCCAATTTTGGCGCTGTCTCCGCGCCCTTGGGGGCTCCCGGGTCAGCCGACCTCGTTCTGACCGCCCGAAACGTCCACAACTGGACTGTTCAGCCGGGCGTTGCGGACAAGGTATTCGCGGACTTCTTCGCTGTGCTCAAGCCGGGCGGCATGCTGGCCGTCGAGGAGCATCGCGCGGACCCGAAGTCCGA
Organism: Caulobacter henricii; assembly: GCF_001414055.1. GTDB lineage: Bacteria > Pseudomonadota > Alphaproteobacteria > Caulobacterales > Caulobacteraceae > Caulobacter > Caulobacter henricii. The sequence continues at coordinate 2,345,473 of NZ_CP013002.1, read as the reverse complement.
GACCAGTGCCGGCGCTGACGGGTACCTCGCCACGGCGACGGTTGTCGCCCTGGCCGAGAAGGCCGGCTTCAAGCTGGACGCCAAGTCCGAGATCAATGCCAACCCCAAGGATACCAAGGATCACCCCTTCGGCGTCTGGACCCTGCCGCCTGTCAAGCGCACCGCCCCCGGTGGCCAACCTGCCGATCCGACCTTCGATCGCACCAAGTATGACGCGATCGGCGAAAGCGACCGGATGACCCTGCGGTTCCGCAAACCTGGCTGAAGCGGCGCATTCTGGCCAAGGTCGCGACTTAGTCTGGCGGCGTTCGTAAGGGGGAAGAATGCTTCCGGATACCACCTGGTCCAGGCGCGGCGTGATCGTTGCCGGGGCGGCCGCAAGCCTTGCCGGCTGCGGTCGCAAGGCCGCCGAAGCGCCCCCGAAGGCACCGAACAAGGCGCAGAATGACACCATAGAGGCGGCGGTCGGCGGGTCTTGGCGCTCGCCGGCCGACCGTGCGCGAGATCCGTGGCGCCATCCTGTCGAGAGCCTGACCTTCTGGGACCTGAAGCCGGGTCAGACCGTCGTGGAATTCTGGCCTGGCGCGGGCTGGTACACGGAAATCCTGGCTCCATTTCTCGCGGCCACGAAGGGCAAGCTTCATGCCCCAACCCTGCAGGCGGATGGCCAGGATCCATCGGCTATCGAGGTCGTGGAGGCCTATCGGCATAAGCTGGCTGAGAAGTCCAAGCTCTACGGGCGTGTGGAGATTACGGCCTTTGGCCCGACGAGTGGTCCCGTCGCGCCGGCGGGCTCGGCGGATCTGGTGCTGTTCCTGCGGAATGTGCACAACTGGATGGCCGCCGGCATAGCCGAGAAGGCCTTCAAGGACGCCCTGGTGGCGCTCAAGCCTGGCGGCATTCTCGGGATCGAGGAACACCGGGGCCAGGCGGGGCGCATCCAGGATGTCCTGGCCGCAGACGGCTATGTTCAACAGGCCTATGTCGAGCAGATGGCCCAGGAGGCGGGCTTCATCATGGTCGGGTCCAGTGAGATCAACGCCAACCCGCTCGACACCAAGGATCATCCTTTCGGCGTCTGGACCTTGCCACCAACCCGGCTTTCGGCCCCACGGGGAGAACCGCCCGAACCCGGGTTCGACCACGCCAAGTATGACGCGATTGGCGAAAGCGATCGGATGACCCTCAAATTCATGAAGCCCAAATGAGCGTAAAAATGACAAACCGAACGCGCCTGGTTCCGGCCTTGGCCTTGGTGCTGGCCATGGCCGCTGCTGCACCCGCCCTTGCCGGCCAACTGACGGTTTCCACGGACAAGGCCTTTCCGTTTCTGGAAAGATTCCTGAAGCTTTCGCCCAGTGAGAAGGCCCGCTTCCGATTGATCTATTCGCCCCGGGTCAATGGCAAACCCATCATTGGTCAGAAGGCGACCCTGATCGAGTCGAATGGCAACAGGACCGTCATTCCGATCAATGCTGATGGCTACTACGAAAAGACCCCAAGCCTGGCCCAACTCTCCGACGCCAAGATCGCCTTTGATGCACCGGTTGGCACCAAGTTCGGGACCTCGATGGCTTTCCTCACGACCCTGAAGGCCGAGACCGAGTACGAGGTCAAGGACCTGGTGGCCACTGTCGAGGAAACCAATGGCGTCATTCGTCGTCAGGCCGGACCGGCCGCCATGCTCGCACCCAAGATGGGCGGCATCGCCTTTGTAAAGGCCCAGGGCGGGGTTGCCGTCTTTGCTGATGGCCGAACGAAACCTCTGCCCCAGGTCAAGGAGACCCCCTATTTTCTCCACGATGAGTTTCCGGGTGCCGTGAAGGTAAAGTTGACAAAAACTCCAACTAGGGTCGGGTTCTATCCGAAGAAGAAATAAGCAAGGTCGGGTCTGAACGGTGTTTACTTGCCGCCTCTGCCCGGTCTAGCTTTTGCCAACGCAACACGCGAAAAAACAAGGAGATCGCGCAAATGGCCACGCTGCAGGAAATCACCGATCGTATCAAAGGCGCCGTGGGCGACGACAGCGGTCTGGGCAAGAGCCTGAAGTTCGACCTCAAGGACGCCGGTGTCGTGCACATCGACGGCGGTTCGGTCACCAATGAAGACAAGCCCGCCGACCTGACCATGACGCTCAGCATGGATGACCTGCTGGCCATCGGTGCCGGCTCTCTCGACCCCACCATGGCGGTGATGACCGGCAAGCTGAAGCTGTCGGACATGGGCGTGGCCATGGCGCTCCAGTCGAGCATGGCGGCGCTCTTCTCGAAGATGCGCTGATCCCATGTCGGAGCAGGCCCCTCTGGTATCAATTCCTGAGGCGCCGGTACCCGACCATGGAACGGCTGAATGGTTTGGCGGCGCGGATGGGGCAACCCTCCGCGCCGCTTGTTTTTTCCCCGAGCGAGAGCCTCGCGGTTCGGTGATCGTCAGTCCCGGCCGCAGCGAACCGATCGAGAAGTATTTCGAGGTCGTTCAGGACATGCTGGATCGCGGTTTCGCGGTTCTGGTCCACGACTGGCGCGGGCAAGGGCTGTCTGCCCGGGCTCTGCCCGACCGGCTCAAGGGGCACGCCAGGGGTTTCAAGCCCTTCTTGAGCGATTTCACGGCCCTTCTGGACACCTTCGAGGATCGCCTGCCCAAGCCCTGGATCGCGCTGGGCCACTCGATGGGCGGCTGCCTTACCACCCTGGCCCTGGCCCAGGGCGAACGACGTTTCTCGGCCTGTGTTCTGTCTGCCCCGATGCTGGGCCTCAATACCGGCAAGCGTCCCGCGCGCGCGGCGCGCGCCCTGGCCTGGACCATGGCCCGTGCCGGTTTCGCCGGTGACTATGCCCTGGGCGACCGGGGTGACCCCTACACGCACAGCTTCGCGACCGATGCCCTGACCCACGACCAGGCGCGCTATGAACGCTACCGGGCGCAGCTTCTGGCCCATCCGGACATCGCGCTGGGCGGGACGACCTGGGGCTGGATCGATTTCGCCTTCTCCGCCTGCGCCTGGCTGCGCCGCTCCCCAGGGGTGGAGGCCATTTCGATCCCGGTGACCATCGTCGGGGCCGGCGAGGATACCCGGGTCAAGAACGCGGATCTCAAGGCGATCGCAGACCGTATTCCCAGGGGCCGTTACCTCGAGGTCGAGGGGGCCTATCATGAAGTGCTGATCGAGACGGAAGCCCTCCGGATGCCGTTCTGGGTCGCGTTTGATGAGACAGTTGCGGCGATCGCGCCTATTTCGCCGACCGTCTGAGGGCCACCAGGGCCTCTTCGAGCGGCCGACGATCCCCCGAGATCACCATCTGCCCGCCGTGCTGGCCAATCGGCTGGCCGTGCCAGTCCGTCACCACGCCACCGGCACCTTCAATCACCGGTATGGCCGCCTCAATGTCCCAGGATTTAAGGCCGGCCTCGATGACCATGTCCATTTTGCCCAGGGCCACCATGGCATAGGCATAGGCATCGCACCCCAGCCTGGCCAGTTTTGCAGCCGCCCGGACCTGCAGCCAGGCCGCCCGTTCGGCCCCGTCAAAGCAGGCATCCGGATCCGTGGTGGCGATGATGGCGCTGGTCAGCGCCGGGCAGTCCCGGACCTGGATGCGGCGTTCGATACCGCGCGAAAGCAGGCGCGAGCCCCCGGCATGGCCGAGGAAGATTTCGCCGATATAGGGCTGGCCAATCGAACCGAGGACAGGGCGACCCTGATGGCGCAGGCCGATCAGAGTGGTCCAGACCGGCAGGCCGGAGATGAAGGCACGTGTGCCATCAATGGGGTCGAGCACCCAGACGAACTCGGCGTCGGGACGGTCCTCGCCATATTCCTCGCCGATCACGCCATGCTCGGGATAGGTCTTGGCGATCAGGGCGCGGATCGCGGCTTCAGCGCCACGGTCGGCCTCCGTCACCGGGTCGAAGGCGGCATGGCTCGCTGGCGGAAGATCCTTGCCGGCCCCCTTGTCTTCCAGCCCGTGGTCGGCCCGGAACAGGGGGAGTATGACCTCCGCAGAAGCGCGGTTCAGGTCGATGATGAAGGCGTCAAGCGCCGCAAGCCGGTCAGCAGAAAGCGTCATGGGCGGGGTTTAACGCCCCCGCCACACGTACGCCACTCACACTTATGCGTCAGCGTGCTCGCCGCCGTTCAAGGACTTGGCCAGATCCAGCAGGCGACGACGCGGACGCTCTCCGAGCAGGTAGTAGGCCCGGATCAGATCCAGGGTTTCCTTGCGGGCGAACATTTCGCCGCCTTCGGCGTCGCTGGTCGTTTCGCGGCGAACCTGGTCGGAAAGCCCGTCATAGAAATAGCCGACCGGAACTTCCAGCGCTTCAGACAGCTGCCAGAGGCGAGCCGCCGAGATACGGTTCGCACCGCACTCGTACTTTTGGATTTGCTGGAATCGCACGCCCACCGTGCCCGCCAGTTGCTGCTGGGTGAGGCCCAGAAGACGGCGGCGGCGGCGCAATCGCTTGCCCAGATGCACGTCGATGTCATTACCCATGGAAAGCCAAGCCCCCCTGTTAAGTATCGAGCGTCCCGAAACGGAACGGTCCGCTCTGACAGCCGCAAGTCGCGTGCCGGGCGAAGCGACATTGCGCGCGGCGTGCAAGCCAGCCTACTAAGAAGGCATGTCGGATAAGCGTCGGCCTTGGGCCCAGGATCTGCTCTGGCGCATGGAAGCGCTGGGCTTTGACCTCTTCATCGCGTTGTTTCGCCTTCTGGGCGTGGACGCGGCGTCAAGCCTTGGCGGCTGGATCGGCCGGACCTTTGGTCCCCTGAGTGGCGCGCACAAGGTGGCCGAACGCAATTTGCGGCTGGCCTTCCCGGAAAAGGACGCCGCCTGGCGCGCCGAGACCCTGGTCGCGCAATGGGACGGTCTGGGGCGCTCCTTTGCAGAATTCCCCCTGATGGACAGGATCCTGCCCTCCACCGGCCGTGTCGAGGTGGTCAACAAGGAACGCCTGGCCGAGATCGCCGAGAAGAAGATCCCGGTCGTGTTCGTGTCAGGCCACCTGTCGAACTGGGAGGTGATGCCGGCGGCGATCGTCGACTCCGGGGTCATCTGCGAAATGACCTACCGGGCGGCCAACAATCCCTATGTGGACAAGCGCATCAAGGACAGCCGGTTCCGCTATGGCGTCAGGCTGTTTGCCCCCAAGGGCGGTGATGGTGCCCGTGAACTGCTGGAGGGGATGAAGGAAGGCCGGTCCGTCGCCCTGATGAACGATCAGAAGTTCAATAATGGCGTGGCTGCGCCGTTCTTTGGCCACGACGCGCGCACCGCGCCAGGCCCGACGCGACTGGCGATCCGTTTTGGCACGGTGCTGCAGCCAATGTCCGTGCAGCGCATCAAGGGCGCGCGGTTTCGGGCCGTTGTGCATGACCCGATCGTTCCGCCTTCGACCGGCGATCGCTCCGCGGACATCGAGGCCGGCGTGCGGCTGATCAATGCCTTCATGGAAGACCGGATCCGCGAGCGTCCGGCCGAGTGGTTCTGGGTACACCGCCGTTGGCCCAACGAGGTCTATGCGGCCCTGGCCGCTCAGGCCGAGGACTAGATTTCCACCGTGTCGCGGTTTGAGCCTTCGCCCTTGCGGCGGAACGGGCCGGCATGGTTGGGATCGTCCCGCCGCCGGCGGCAGGGGCCGAAATAGTCCGCCGACCGAATGAATGGCCGGGGCTTGAAGATCACCGCGTCAATCCGGTCGAGCAGCGAGCGCGCCGTCACCGGCTTGACCACGATTTCGGTCACGCCGGAGTCGCGGGCCTCGAACACCCTGTGTCGTTCGGCGAAACCGGTCAGCATGATGATCGGCAGGAAGGGATCAGCGCTGTCGGGCGAATTGCGTACCAGCTGGGTGAACTGCACCCCATCCAGGGGGGACATCTTGAAGTCGACAATGGCGATGTCGATCATGCTCTCGCGCATGGCTTGCAGGGCTTCTGCACCATCGGTCGCTTCGCGAATGTGCCGAACGCCCACGCCATTCAGAATGGCGGCGACAATGGCCCGCATATGGTGGTTATCGTCCACCAGCAGAAAGCGCAAATTCGCGTAGTCCGCCGCCATGCGGTGGGTGTCTCCGTGTCTGTCCGTGACCCTGTCTCTGGATAGAGAGATCAGGCCTAACGAGTGGTTAATTTTCGCGCTAGAGTCGAGGCCTGCGCAGATCGACCATAAGGGACGGGTCAAGGTTGCGCCCCCGCCATTTCATGCGCCAGCAGAGATGGGGTCCCGTAGCGCGGCCCTCACGTCCCACGGCACCGATCTCCTGGCCCTGCGTGACCAAATCTCCGGCCATTACAATCACTTTTGATAGGTGAAGATAGGCGGTAATCAGGCCCTGTCCGTGGTCGATCAGAACGAGGCCGCCCTCGAAGTGCAGGCCCGTTTCGGCAAAGGACACCTGTCCGCCCGCCGGCGCTCGAACCGGTGTCCCGACAGGGGCGGCCAGGTCAACCCCAAAATGGGGACGCCGGGGCTCGCCATTGAGGATGCGCTGGCCGCCGAACCGTGCGGAGCGCCTGGCCCCGGTCACCGGAAGGACAAAACCGTCCTTGAAGGCGTCCAGGTCCGCCAGGCTGCTGAAGCCCTTCGCCTTGCGTTCGCCTTCGGCGGCGATGCGGGCCAGCAGAAGCGGGTCCTCCGGCGCGACCTGGTCGGCCGCCAGACCATTGATCTGCTGGATATCAAAATCGCCGGGGGCGATGGCCAGGGTTTGGCTGGCGGAACCGTCTGGTGTCGTGACCGTCAGGATCTGGGTGAGCGGGGCGTCGCGGTCGAAACCGAGGAAAAACCAGCCATCGGCCGAGGCCATACCGACAATCTCGCCGTCCAGATCAAGGGTGGCGAGGGGTGCTGTCCGACCTATGGCAAATCCACCCTGGACGAGCCGGCCGGACAGAACCAGCGGCGCGATAGCGGCGGAAGCCGGGGTGCCCAGACCGATAAGGGCCGGGCCGCCAAGGGCCAGGCCCGCCAGAAGCGCCCGGCGGTTCAGGCCGAGGTCTCTTGCCAGCGCTTCAGGGCCTCGGCCGGGCTGGCATAGGCTTCCTGCAATTCGGGGCTCCAGTAGCGCAGAGCCTCTAGCGAGACCTTGGCACCGGTGACGGCGCACAGCACATAGCGACCCGGCGACATGACGGCGAACTCGCCGTCGCCATAGTGGAGCACGGCCAGGCCGTCGGGCTTTCCGAGGTCGCGGTCATAAGCGTTCATGAGGTCCTTTTACGCCAATGCGGCGTCTCAGAACAGATCGCCTTGATCAGGTTTTGGTGTTGTCGGTTTCGGCCGCGCGGGTTTGGACGCAGCGGCTGCCAGCGGCGTGACGACGGGCGGTGCGCTGTTGTCGATCACGGCGTTGCGATCGCCGTCCCCGAACTGCAGGCTGACCCAGTCGCCGGGGCCCAGGCTGGCGGCCGAGCGGACGATTGAGCGATCCGCCTTGCGGACAAGGGCAAAGCCCATGTCCAGCGGTCGGCGAGGATTGAGGGATTGGCGAAGCTTCTCAAGACTGGCCAGCCGATCCTCGTCACGACGCAGGCGGCGCTCGCCGGCGGCGTTGAGGCGGCTCCACAGGGCCGGCAGGCGGGCATTCTGGGCGATGCGCTCGGGCGTGCGGCGTGCCGCCAGATCCAGGCGCTGGGTCAGGTCGGTCAGGCGGTCGGCCTTTTGCTGGCGCTGACGGCCCAGGGCCTCGGGCGAAAGGCGGGCAGTCACACGCAGCAGGGCCTGGGCATGGACAGCGGTATTGCGGCCGAGGGCGGCATCCAGTCGCCCGGCGGCGATATCGAACCGCTGCTGGGCCAGAGCCAGCAGGTCAGCCGGACGGGGCAGGCCGCGGGCGGCACTGACCAGGCGGGTGCGGCGATCCTCGATCAGCCTCGCGCCGCTGCGGTTGAGGCGGCGGTCATAGTCAGAGACCAGGGCACGAAGCTCGCCCAGCACCGGCGTGGCGATCTCGGCGGCGGCCGTCGGGGTGGGTGCCCGGCGGTCGGAGACGAAGTCGATCAGGGTCGTATCGGTCTCGTGGCCGACGGCCGAGATCAGCGGAATGTCGCTGGCTGCTACGGTGCGGGCCAGGGTCTCGTCATTAAAGGCCCACAGGTCTTCGACCGAACCGCCGCCGCGAGCGACGATCAGGATGTCGGGACGCGGGACGGCACCGCCCGGCGCGATGGCGTTGAAACCGCGGATGGCCCCGGCTACTTGGGCGGCGGCCTGATCGCCCTGAACGATGACGGGCCAGACCAGCACGTGGCAGGGCCAGCGGTCGCGGATGCGGTGCAGGATGTCACGGATCACCGCCCCGGTGGGGCTGGTGATCACCCCGACCACGGCGGGCATCGAGGGCAGGGGGCGCTTGCGGCTGGCCTCGAACAGACCCTCGCCGTGCAGCTTGGCCTTCAGCCGCTCCAGTTGGGCCAGCAGGGCCCCGACCCCGGCGGCCTCCATGCTTTCGATGACGATCTGATAGCGCGATCCGGCCGGATAGGTGGTGATCTTGCCGGTGACGATGACTTCCAGGCCGTGCTCGGGCCGCACGCCCAGGCCGCGCACGGAGCCCTTCCAGACCACGCCGTCGATTGCCGACTTGTCGTCCTTGATCGTCAGATAGACGTGGCCGTTGGAGTGGTGGGTGACCTTCGACAACTCGCCGCGCAGCCGCACATGGGAATAGCTGGTCTCCAGCGTGCGCTTCAGCGCAAAGGCCAGTTCCGAGACGGAATAGGCTGGCGCGTTGGAATCAGGGGCGGTGACGTCGGTCATCCGCACAGCATAAGGCCCTCCCCGACGAACGGGGAGGGCCGCATGAGAGACTTGTTTTTATGGGGTGTCGCTGAACGCTAGATGTAGCGGCGCAGCGAGCGGGCCAGCTCGGTGGGGCCAGCCTTCTTCTTGGATTGTTGCGGCTGGTAGGCCACCCGGGCGTGTTCGCCGCAATAGGGGCCTTCCGACGAGCGGCGGCCGCAGAAGGTGAAGCCGTCCGACGAGGGATCGCCGATCGGCCACTTGCACATGTGGGCGCCCAGGGTCAGGACGGTGGCCGAACCGGGCTGCTCATCGCGGAAGGCGGGCAGGGTCGGGGGCGCGACGCCGGCCGACACCACCGCCTGGACCGGAGCATGCTCCGGCGTGACGACCCGCCGAGGCGCGGACGGCATGGTCTGGGCGGCGGGCCGGGCCGGGCGTGGAGCCTTGAAGGCCGGACGCGCCGGTTGCGAGGGAGCCGCGCGGCCAGACAGGCCCAGACGGTGCACCTTGCCGATCACGGCGTTGCGCGTAACGCCACCCAATTGCTTGGCAATCTGACTGGCCGAAAGCCCGTCCAGCCAGAGCTTCTTCAAGGTGGTGACCCGATCGTCGGTCCAGCTCATACGCATCTCCCGCCATGTCATGAAGGCCGAGGCTTCCCCAAGCCCAGGACCCCATATCTGGTGTCTTGACCACCCCGCCGGCGGTCGTCCTACCAGATATCGTAAAGAAAACCTTAACCCACACAATGGGCGCCCAGTGGTCTGTCCACAGAAACTAGATGTTGATTTGGATCGGGTCCGACTTGCGTCCGGTGAGCGCAAAGCGCACATGCCGGTGGTTCGACAGCGCAGAATTGCCACCGGTTTCGACGGCAATCGCGCTATGGATAAGGGGTTCAGCGTTTTCGAGGTCCTCGAAAACCCGGGCGTCATTCGGGACTCGGATCTATGAAAGACATGGCAGACAGCGTCGTTCCGCCGCAGCCGCGCGACTATCACGGCTGGAACTGGAGCGGCTTCTTCACCCTCTATCAGCGCGAGATCCGCCGCTTCTGGAAGGTGGGCACCCAGACGGTCGCCGCGCCGGTGGTGACGACCCTGCTCTACATGCTGGTCTTCGTGGTCGCAGTCGGTCCCGCCCGTCAGGCCGTGGACGGCGTCAGTTTCGGGCAGTTCGTGGCCCCGGGCCTTATCATGATGGCCATTCTCAACAATGCCTTCGCCAACTCGTCCTCCTCGCTGATCCAGGCCAAGATGATGGGCCTGACGCCGGACTTTCTGACTCCGCCGCTGTCGCCCCTGGAGCAGGTCTCAGCCTTTGCCCTCGGGGCGGCGACCCGGGGTGTGGTGGTCGGGGCGGTTACGGCGATCGTGATTGGCGTCCTGCCGGGGGCCGGCCTGGGCATCGCCCATATCTGGCCGATCTTCTATTTCGGCATCGGCGCGTCGCTGATCCTCGGCCTCGCCGGCATTCTGGCCGGTCTGTGGGCCGAAAAGTTCGACCAACTCTCGGCCGTGACCAACTTCCTGATCATGCCGATGACCTTCCTGTCGGGGACCTTCTATCTGGTGGATCGACTGCCCGAGCCCTTCCGGTCGGCCAGTCACTACAACCCGTTCTTCTACCTGATCGATGGCTTCCGCTACGGGTTCATCGGCCACGCCGACGGCTCTATCCAGGTCGGGGTGATCGCGACAGCCCTCCTGACAATCGGCCTTTTCCTGTGGTGCTGGCACCTGTTCCGCACCGGATATCGCCTCAAGACCTGAGGGGGGTCACCCGGAAGCAACAGGGCGGACAATTTCCCTGAACTTGCCCTGGACCCTTCATTGACAGAGCGCTGTTCCGCGGCGACAACCTGCGGCCTTCCGGTCCCCGTGCGAACAGTGCGGGGGCTTATTTCCTTTCTGGGAGGCGGTCTTGACCAGCCCGACGTCGTCGCAGTCTTCGCAACAACACATCATGGGCGTCTACAATCGCGCCCCGCTTGCGTTCGACCGGGGCCGAGGCGCGCGCCTGTTCTCGACGGATGGTGAGGAATATCTGGATTGCGTCGGCGGCATCGCGACCGACGGTCTTGGCCATGCCCATCCGGTTCTGGTTGAAGCGCTGAAGACCCAGGGCGAGAAGCTCTGGCACGTCTCCAACATCTTCCGGATCCCCGAGCAGGAAGAACTGGCTGACAAGCTCTGCGCTCACAGCTTCGCGGATGTGGTGTTCTTCACCAACTCGGGCACCGAGGCCATCGAGTGCGCCCTGAAGACGGCGCGCAAGTACCACACGGCCAACGGCCAGCCCGAGCGCACCGAGATCTTCGGCTTTGACGGCTCGTTCCACGGCCGCTCCTATGCCGCAGTCAACGCCTCCGGCAATCCGAGCTATGTCGAAGGCTTTGGTCCCCGCCTGCCGGGCTACAGCCAGCTGAAGTTTGGCGATCACGACGCCCTGAAGGCGGCCGTTGCCCTGCCGACGACGGCAGCCATCATCGTCGAGCCGGTGCAGGGCGAGGGCGGCGCGCGTGCCATTCCCGAGCATTGCCTGGTCAGCCTGCGGGCGCTGTGCGACGAGCACGGCGTGCTGCTGATCTATGACGAGGTGCAATGCGGCATGGGCCGGACCGGCAAGCTGTTCGCCTATGAGTGGGCCCCGGGCGGCGAGCCGCACATCATGGCCGTGGCCAAGGCCCTCGGCGGTGGCTTCCCCGTCGGCGCGTGCCTGGCCACGACCGAGGCGGCCAAGGGCATGACCGTGGGCGTCCATGGCTCGACCTTCGGCGGCAACCCCCTGGCCATGGCCATCGGCAAGGCCGCGCTTGAAACGATCAACACGCCCGAGATCCTCGACAACGTGAAGACCGTGGCCGGCTATTTCGTCCAGCAGCTCAACGGTCTCAAGGATCGCTTTCCGGATGTCATCGTCGACATTCGCGGCAAGGGTTTCCTGATCGGGATCAAGCTGGTCGCCAACAATCGCGAGTTCATGGTTCTGGCGCGCGAAGAGAAGCTGCTGGTGGCCGGTGGCGGTGACAACTGCGTGCGTCTGCTGCCGCCGCTGAACCTGACCCTCGAAGAGGCCAGTGAAGCCATCGCCAAGCTCGAAAAGGCCTGCGAGGCCGCGCGGGCAAAGCTGACCGCCGCTTAACCCCGGAACTCTTACGCGCGTCCCGGCGAAAGCCGGGACCCAGCACACGCCCTCTCAAGTCCTGGAGAAATCCGGGCCCCGGCCCTCGCCGGGGAGAGCGGCGAGGGAATGGCAATGACCCAACCCCGGCATTTCATCGACCTGTGGAAGCTCGACGGCGCTACGCTGCGGCTGCTGCTTGAGGACGCCAAGGCCCGCAAGGCTGCCCGCCAGGGTTGGGGCAAGGGCAGGGTCGACGCCGACGCACCGGCGGACGGCCGGGTTCTGGCGATGATCTTCCAGAAGAACTCGACCCGTACCCGGTTCTCGTTCGACGCGGCGATCCGTCAGTTGGGCGGCAGCGGGATCATTTCGACGTCGAACGACATGCAGCTGGGTCGGGGTGAGACGATCGAGGACACCTCGCGCGTCCTGTCCCGGATGGTCGATGCCGTCATGATCCGCGCCAACAGTCACGCCGACGTCGAGCGCTTTGCCCAGGTTTCGACCGTGCCGGTGATCAATGGCCTGACGGACAAGAGCCATCCCTGCCAGATCATGGCCGATCTGCTGACCATCGAGGAACATCGCGGTGATGTCGGCGGCAAGACCATCGCCTGGGTCGGCGACGGGAACAATGTCTGCTCCAGCTTCATCCATGCCGCTCCGCTGCTCGGCTTCAAGCTGAAGATCGCCTGTCCGGCCGTCTATCATCCTGATCTGGTGGATCTGGCCCGCGCTGCCGATCTGCAGGGTCAGGTGACGATGACCGACGATCCCAAGGAAGCGGTGCGCGGAGCCGACGTGGTGGTGGCCGATACCTGGGTGTCGATGGGCGATACCGACCATGACGAGCGTCTGGCCGCCCTGGAGCCCTATCAGGTCGACGAGGCCCTGATGGACCTGTCAGCGCCGGACGGTGTCTTTCTGCACTGCCTGCCGGCTCACCGGGGCGAGGAAGTCACCGACGCCGTGCTGGACGGTCCGCGCTCCCTGGCCTGGGACGAAGCTGAAAACCGGATCCATGCCCAGAAGTCGATCCTGGCCTGGGCGTTCGGCGCGATCGGCTAGGGAGGGCGCCGGCCAGCGCCCGGTGGGGGTGGAACACTGGCCGGCTTTGCCGCTGCATATGGGCAGAAGCAGCGACCTTCTTGGGGTGCGCCGACTCTGCCTGTCCGACAATGGGCCCTGCGGTGGATCGTACCCATTATGGGAAGATCAGGATGGGGCGGACGTGGTGAGGTGTGGCCGCGACATCCAGGGGCTCGCATTTTCGCCGGAAGCCCCTATTTAACCGCCCCATGACTGACACCACCGCCATACCCGCCCTCGACGACATCGTTTCCGCCTTCCAGATCGAGGGCCTGCCCGTGCGCGGCCGTGTCGTTCGCCTCGGCGCAGCCGTCGACGAGGTCCTGACCCGCCATGACTATCCCGAGCCTGTCGCCAATCTGCTGGGCGAGGCCTGTGCCCTGGCGGCCCTGGTGGGCTCGAGCCTGAAGTTCGAAGGCCGGCTGATCGTCCAGGCCCAGGGCGATGGGCCGGTGCGCTATGTGGTGGTCGATTACGACACCAGCGGGGGCCTGCGCGGCTATTGCCGGTTCGATCCGGACGAGGTGGCCCAGGTTTCGGAAGGCTTTGCCCGTCCGGGTGCCAAGACCCTGCTCGGCGGAGGCGTGTTCATCATGACGCTCGACCAGGGGCCTGACATGGACCGCTATCAGGGCGTGACCCCGATCGAGGGCGAAACTCTCGCTTTGTGCGCTGAGCAGTATTTCCTCCAGTCGGAGCAGACCCCGACGCGCGTCCGTCTGGCTGTCGGTCAGGCTGACATCGGCCAAGGCCCGACCTGGCGGGCCGGCGGCATCCTGATCCAGTCGATCGCCGGCGATGAGACGCGCGGCGAGACCAAGGAGGCCTGGAACCACGCCCAGGCCTTTTTCGAAACGACCGGCGAGGACGAACTGATTGATCTGGCCCTGGGCACCCCGACACTACTGTGGCGGCTGTTCAATGAGGACGGCGTGCGTCTGCTGGAAGAAAAGCCGCTGCGGTCGTTCTGCCGCTGCTCGGAAGATCGTATCGGCGCCGTGATCCAGTCCTTCACCGATGCCGAGAAGGCCGAGATGATCGAGCCCGACGGCAAGATCCACGTGACCTGCGAGTATTGCTCACGGGTCTATGCCCTGGACCCCGCCGAGGTCGGCTAGAGCCATTTGTGACCCGGCACCTTCAAGTGAGTGTGCGAAACGCAATCCAATTCAGAGGTCTAGATCAGGCTTTTGATTGGCGGTGCGTTTCGCCACCCTGGGAATAGGCCCTAGTTCAGGCGCTTTGCAGCGCCGGGAAGGTGCAGGGAGAACTCTGGGATCTCGGCGTCAAACACCTCGCCGCCTTCGGTCATCATCTGGTAGCTGCCGCGCATGGCACCGGAGGGCGTGGGTAGGGGGCAACTGGAGACATAGCGGAACGCTTCGCGCGGCTTCAGTTCCGGCTGCTCACCGACCACGCCCGAGCCCTCGACTTCGTTGCAGCGATTGAGAGAGTCGGTGATCGCCCAGCGCCGGGCGACCAGATGCACGGTCTCGACGCCGTGATTTTCGATCTCGACCGTATAGGACCACAGGTACAGGCCCTCTTCCGGCGCCGACTCTTCCGGCAGATAGGCTGGCGCAACCCGCACGACGATGTCTCGCGTGCGGGCCTCATAGATGCCGCCATCGGTGCCTCTACGGCGACGGATCCGCTGCAGGGGCGGAGAGGTTTCACGCCTGGTCGAGCGCACGGATCACATCTCGGGTCAGATCTTCGAGGCTTTCGAGGCCGACGGACAGGCGAACGCCACCCTCGACAACGCCCAGTGAAGGGCGCTGGTCTTCGGGCACAGAGCGATGGGTGGTGGTCGGCGGATGGGTCGCCATCGACTTGGCGTCGCCCAGATTGTTGGAGATGTCGACGATCTCAAGGGCGTTGAGGAAGTTGAACGCGGCTTCGCGCGATCCCAGGTCGAGCGCCACCACGGTGCCGCCGCCGGTCATCTGCGACTTGGCGACATTGTGGCCTGGATGATCGGGTCGGAAGGGGTAGAGGACAGACCGGGTCTTCTTGTGCTCGGCCATGACATTGGCCAGGGCGAAGGCGGTGTCGGTCTGGCGACGGACGCGCAGGTCGAGGGTTTCGAGACCCTTGACCAGAACCCAGGCATTGAAGGGCGACAGCGAGGGGCCCGTATGGCGCAGGGCGTCGCGGTAGAACTCCTCGTTGATGGCCTCGCTGGTCAGGATCGCGCCGCCCAGCACACGGCCCTGGCCGTCGATATGCTTGGTGGCCGAATAGACCACGATGTCGGCACCAAGCTTGAGCGGCTGCTGGAAGATCGGGGTGGCGAAGACATTGTCGACTATGACCTTGGCTCCGACGGCGTGGGCCATCTCGGACACCGCCCGGATGTCGGTGATCTCCAGCACCGGATTGGACGGCGTCTCGATCAGCACCGCCTTTGTATTGGGGCGCATGGCTGCTTCCCAGGCCTTGGGATCGGTGGCGTCGACGAAGGTGGTCTCGACCCCGAAGCGCGGCAGCCATTCGGAGATCAGCCAGCGGCACGATCCAAACAGGGCGCGGCCGGCCACGACATGGTCGCCGGCCTTGACCAGACCCATCAGCGACATGTGGATCGAAGCCATGCCCGTGGCCTGTGCACGGCAGACCTCAGCCCCCTCCAGCAGGGCCAGGCGATCCTCGAACATCTTCACGGTCGGATTGTTGAACCGCGAATAGACGAAGCCGGGATCCTCGCCGGCGAAGCGGCGGTCGGCCCCCTCTGCGCTGTCATAGGTAAAGCCCTGGGTCAGGTAGAGCGCCTCAGCGGTCTCCATATACTGCGACCGGGCCAGCCCCCCGCGGATCAGCTTGGTCGCGATGTCCCAGTCTTTCGGGTCCTCGGCCACGGGGTCTTCCTTCTTCGGCGCGGAAAAGCCCGGCATAAGGGGTTTAGCGGCGCACACGGTCAAGGCGATGCGGACTGATTTCAACATCAGAATTGCTTCAGGCGAGCCGACGTCGCTGCAGCCTTGCCTTCCAGGCGAGCTTTAGCGACTGTCGCGCCAATGACCGACGCCCACACCGCAGGGATTCTGCCCTGCCAGACCATCGAAGACCTCATCGCCCAGGAGGCGATCACCGCTCAGACGCCGTTCGACGTCGATCAGGTGCAGCCCGCCAGTCTTGACCTGCGCCTTGGCGCGCGGGCCTGGCGCGTGCGCGCCTCGTTCCTGCCGGGCCTGGGGCGCCGTGTGACCGAGCGTCTAAAGGACGTGGCCATGCACGAGCTGGACCTGACCCGGGGCGCGGTGCTGGAGAAGGGCTGCGTCTATATCGCCGAATTGCAGGAACACCTGAAGCTCCCGCTCAATGTTTCGGCGCGCGGCAATCCCAAGAGTTCCACGGGACGGGTGGACGTCTTTGTCCGGCTCCTGACCAATCACAGCCGGGCCTTCGATGACGTTGATGCCGGCTATACGGGTCCGCTCTATATGGAGATTGCGCCCCAGACCTTCTCGGTGCTGGTGCGCTCCGGGACCCGGCTGAACCAATTGCGCCTGAAGCGCGGTGAGCCCGCCAAGCTCTCGGTCCGTAGTGTCGGCGTCGACCTGTCGCCGGGCATGGGCGGGATCGTCGGCTTCCGGGGCCGTCGCCACGCCGGCGTCGTCGATCTGGATCACGTCGACGGCCATGATCCCCGTGACTACTGGGAGCCCCTGGAAACACGCCATGGCGAGCTGCTGCTCGATCCCGGCGAGTTCTACATCCTGGCCTCCAAGGACGACATTGAGATACCGGTCCTTGAAGCTGCGGAAATGACTCCGATTGATCCTTCGGTCGGTGAGTTCCGAGTCCACTATGCCGGTTTCTTCGATCCAGGCTTTGGAACCGAGGAGGCCTCGGCCGTCGGGTCCAAGGGCGTCCTGGAAGTGCGCAGCCACGAGACGCCGTTCCTGCTTGAGGACGGACAGACGGTTGCGCGCCTCGTCTATGAACCCCTGACCGCCCGGCCGGCCCGGCTCTATGGCGAGGGCGGGTCGCATTACCAGCGGCAGGGTCTGAAACTATCCAAGCACTTCAAGGCCTGGTCCTGAGGCCCGACGCGGCCTGGGGCGTTAGGTCGCGCCCGGCTTAAGTCCCGCCTTAAGCCGACTCACGCTTAGCTCAGTTCACGAGCTTCAGACGGGTTGTAACGTCATGACACGTGAGCGGCGTAGTGGGCGAGGGCGGCTGGCGGGTCTTGCGCCCAGCGGCAGTCAGGCGTGAGGCGAACGGCTTCCATGCATCCGTCGCCAAGCCGTCGCGGCATTGCGTCACACCATATCTGGTGGATGAGATTCATTCAAACACAAGTGGTAGATATTGCTGGTCTGAGTGATCGAGTAGGGATCCCGTCTGGCGCCCCTGGTTTCCATGGAGGCCGCGTCATGGCCCGTCTCGGTTCCGATCCATTTTCAATCCTGCAGACCCGCATTCGTGCCTGGGAGGCCTGTGCCCGCATACCGGGCTGCGACAAGGCGGTCTGGCGGCAGGATCTCGCCGGGCGGGTGATCCGCTGGTCCGACTTCGGTGACCGGTTTTCGCGTTATGGCTGGGAGACCCGGATCTGCCCAAGCCAAAGCGTTCTGGGGCGTGCGCTCAAGCGATCGAGGATCGAAGCGATACACTGGCGGGGAGTCATGGGCAGCGATGCGTCGGACCCCTTTGACCTGCCCCGCGCAGCCTGAAGGGCTTGGCAGGCCTTACATTTAGTCGACGTGGCTAGACAAAAAGAAAAGCACGCTTGACATGTCATGTCAGGTGATGACAAATGTCCTTGTCATTTAGATGAGGGTGTTTGTCATGACCGAACAGATTGGACGTCAGGCCGCACGCCAGTCCCTGGCTCAGAAGATGTTGCTGGGAAGCAGCATCGTCGGTGCCGTCGTGGGAGCCAGCACCGTATTGCTGGGCGAACTCGGCATTTCCCTGCCGCCGGCCCTGATCCTTGGCGGGGGGGCTTGTGGCCGTCGTGGTCTTGCTCTGGGTGTCTGTCATCTATTGGCAGAACATCGATGAGGCCGCGCGGGAGGCTCACACCTTCGCCTGGTTCTGGGGCGGTTCCGGCGGTCTGCTGTTGATGCTGCCCGTCGCAGCGGCAATCCGGGGCGAGATCCTGATCGCCATGTTTGGCCAAAAGTCGCCGAGCGAATGGGTCTGGCTGGGATTTGGTGCCCTGCTGGCCGCCCAATTGATCGGCTACGGCCTGGTCTGGTCCATCTGGTGGCTGCGCCGACGCTGAAATCTCTGGAAAGGAGACCTAAATCATGGCCCAGGCCAAATCTGCTGCTGCGCGCCGTTATCTGGCCCGCTTCTTTCCCGCCATGTTGGCCTATGTCGTCGTCCTGTTCGGGTCGATCTGGGCGCTCGGGAACCTTGAACCCAAGGGACCCTTGCTCTGGCTGGTCGCCGTGGCTCCCGCCCTGCCGATCATCGCCGCCATCGCCGCCATGGGGCTCTACATGGTCGAGGAGACCGACGAGTTCCTGCGCGCCATACTGGCCCAGTCCATGCTTTGGGGCATCGGCGTGACCATGGCCCTCTGCACGGTCTGGGGGTTCCTGGAGAATGCAGGGCTGCTGCCGCATCCGCCGCTCTATCTGATCTTCCCGCTGTTCTGCGCCAGCTTCGGCCTGGCCCAGCCCTTTGTCAGCAGGAGGTATCGGTGAAAAATCGCCTCAAGGTCCTGCGCGCCGAGCGCGACTGGAGCCAGGCCGACCTCGCCGAGCGCCTGGAGGTCTCGCGCCAGACCATCAATGCCCTTGAGACGGGCAAGTACGATCCCAGCCTGCCTCTGGCTTTCAAGATCGCCCGTCTCTTCGGCCAATCCATCGAAACCATTTTCCAGGACGAGGCCTGAGGGCCGTCCCAAGCAGGAGCATCGCCATGACTGTTGCGTCGAAGTTCCCCAAGTTTTTTGCCAGCCCCAAGGTCAGGGTGGCTTCGGTTCTCGCCGTCTGCGGTGGCATCGTCGGCTTCGGATCGGGCATGCTGATCGGCAAGCTTGAAAAGGCCGGGGCCATGCGGGTCGAGGGACTGGGCTGGTCTGACCTTTTGTCCGGCCTGATTGCCATGTTGTTGATCGCGATGGGGGCCATGGTCCTGACCGTCAGTTTCAGCCGCAAGACGGCCAGCCGGGTGCTGGATCCGGGCAGCGCCCGTGATGCCACACCGGCCCAGGCCTCTTACTATCGCCAGCAGGGGCTGGTCTCGCTGCTGGCCGGTGTGATGCTGGCGGCTCCGGTCCTGGCCAATTCGGTCTTCGACCCGCTACCCTTTGAACTGGGCGCGGCCGTCATGACCGGCATTGTGGCGCTGTTCCTGGTCCAGACCGTCGGCAACCTGACCCTCTGGTCGCGGAGTGACGAGCTGGTGCGCCAGGTGATGGCTGAGACCGGGGCAGTATCCTTCTGGCTGCTGCAGGGCGCGCTGTTCCTGTGGGCCGCCGGCGAGAAGCTGAACCTGCTTCCATCCCTGTCCCTGTGGGACGCGGTCTCGGTGCTGATGGCCAGCTATCTCGTCATCGCCACCCTGATCTCGTCGCGCCGCGGCCTGGGCGGCTAAGGCTCGGCGCCGCCACATACGCCTCACACCCTAACCGTCTTCACCGGCCCGCACCGCCGAACGCTGTTGCGCGCCTGTTTCCCAGGACCCTTCCCATGTTCCGATCGCAAGCCCGGCCCCGGCTGTTCGTCATCATCATCGCCCTTCTGGCCGCCATAGGCGTTTTCGGCGGACACCACGCCCACGCCGCCGAACCCGTCGCCCGCATGAGCGTCACCGTTACGGGCAAGGGCCCCGACGTGATCCTGATCCCCGGGCTCGCCTCGTCAGGGGCGGTCTGGGACGCCACGGCCAAACAGCTCTCCGGGCGCTACCGGGTGCATGTCGTCCAGGTCGCCGGCTTTGCCGGGGCCCCGGTCGGCGGCAACGGGGAGGGCGCAGTCGTCGCGCCGCTGGTCGAAGCGATCGACGGCTACATCCGGTCAGCCGGTCTCAAGTCGCCGGCGGTGATCGGCCATTCGATGGGTGGCCTGACGGGCCTGGCCCTGGCGCGCCGCCATCCGGCCGACGTTGACCGCCTCCTGATCGTCGACAGCCTGCCCTTCTATCCGCTGCTGTTCTCGCCCGCAGCCACGGTCGAGGCAGTCCGGCCCCAGGCCGTGGGCATGCGCGACGGCCTGATCGCCATGCCGACCGAGAGCTTCGACGCCCAGCAGACCATGACCATGCCACGCCTCGTCAAGTCGCCGGAAGGCCTTAAGGCGGCCCTGGCCTGGTCGAAGACGACGGATCGCTCGGTGTTTGCCCGCGCCATGTACGACGTGCTGACCACCGATCTGCGCCCTGATCTGGCGGCGGTTACTGTGCCGACGGTTGTCCTCTATCCGTTCGATCCGATGATGGGTGCGCCCGTCGAGCGCGTTGAGCAGCTGTATGCCGGGGCCTATGCCGCGCTGCCGGGCGTACGCCTTGAGCGGATCGATGGGGCCTACCACTTCATCATGCTGGATCAGCCTGCGGCCTTCGCCGCTGCCGTCGAACGCTTTCTGAACTGACCCGGCCCGGCGGGCCGCGACGAGCCCGCTCCGGTCAGACTTCCCGCTACTTCAACTCAGACTTCATAACCAAGGACAGGACCATGCTTTCGACTCTCTTCCGCCCAGCCCGCCGCATGGCCGCCGGGCTCGTCACGATCCTGGCGCTCGGCGTCGCGGCTCCGGCCATGGCCGAACCCGCATTGTGGGCGATCAAGGACAAGGACTCGACGATCTATTTGTTCGGCACGATCCACGTGCTCCGGCCGGAAACGAAATGGCGCTCGGCCAGCATCGACAGCGCCATGAAAGCCAGTGGCGATCTGGTCATCGAGGTCCAGGGTGCGGACGACCCGGCCCTGATGCAGCCTCTGGTCATGAAGTACGGCATCGACCAGGCCAAACCACTGTCCACCAAGCTGTCGCCCGAGGACTTCAAGCGGGCCACGGACCTGGCCAAGAGCGCCGGTCTGCCGCCCCAGGCCCTTGAGCCGATGCGGCCCTGGCTGGCCTCGATCTCTCTGGCCATGCTGCCGGTGATGAAGGCCGGTTATGACCCCAAGAGCGGCGTCGAGCAGGTGATCAGCGCCCAGATGAAGACCGACGGCAAGGCCGCCTCCGCCTTCGAGACGGCCGAGCAGCAGATCCGCTTCTTTGCCGACATGACCCCGAAGGCCGAGGTCGACCTCTTCCGCTCGACCCTGGATGATGCCGATGCCGGCACCGCCAAGATCGACTCGATGGTCGCGGCCTGGGCGGCCGGTGACCTGAAGGCTCTGGAAAACCAGTTCGTCACCGAGATGAAGGGGCCCTATGCCGACGTCTATGACGTGCTGCTGACCAAGCGCAACATCGACTGGGCCAACCAGCTGAAGACCAAGCTGGCGGGATCGGGTGTCAGCTTCGTGGCGGTCGGGGCCGGCCACCTGGTGGGCGATGACAGTGTCCAGATCCAGCTGGCCAAGCTCGGCATCAAGGCCGAGCGCGTGAACTAAGACCTCGGGAAGCGGCGGCCGAAGCCTATTCGGCCGCCTCGACCTGGGGCTTGCGCAGATAGATCGAGCGCTTAGGCGTGCTCATGACCCGATGCAGCATCGGCTCGAAGGCCTCCAGCGGCATGGACTTGAAGTTCGGGTCGAAGGCGTCCTGATCATAGAGATGTCCGAACTGGGCCGTGTATTCGAAGTCCGGATGTCCCCTGAACTGCTCCCGCATGTCGCGGTCCAGCCCCAGGTGGTGGAAGAAGTAATAGCCCTGGAAAATGGCGTGATTGGCCACCATCCAGTGGTTCCGCTCGGACACGAAGGGCTGGACGATCGCTGCGGCGATATCGGCGTGATTGCGGGGGCCCAGGATGTCGCCGATGTCGTGCAGCAGGGCGCAGACGACATATTCCTCGTCACGACCATCCTGATGGGCCTTGGTGGCGGTTTGCAGGCTGTGTTCCAGCCGGTCGACGGCGAATCCGCCGCAGTCGCCTTGCAGGAGCTTGAGATGCGTCACGAGCCGCTCGGGCAGCTTGCGTCCGAAATCCGCAGCGGCCTTGGCGATGACGCCCCAGTCCTCGGCCGTCCCGTCAACCATGGCGTGGAACCCGGTGCGGGCGTGATCCTCTCCATCGGCCATGTCACAGTCCTCCCGAACGTTTGTTTTGACGATCGTGCGCCGGTCGGTCGGGTCCGTCAACGCAGGCCGCCGGTTGAGCCCCGGCGCGAGACCCGCTAGGCAAACGGGTCACACCTGCAGACGACGCCTCAGAGATTGATTCATGTCCGCCCAAGCCTCGTCCGGAAAACACACCCCCCTGCGCATATTGGTGACTGGCGGCGCGGGCTTTGTCGGCTCGCACCTGTGCGACCGGCTGATCGCGCGGGGCGATCACGTGGTTTGCCTGGACAACCTGTTCACTGGCAGCCGGGACAATATCGCCCACCTGCTGGATCATCCGAACTTCCAGTTCGTGAACCACGATGTGAACCACCCGATCTTCATTCCGGTCGACCAGATCTACAACCTGGCCTGCCCGGCCTCGCCGATCCACTATCAGTATGATCCGGTCATGACCGTGCGGACCAATGTCTTGGGCGCGATCAACATGCTGGACCTGGCCAAGCGCACCGGGGCGCGGGTGATGCAGGCCTCGACCAGCGAGGTCTATGGCGATCCGGAAGTCCATCCCCAGGTCGAGACCTATTGGGGCAAGGTCAATCCGATCGGGCCGCGCGCCTGCTATGACGAGGGCAAGCGCTGCGCCGAGACCCTGTTCTTCGACAGCTTCCGGCAGGACGGCGTCGACATCAAGGTGGTGCGGATCTTCAACACCTACGGGCCGCGCATGGCGATCAATGACGGTCGCGTGGTCAGCAATTTCGTGGTCCAGGCCCTGACCAACCAGCCGATCACCATCTATGGCGAAGGCCAGCAGACCCGCAGCTTCTGCTATGTCGACGACCTGGTCGAAGGCTTTATCCGCATGATGGCCACGCCGGCCGGTTTCACCGGTCCGGTCAATCTGGGCAATCCCAACGAGTTCACGATCCTGGAGCTGGCGCAGCTGACCATCGACCAGATCGGCTCGGCCTCGCCGATCGAGCGCAAGCCCCTGCCGCAGGACGATCCCCGCCAGCGCCAGCCCGACATCAGCCTGGCCAAGGCCTCCCTGGACTGGGAGCCCAGGACCCAGCTGAAGGAAGGCCTGGCCAAAACCATCGCCCACTTCGCCGCCCTGCTGGGTAAGGGGTTGGCCGAGACAGAGCGCCAGGGGCGCTGACCCGGAACTCTTCCCACCAAACATGAACGGCGGGCCGGTAAAGGACCGCCCTAGGCTGCCTGACGTTGGGCCGGGAGCAGGGCGCTCACCACCAGGCGACTGAGAAGACGATCTTCGATGGGAATAATCGCGTCGACGAAAAGGTCCGGCGTGGTCGTTTCGATCTGGGGCGGCTCCTGCAGCACGCTGGCATCCACCTGGAAGGTTTCCTGTACGCCATCGACCAGAATGCCGGCCAATTGCGAGCCATGCTGAATGACGACGATCACGTGGCGGGATGACGGCTCGGTCTCACCCAGGCCCAAGCGATTGCGCAGATCGACGATGGGCATGACCGCGCCGCGAAGATTGATAACGCCCAGAATATAGGAGGGCGTATGAGGCATCTGGGTCGCGGACGACCACCCGCGGATTTCGCGTACGCTTCGAATATCAATGCAGAATTCCTGGCCGCCGATCTCAAAGGAGATCAGCTCAATCAGGCCTTCGTTGAGCAGTCCACCACCGCTAATCATGCTGCCTGTCCGTTCCGGCTATCGATCAGAACTCATCCCAAACCTGGGTGGCTGCCTGCGCACCACCGCTTGACCGTGCGAAGGCGGCGGCCTTGGCCTGGGAACGTGCCACCGGATTGCCTGCCGGTCGGTGATAGCCTTGCTGGGCCGGTTCGCGCCTCGACCCACCGCCGCCGGTCTCGAAGCGCTCAACCAGAGCCGCCAGCGCAGCCGCTTCGGACTTCAGGTTAGCAGCGGCGGCCGTGGCTTCCTCGACCATGGCCGCGTTCTGCTGTGTCACCTGGTCCATCTGATTGACGGCGGTATTGACCTCATTCAGGCCCGTGGCCTGTTCCTGGGACGAGGTTGCGATCTCGGAGATCAGGACGTCGATTTCAGCGATTTTGCTGACAATGCCCGTCAGGGCCTGTCCGGTATCACCCACAAGCCTGACGCCCCGTTCCACCTGGGCTGTGCTGCTGGCGATCAGGGCCTTGATCTCCTTGGCGGCTTCAGCGGACCGCTGCGCCAGGGCTCGGACCTCCTGGGCGACAACGGCAAATCCTCGTCCGGCTTCGCCGGCGCGAGCCGCTTCCACCCCGGCATTCAAGGCCAGGAGGTTGGTCTGGAAGGCGATCTCATCGATGACCCCGATGATCTGGGTGATCTGACCGGAGCTCTGTTCGATTTCGCCCATGGCGGCGACCGCGTCTCGCATGACGTCACCCGAACGGGCGGCGTCACTGCGGGCACCTGAGGCGGAGGCGGAGGCTTGCTTGGCCCCGGCAGCACTGCGCTTGACGGTAGCGGTGATCTCGTCGAGGGCAGCGGCCGTCTGTTCGAGGCTCGCGGCCTGCTGTTCCGTTCGCCGGGACAGATCGTCAGACGCCGACGATATCTCATCAGCCCCAGCGCGCAGACCGTTTGTGGTCGAGGCGATACTCCCCATGGCCTGACACAGCGCATCAATCGCGACGTTGAAGTCATCCTTGATCTGGCCATAGCGCCCCGAGAATTGGGCGGTGATCCTGGCGGTCAGGTCTCCCTGGGCCATGCGCTTCAGGCTCGCGGCAAGGTCGGCCACGACCCCCTCCTGCTCTTCGGTCGTGCGCTGTCTCTCGGCATCCGAACGGACTCGATCCGCCTCGGTTGCCGTAATGTCCGTTGCGAACTTTATGACCTTGTAGGGGCGACCGTTCTCATCGAGGACTGGATTGTAGGACGCTTGGATCCAGCATTCCGAGCCTTGCTTGTTGAGCCTCAAGAACTTGCGGGCGACGAACTGGCCCCTGTTCAGGTCTTCCCAGAAGCTGCGGTACTCGGCACTGCTGGCCTCGCTCGGCCGAACGAACATCCGGTGATGTTTGCCGATAACCTCATCTGCCCTGTAGCCCAAGGCATTCAGGAAGTTGGCGTTGGCGCTCAAGATGGTTCCGTCGAGCTGGAATTCGATCACCGCCTGCGAGCGATTCATCGCAGCGACCTGAGCCTTCAGGTCGCGCATTTCGGCTGCGACGGAGGCCTGCTTCTTTCCGGCGGAATTCGAAAAAACCATCATCGCCTTCCCATTTTGAGAATGTCTCAAAAGTTAAAAGACAGATCGAATCGTTAAATTAACCCTAAATTCGAGCCGGGAATTCGGTCGATCTGGGGCGCTTCGCCAAGGCAGGATGAAGCCGGTCGCGCGCCGCTACGGCATCGATTGTAGCGCCTCGGCTCATAGTGCCGCTTGAGCGACGGGAAAGGACGGGCTATGGGAACGACCACGGAACGGTGGTGTAAACCATCGTCAAGGCTCCGCTCCGCCAAAATGGGCAGGGTGGCGGTAACGTCTTGAACCATAACGCTTTTGCGGGCGTAGCTCAGAGGTAGAGCGTCTGCTTCCCAAGCAGAATGTCGTGGGTTCGATTCCCATCGCCCGCTCCAGCCTTTACCGGGGCCGGCGCGCGCAAGACCTGCGTCTCAGGCTTTCGGCACCTTCAGACCCAGATCTGCGTCAGGTCGTCCGCTGGGCCATGTCTTCAGCGTGTCCCGTTCTGCACGACGCGGGACGGGCCGGATCATGCCCTTCGCTCGACGGGCCGCCACCAGCGATCCCGGACCATGGATCCGGGCGAGGGCATTGGGCCATCAGGCTGAAGCTCTTGACCTGATCCAAGGATCGCAACGGATCTCGGGCTGAGGTGTCGATCAAGGGTGATCTGGGCTGGAACTGTCAGCGCGGCAAAGGACGCCTGCAGGCGCGACAGCCGCGAGGCGCGATAGGCATTGGTCCGATAGGTAAAGCTCACGCCCTCATCGTAGTGACGGGTGAGGGGCGCGCTACGCCTGACGGCCTGCTGGTTGTCGGCCATTTCGGGTAGAAACCGGCCTTCGATCAGGTGCAGCAACGGGCCCAGGTCGGTCGGAATGCGGGTCAGGTCCATAGCGGAGCGCGAGGGGTCAGGCCCAAGAGCCCAAAGGCGCGCGACCCATTCGGCGACCCTTGGCGCGCGGTCGCGCATGATTTGGGCTGGCGTCGGATCGCTGGCAAAATGGCGGAACAGGGGGCCAAACAGTCCGATGTCTGCACGGGTTGGAGCGTCTCCCAAAAGCCAGTCCCGCGTCGAGAAGATCCCGTTCAGGGCGGCGAGCAGGTCGGTATAGTCGGCTTCAATCCGGTCCCGGTTGGCCTTGGTCACGCCTTCATCGCGCAGATAGACCGACCTCTGTCGCCGCAGGGCGATCTGCCGGCGAAGCGCGCGGGGCAGGGGAAGATCGGCAAACATCCCGTCGGCCAGCCTGCCGCTCATCAGGTGGGCGTCCGCCGCATAGGCCCAGCGATAATAGAGGGCCGGCCGCCAGAGATGCTCGTCACCATAGGCTTCGATCAGATCCGCCAGAAAGCGGAGGGCTGGATCCTGGGGCGTCAGGCTGTTCTGCGGGCTGATCTGCTCCAGCCGGTCGATGATGAGCGGCGTATCGGTGAGCCATTGGCCATCGGGCAGTTCGAGCTGGGGCATCTGCCGGATGCCGGTCCGCTGGGCCAGGGCGCGGAAGCTGGCCGTCGTCATTTCCTGGAGACGGTAGGTCAAGCCCTTGGCGCGCAGATATCCTTCCAGCTTTCCGGTGAAATAGGACAGGTCCAGTCCGTGTACGATCAGCACTGGCCCCGGCCCCAATTCGCGACTGCGTCGGGATCCATCAATATTATGGCACGCGAAGTGTCAATACCGGGTTGGTTCCTTCACGGGGGTGAGGTCTGTTCAGGCCGCAGCGGCCATGCACTGCGACAGAGTCGCAGCCAGGGCCGCTGCCTCCACGGGTTTGGGCAGAACACCGTCCATGCCGGCCTTGACGTAGCCTTCCACTTCATGGGGCAGGACGCTGGCGGTCACGGCGATGATCGGCGTCCTCTCGACGCCGGTCCGGGCTTCTTCGCGACGAATGGCCAGGGTCGCCTCGAGGCCATCCATTTCGGGCATGTGGATGTCCATGAAGATGGCGTCCCAGGGCTGGCTCCGCCAGGCCTCCACCGCTTCGCGTCCATTTTCGGCAAAGCCGCAGGTGACGCCGAAATGCTGAACCAGGGCGGCCAGGATGCGGCGGTTGACCGGATTGTCGTCGACGATCAGCAGGGAGGCGGGGACCTGATTGGGCGCCTGGTCTTCGTCTTCCTCAGCCCCGCTGATCAGGGGCTCGGAGGAAACAACGGAAGGAATGGGCGCTGAAAAATCGAAGCGCGCGCCGATTCCGGGGGCCGAGGTGACCTTGAGGGTTCCCCCCATCTGCTCGGAAATCTCGCGGCAGATCGCCAGGCCCAGTCCAATGCCGCCGACCTTTCGGGTCGAGGAATTGTCGACCTGCACGAAGCGTTCGAAAATCGACTCATGGTCCTTGGCGGCGATACCGATGCCGGTGTCGATGACGGCGACCTGCAACTGGCGGTCATCGCCGTTGATCTTGACGGTCACTCCGCCCTGGCGCGTGAACTTCAGGGCGTTGTCGACGAGATTGCCGATCAGCTGGCTTAGGCGTTCGGCATCACCGCGACGGTACCGGGCCAGGTCGGGTTGCACGGACAGGGTCAGGGACAGGCCCCGCTCCTGGGCGAGCGGCAAGTGCAGTTCACGGACCTCGCTGACCAGGGTGTCCAGTGAGAACGCGTTCAATCGCAGTTGCAGGCTGCCGGATTCGATCTGGGAAATGTCCAGGATGTCGTCGATCAGCTGCCTCATGACGCGGGAGGCGGTCTTGATCACGCCAAGTCGCGCGCGTTGCGGCGCAGTCAGGGGTTCGCGCGCCAGAAGTTGCCCTTCGCCGAGAATGGCGTTCAGAGGCGTGCGCATCTCATGGCTGACCATGGCCAGGAATTGCGACTTGGAGCGGTTGGCGACCTGGGCCTTTTCCGACAGCAGTTCGAGCTGCTGGGTCCGGGCCCGCACACGGGTTTCGAGGTCCCGGTTGAGCAGGCCTGCGTCATGGTTTCGCCGCTGGATGTCGGCGATGAGATCGCGGTTTTCGTCCCGTAGCCGCAGGCAATCGACCAGCAGGGCGTGATTGTTGCGGTGGCCGACCAGCATGACGCCACAGAAGATCAGCCCCAGCGCACCCAGGACGATCTCCGAGCCGCCGCCTACGATCAGGGTCACCGAGGCGGGAACCAGGATCAGGGTGATATAGATCCGCCCGGTCCATTTCAGCGGCGACAGCACGCCCGTGGCCCCTCCGGCCAGAGCAGACAGCACAACAATCAGGGCATAGCGCGAAAGTGGACTGTCGAGGGGAATACGGGCCACGGCGAGATAGGCCCAAAGTCCTGCGCTGACGATCAGGCCCAGGCTGTTGAGCGCGGCGAGGACCGCCAGGCGATTTCGCAGCCGCTTTCCCGCTAGGGCGGCACCCGTCAGTCGGTCCAGAACCACCCGGGCCGCCAGGACCACCATCACAACGACCAGCCAGGCCACGTGGAAAGGGCGTTCGGCCGGGAGGGCGATGACCGTCACGCCGATGGCTGAGGCTGCCTGAACGGCCAAGGTGGCCAGGCTGTTGCGGTGTGCCTGTCCAACCAGGGCGAGCCTGACAGGATCACCCCTCAGCCTGTCCTCAGCTGCCTCAAATGGCATTCCGATGCTCAGCCTCGATCATTTTGCCGGGTTACTATCCGGGCGAAAGGTGAAGGAAGCTATGCCAGCCACAGCGCCATAATGCCGCGTGGCCAGAGTTTTGTGGTGAGCATTCAACGCGCGGGCTCATCCAGCCAGGCCGCGACCCAGACCAGGGGGGCGTTCCAGTTGATGGCGACCTCGTTCTGGGTGAAGGCGCGATAGTCGTCGCTCCAGCAGGTCTGGGGCGCGCATTTCCCCTTCATGTCCTTGGCGATCTCATCGCTCATATTGGTCGAGTTTGGCCCGCCGGAGATCACGCCGGGCGGCGGGGCAGGGTAGCGGGCGTCGGCCTGTTTGGCCCAGAACCGGTGGTGCGGATGCTGCATGGGCCGAGCCCCATGGCCGGTGACGAAGGAGCGGTCCAGCGGGTTGCGGCCGAGGATCCAGTCCATCGCGTCGACTGCGCCGTCGCGATAGGCCGCCTTGCCGGTGAAATCGGCGGCCAGGCCCAGGACCATCGCCTGGTTCAGGACCGATGAGGTCGAGCCCCAGGGATAGCCGTTGGGCGCGTAGGGATGGGCGTAGCCCTGGGTCGCGCCGTCGGCCAGATACCGGTCAGCGCTGGTGACCAGATTGGCCCGTGCTCTGGCGATCTCGGCCGGCTTCAATCCATTCGGGGTCAGGGCCAGGGTGATCGTTCCAAGGGCCCCGACCGAGGGCCAGCCGATATCGCCGGTCGGCTTGCCGCCCGCCGAAGGACCGGCCAGAAACAGGGGCGAGGTCCGAACGGCGGCCTCATATTCCTGGGCTCCGGTCGTGGCGTAGAGTTCGGCAGCCGCCCAGTAGAACTCGTCTTCGACGCTGTTGTCGCCATAGCCGCCGCTGCCGGTGAACGCGCCCAGGGCATAGACCTCTGGATTGCGCCGTGCGGCGGCATAGGCGCGCTGGGCGACATCAAGGCAGTGTGCCGAGAAGGCCGGGTCCAGGGTTTTCCACAGCCGTGCGGCCTGGGCCGCTGTGGCCGCCAGGTTCAGCGTGGCTGCGGTGGTCGGATGATAGAGATAGCGGGTGACCTTGTCGGCAGCCGGGGCCGTGGGCAGGCCGGTCCAGTACTCGTTGCCGAGGCGTTGGTGGGCCATGCCGGAGGCGTCGAGATCGCTCAGGACCAGGCGGCCCTTGGGCCCAACCTGCTGGTGGCCGACGGGCAGGGCCATGGTGACCTTGGCCGGAACCTGCATGGCCAGAAGGAAGTCCATCTCCCAGCGGGCTTCGTCCAGCAGGTCCGGGAAGCCATTGCTGTTCTCGGGAATACGGCCCTTGCCGTCCGCAAAGGCCGCCAGGGTCGAGGTCTTGCCGAGCAAGAGAGCGCGTTCATGGACGTTCTGCAGGGTCCAGACGGAAATGCCACCATTGACCACATACTTGCCGTGGTCGCCGGCGTCGTACCAGCCGCGGCTGAGGTCTAGGGTGTAGTCGCAACCGGCCCAGACCTGGCCGCGTTCGTCCGCCTTGTTGAAGCAGGTCGCCTTGTCTGGCGCGTGGCCGGCTGGTCGGGCCAGGTCGGGACGCTGGACGAACCGCGCCTCGATCGGGATGCCGGCACGGTTATGGTAGAAGAAGCTGAGGGCGTCGGACTTCAGCGGTCCATAGAGCCTTTCGCCGAGGGCGAAGGGCCGGCTCTCGGCCTCGCCGACCTGCAGGCGATAGCCGTCACCGCTCCCGCGGAAGCTGCTGAAGTCGATCTGATGGACATGCTCACCAGACGACGGATCGGTGCCGAAAACCTTGGTCTTGCCGCTCGCCGCAACGGCACCCCGCGTGTCGCGTAGCGTCCAGGCCAGGGCCGTTGTGGAGGGGTGGTCCAGCATGGCGCGCTTGGGTCCGGCGGTTTCCAGGCCCAGCTGGTTCAGGCGAATGGTGCGCGCGGGCTCCTCGGCTCGAACCGCGGTCCCGCAGATCAGAGTCAGGGCGATGGCCGTCACGGCGTGGCGGATCCTGGTCATGGCGTCTTCCTGCCTGTCGGCGTGTCGCAGGCGCACGCCGTTCCTCCCTAGTTAGGGGCAAGGTGACAGCGTTGTCATCCGGAAAATTTCCAGGCGGGCTTCAGCGGCTCCTGTCGACCACCGGTTCGAGCCCCGACGGGATCAGACCCGTTCCATCACCATGGAGATTCCCTGACCCACGCCGATGCACATGGTCGCCAGGGCGTAGCGGGCCTTGCGCCGGTGCAGTTCCTCGACCGCGGTCAAGGCCAGACGCGCGCCGCTCATGCCAAGCGGATGGCCAAGGGCGATGGCCCCGCCATTGGGGTTCACATGCTCGCCGTCATCGGGCAGGCCAAGTGCGCGCAACACTGCAAGACCCTGGGCGGCGAAGGCTTCGTTCAGTTCCACCACGTCCATCTGGCCGATGGTCAGCCCAAGGCGCGCCAGCAGCTTCTGGGTCGAGGGGGCGGGGCCAAAGCCCATGACCCGCGGCGCGACGCCTGCGGCAGCCGAGCCGACGATGCGCGCGCGCGGTGTCAGGCCATGGCGCTTGATGGCGTCTTCCGAGGCGATGATCAGGGCCGCGGAGCCGTCATTGACGCCGGAAGCATTGCCCGCCGTGATCGTGCCGTCAGGGCGCACGATCGGCTTGAGGGCTGTCAGGGCTTCGATCGTCGTGGCGCGCGGATGCTCGTCCTTGCTGACCACCACCGGGTCGCCCTTGCGCTGGGGCAGGCTCACGGGCGTGATCTCGACGTCGAAGCGGCCCGAGGCCTGGGCGGCGGCGGCGCGGGCCTGACTGCGCAGGGCGAAGGCGTCCTGGTCGGCGCGGCTGATCCCGTAATCGTCAGCCACGTTCTCGGCCGTCTCGGGCATGGAATCCACGCCATAGGCCTTGCGCATGGCCGGGTTCACAAAGCGCCAGCCGATTGTGGTGTCGAAGATCTCGGCATTGCGCGAGAAGGCGCTGTCGGCCTTGCCCATCACGAACGGCGCGCGGCTCATGCTTTCGACGCCGCCCGCGATCAGCAGATGGGCTTCCTCGGACTTGATCGCGCGCCCGGCCACGCCGACGGCGTCCAGACCCGAGCCGCAGAGCCGGTTGATCGTCGAGCCTGAGGCATCGGTCCCCAGCCCGGCCAGCAGGGCGGCCATGCGCGCGACATTGCGATTGTCCTCGCCGGCCTGGTTGGCGCAGCCGAGCACGACGTCGTCGATCTGGCTCCAGTCGACGCCGGGATTGCGCGCGGCCAGGGCCCTCAGCGTCATGGCCGCCAGGTCGTCGGCCCGCACGGACGACAGCGCACCGGCATAGCGGCCAATAGGCGTACGGATCGCATCGCAGATGAAGGCTTCGGCCATGGTGCGTCTCTCAAACAGCTGTTCGCCGCACCCTAGCGGGCGGGAGGGTGCGATCAAGTCGCCGAATGGCTGGACACCGGTGTCAGATCGCCTAGACCTGAGGCCAAGACCAGAGACTTCCGGGAGAGACGCCATGATCAGCCGGCGCGAGGTAATGGGCGGAGCCGTGGCCAGTACGGCGCTGCTGGCGGCCGGCGGCGTTCAGGCGGCGGGCGATGACGCAGCGCTGAAGGCGCTGCTGGACAGGCTGGCCAAGGGCGGCCGGGCCGACCAGAAGCTGGCGACTCTGAGCGCCTTTTCCCCGACCCCCCTGAGCCCTGCGGCGCGCCTGGACTATGACGCCGTGCTGTCGGCGTTCACCACCGAGGACGACATCGTCCGCCGCTTCCCGTTCGGTGCAGGCGCGACCTCGCCCTATGTCGTGACCACGCGCTCCGGCACCTGGCTGAAGGCCGCTGACGCTGCGAAGTCGGGCGATACGGCCGCTGACGCCGTGAAGCGACTGGACGCCGAGACCGCAAGGATCGCTGAAGACGCCGCCAAGGGCGTGGTCCTGCCGGCCTTTGTGATCGACAAGGTTGCCGCAGGTCTGGCCGAAACCGCGACCGCCGTCGCCTCCGCGCCCGAACTCGCCGCCGCCCTGGGCCGCCAGCGCAGCGTCCTGATCGCCCTGCGTCCCCAGGCCGGCAAGGAGATCGGTGTCGGACGCTTCAAGGATGGCGAGACCTATTACGCCCTGTTGCTGAAGGCGGCGATGGGCGCGGACATCACGCCGTCCCAGGCCTGGGCGCGCGCCTCTGCCGCCGCCAGGGCCCTTACGGCTCGCGCCGACCGATTGTTGAAGGCCCAGGGGCTGAGCAGGGGAACAGTCGGCGCGCGTCTGGCCACGCTCAGCCGCGACGAACGCTGGCTCTATAGCGATGACGATGCCGGGCGCGACCGGCTGACCGCTGACATGAATGCCTGGCTGACCAGGGCCGTCTCGCGCCTGCCGGCGTCCTTCGCCACGGTCGCGCCCGGCAGTCTCACGGTCAGAATGAGCCGAATGTCCCCCGCAGACGAAGCGGCCCGCCGGCAGGGCTATCGCGAAGCTCCGGCCTTTGATGGCACCCGGTCGGGTGCCTATTTTGCCGATCTCAGCACCATCCGCACCCGTCCAGGCTGGACCCTGCCCAGTGTCGTCCACCACGAGAGCGTGGCGGGTCACATGGTGCAGATGCCGCTGGAGGAACGTTCCGGTGCCCATCCGTTGCGCAGCCGCATGGCCTTTCCGGGCTTCTCCGAGGGCTGGGCCATCTATGCCGAACAACTGGCCGATGAGGAGGGGGCGTTCGCCGGGGATCCGCTCGCCGAGCTGGGTTACATTCAGTGGATGCTGTTCCGCGTCGGCCGTCTGCTGGCCGATCTGGGTGTTCACCACAAGGGCTGGAGCGTCGAGAAGGCCACGGTCTTCCTGAATGACCTGCAGGGCCCGCCGCCGGTCTTCTCTCCGGTCTCGCAGGGCCTAGAGCGCATCGCCATTGGACCGGCCGCCTCAGCGGGACAGGGTCTGGCCTGGCTGGAACTGGTTCGGCTGCGCGAAGAGTCCCGCAAGCGACTTGGCGCGGCATTTGACCTTCGTCGCTTCCATGACGCCGTGCTGGTTCCAGGGCCTCTGCCGCTGTCCATGATGCGGGCACGCGTGCTGGGCGCGGCCTGAACGAAAAACGCCGCCCGGTCGCTGAGACCGGACGGCGCTGCTTTCTCAGCCTGACGGCAAGCCTAGTTCTTGGGCTCGGCGGGCGGCGCGCCGCCGCCTGGCTGGCTGGCGCGCATGCGGGCCATGGCGGCGGCCAGTTCATCAGCGGTGACCTTGCCGTCGTGGTCGGCATCGACCATGGCGAAGCGGTCTTCCGGACGGCCGGCGGCCACCCATTCAGCCTTGTCGACGACGCCGTCAGCGTTCTTGTCCCAGGCCTTGATGATCTCGGCGGGGGGCGGCATCTGGGCCATGGCTGCGCCGGCGGCGAGGGTGGTGATGGAGGCCAGGGCGGCGGCGATGATGGTGCGGCGCATGGTGTGGGGTCCCTTCCGACATGTTTCCTGTTCAGCGTGATCCGCCCGAAATGTTGCGGGCATATGTCGGGGATTGGCAGGCCTGTGATTTGTCAGACGAGCAGGCTCACGGGCACGATCCTGAGCCCAGGATGGTGCTAGTGCTTGCCGCGATCACGGCCGAAGTTCGGCTCGGCGCTTTCCTGGCCCGCCGCCACGATCCCCCGCCGTATGGCGCGGGTGCGGGTGAAGTGGCTGTGCAGGGTGTCGGCATCGCCCCAGCGGATGGCCCGGCTCATGGCCTGCAAATCCTCGGTGAAGCGGCCCAGCATCTCCAGCACCGCGTCCTTGTTGGCGATGAAGATGTCGCGCCACATGGTCGGGTCGCTGGCGGCGATGCGCGTGAAGTCGCGGAAGCCCGAGGCTGAGAACTTGATCACCTCGCTTTCGGTGACGTTCTCCAGATCGGCCGCACTGCCGACGATGGTGTAGGCGATCAGGTGGGGCAAATGGCTGACGACGGCCAGCACCAGATCATGGTGCTTCTCGTCCATCAGTTCGACCTGGGCCCCGAAGGCGCGCCACAGGGCCGACAGCTTGGCGACGGCGGCGGCGTAGTGTTCGTCGTCGCTCTCGAAGGGGGTCAGGATCGTCCAGCGGTTTTCGAACAGCTCGGAGAAGCCTGCGTCGGGGCCCGACTGCTCGGTACCGGCGATCGGGTGGCCGGGGATGGCGAAGATCTTCGAGATGTCCTGGGCGCGGAAGGCCTCTGCGACATTGGCCTTGGTCGAGCCGACGTCCGTCAGGGTGGCCCCCGGCTTCATGGCCGGGATCACCAGGCCGGCCAGTTCGGGGACCGAGAGGACCGGGGTGGCGATAACGACCAGATCGGCGTCGCGAACCGCTTCGGCAATATCGCCGGTGACGTGGTCGGCGATCCCCAGCTCGACCACTCGGGCCCGGTGGGCTTGGCTGGCGTCAGCGACAGTGATCTCGCTGACCACACCGTGGGCGCGGGCGGCGCGGATCACCGAACCGCCGATCAGGCCACAGCCGATCACGGTCATCTTGGGATAGAGAATTCCGGACTTCGGCATCAGCGACCCATGAACTCGGACAGGAGCTCAACCACGGCCCGGTTGTGAGCCTCGAGGCCGATGGTGATGCGAATGGCGTCCGGCAGGCCGTAATTCGCCACGGCGCGGACCAGATAGCCCTTCGTCGCCAGGAAGGCCTCGGCCTCCCGCGCGGTCTTGCCCGGCTGGTCAGGGAAGTTGACCAGGACGAAATTGGCGGCCGAGGGCGTGACCTCGAGGCCCAGGCCACCGAGCTGCTGGGCCAGGAATGGACGCCATTGCTCGACCAGGTCCACCGAATGGGCCTGAAACTCAAGGTCGGCCAGGGCCGCGATAGCGGCTTCCTGGCCCGGGATCGAGGTGTTGAACGGCGGCCGGATACGCTCGATCGGCTCAATGATCCCGGCGGGCCCATAGCCCCAGCCGACCCGCAGGGCGGCCAGGCCGTGGATCTTCGAAAAGGTGCGGGTGACGATGACATTTTCCGCCGTGCGGGCCAGGTCCAGCCCGTCCTCGAAGCGCGGATCGGTGGCGAACTCGGCATAGGCACCGTCCAGCACCAGCACCACCGAGGGCGGGATGGCGGCGTGCAGGGCGCGGATCTCCTCGCCGGTCAGCCAGGTGCCGGTGGGGTTGGCCGGATTGGCGATGAAGACGAGCCGCGTACGCTCGTCAATGCACTTGGCGATCTCGTCGGCATCGATCCGCTGGCCCGGCTCCCTGGCCATGCGCACCTCGGCCTGGCAAGCGCGGGCCCCGATCGCATAGGCAGCGAAGCCGTGCTCGCCCTGGACGATATTGTCGCCGGGCTCGAGATAGACCTGGCACAGCAGGGCGAAGATCTCGTCGCTGCCGTCGCCGAAGGTCAGGCGTTCGGGCTCCAGCCGGTAGCGCTCGGCCACTGCGGCGCGCAGGCCATTGGCCTTGCCATCGGGATAGAGGTGCAGCCGATCGACGGCAGTGCGATAGGCTTCCTTGGCCGCCTCGCTGCAACCCAGCACGTTCTCGTTGCTGGACAGCTTCACCGGATGGGCGATGCCCTCGATCTTCGACTTGCCGCCGACATAGGCATGAATATCCATCAGGCCCGGCTTGGGCTGAGGGCGCGGGGCGGCGGAGCGATCAGGAGCAGGCGTGGTCATGGATTTACTCGGGGCGATTGCGCGGTCGTCTTACACGTCGCCCGTTTAAAGGTCGAACGGTGTCGGTGCCGCACCGATCACGCCGGTCAGTTTGCCGGGGGCCTGGGCCAGGCGCTCGTCATTGACCTGGAAGAAGCCCGACAACGAAAACAACTTCAGACCGCCCGACGCGGCCAGGGGTTCGGCGGCGACGCCGCTGGGGCTCAGCGCCTCGACGATCGCGGCGGCGCTCTTGGGCGAATCAGTGACCCAGAAGGTCTGGTCGCCGCCCGTGGGCTCGACCTCGACCTCGGCGACGGCGAGGGCGGCCTGAGGACCCCAACGGTTGAGGCAGGGCAGGGCCGCGAACACCTTCAGCTTCGGCTCGGCCAGCAGTCTTCCCCACCAGTTGCTGTCGGGGGTCAGCGCCAGCACCCCGACGCCCCAGGGCGTTTTGGCTGCGCCCAGCACATCCTTGGCCTCGGGCAGGACCTGCAGGCGCGGGGCGGTTCCGAACCTCAGGCGCGTCAATTCGACGGTGCGGGTCGGATCCTTGCCGCCCCAGACGGCCAGATGATAGGGGCCCTGTCGCGAAAGATTGTCGCTCATGATCTCGCGCCAGATCCGGATGACCAGCGCGTCATTGGCGGCACTGCGGGGCGCGGCCAGCAGCCTGCGGATGATCAGGGCCTCGCGGCCGGGGCGCAGGCCAAACCCGGTGTCGCCCGCCGCCCTTTTGGCCGCCGCTACCGAACCAGCCAGCGACGCCCGCTCGTCCAGCAGCTTCAAAAGCTCGCCATCAATGGCGTCGAGTCGCCATCGGACTTCCTCAAGAGACGGAGGCGCTTTGGCCGCGTCGGTACCCATGTTTATCCCCGAAATTGGAGGGCGGACCATAGTCCTTGCCGCCGCTGGCGCAATAGGTGGCGTTCACGGCAAGAAACTTGCGCGGCTCAAGGGTCAGAAGATGCGCGGAGATGGCCCTGTGTCGAGGCTTCCGAGGCGGGTGCGGCCATCCTGCAGGATCAGGCTGGCCTCGATGATCGGCTCGCGGCCAAGGGCCTGGGCGGCTGCGGCGAGGATCTGTTCCGGCGTCCGGGCGGTCCTGGGGTCGACCCGCTCGTTGAGCACGACCTCCAGCTTGCCCTGCAGCCGGCCAGCGGCGTCGACGGTCAGGGCACCGGACTTCGCTGTGCCTTCGGCTTCGCCGGCGGTAATCTTGGCATTCTCCATGGTGATCGCGCCGCCGCTGGTGCTCCATTTCCCCACCGCGTCGGTCCAGTTGCCGCCCCTCAGGGCCGAGACCTTGGAAAGACGGGCGTCGAGGATCATGCTGGCGGTGTTTTCCTGGGCGATCCGGCCGAGCAGGCCCGTGAAATTGACCCGTGCTCCATCCGCCTTGAACAGAATGGCGGCCTGATCATCGGGGCCGGGGCGGAGGTGCAACTGCAGGGTCTCGACCGAGCGTAGCGGAAAGGGCGCGGCCTCCGGGGCGGTTGAGAAGACCAGGCCGGCACCTTCGACGGAAATCCGGGGCGGATACGCCTTCAGTCCTGCCAGGCTGGCGCGCAGGGCCTGACCGCCGATGGCCACGTCGCCGCCGTCAGGGCGGGTCAGGAGGGCTCCGCGCGGGGCCGTGGCCACCCAGTGGTCCAGACCATAGATCATCGCCTCGGCCTTGAGCTCAGGCAGACGCAGCGCCCAGCCGGAGGGCTCGGCGACCCGGGCATCAGCCAGGTTCACATCGAGACGGAACGGGAAGCCGGAAAAGGTGCGGGCGCTCCAGGACAGGTCATAGCCGCGGGACTTCAGTGAGGCCGCCGCCACGTCCATCCGCTGCTCGGCCTGGGTGCGCAGCCAGAACCAGCCGACACACCAGGCCGCCGCAAAGACCAGCGTGATGATGAAAGGCGCAAACAGACCCCGTCGGCGGACTTTGCGAGGGGGCGCGGCGTCGGTATGGGTCATGAATGCGTGCGTCCAGTCGGGATTGAAGATGAGCGTCGAGAGCGGAGACCGTTGGGTGTTCGGATACGGATCGCTCATGTGGCGTCCCGGGTTCCCGTTTGTAGAGCGAAGACGCGCGGTTCTCCACGGCCGTCGTCGCGCCTTCTGCATCTATTCGGTCCATCACCGGGGCACCTACGAGCGTCCGGGGCTGGTTCTGGGCCTGGCGCCCGGCGGCTCGGTGCGCGGGGCGGCCTATCGGGTGGCGGCGGCGCGGTGGGAAGAGGTCTATGCCTATCTGCGTGAACGCGAGCAGCCGACCGAAACCTATTTCGAGGCCTGGAGCGATCTGAAGATCGACGGCGAGGCGGGCAAGGTCTCCTCGCTGGTCTTCCTGTCGGACATGAAGCACAGCCAGTGGGCCGGAGCCTTGAGCCTGGAGCAACAGGCCGACCTGATCGCCGGCGCCAAGGGGTTGTCGGGGCGCAATATCGACTATCTGAGCGACCTCGTCGGCCACCTGCGCGAGGACGGCGTGCGCGATCACGCCATGGAGGCGTTGCTGAAGCTGGTCGCGGCGCGGGAGGGGGCCTAAATCCCTTCGTCCTCGAGGGCCTTGGTCGCGGTGTCGATGCGGGTCTGCAGTTCGCGCATGAACTCGCCGCGCTTCAGGCCGGCGGGGATCGGCGGCAGGTATTCGAAGACGATCGTGCCGGGCTTGACCAGGAAGCTCTTGCCCCAGTGGACGCCGCAGTTCAGCGCCAGGGGTGTCACCGGCAGGTCGAGCTCGCGATAGAGGGCGGCGATGCCGGGCTTGTAGTCGCCGGGAACGCCGACCGCGCCGCGGGTGCCTTCGGGGAAGATCACCACCTGGCGAACCTCTTTCATCTTCTCCAGCGTGTCGCGGACCAGCTTTTTCAGGGCCGCCGAGTGACCGGCGCGGTCGACGACGACCATGCCGGCCTTCAGGCCGTGCCAGCCGAACAGCGGTACGTTCAGCAGTTCCTTCTTCATGACGAAACAGGCGTCGGGCAGCAGGCCAAACTGGCTGAAGACGTCGAACATCGACTGGTGCTTGGCAGCGACCAGCGCAGGCCCGGTCGGCAGGTATTCGCGTCCCCGCACCTCGACCTTGACGTCGGCCACCCAGCGCAGGCCAAAAAACAGGCCTTTGGACCAGAAGGTCAGGGCGGCGACGGCAAAGCGACGCGGCAAGGGAAGAAGGGCCACCATCCAGGTTGCCGTGAAAACAGACCAGACCCAGAAATAGAGCTGAAACAGAAACGAACGCAGGTAGATCAAGACGCTTTCCCCGCCGGCGAACCGGCCTCTTCCTTCGGTCCCAGGCCCAGGAACGCTTCGCGTGCCAGGATCGCCAGGTACTTGCAGTATTCCACGACCATCCGGCGTGTGGTGGCGTTCTGCTTCCACCAGCGATGGGCGTCCAGTCCCTCAGTGGCGACTGGATAGGGATAAAGCACAGTGTCGGGCAGGGTTGCGCGCAGTTCCAGCATGGCGCGCGGCATATGATAGTCGGCTGTGACCACAATTAGGCTGTGATAGCCCTTGGCCCTGGCCCATTCGGCCGTCTCCCGGGCATTGCCGACGGTATTGGCGGCGGCGAAGCCGAGGTCGACACAGCAGTCATAGATCGGCTTGACGGCCTTGGTGACGTTGAGGACGTCTTCGCGTGTGGCTTCGCGGTTGACCCCGGAGATCAGCAACCGCTTGCCCTTGCCGGCCTCCAGGAGCTTTGTAGCCGCTTCCAGACGGATGTTCGAAGCCCCGGTCAGGACGACCACCCCATCAGCCACCGGAGGTTCCTTGGCCGGGGTCGACTGCTCGACCCGCCCGGAAAAGGCCAGAAGCCCAACGGCCCAGATCATGCCCAGGATCAAGAGTGCGGCGAGGCTCTTCACGGCATGCTCCTCAAGAGCCGCAAGGCGGCGACGCGGGCGGTGAGGCCCGCAACCAGGGCTGCGATCAGCGGGCAGGGCAAGGGAGCCAGAAGATCTATCCAGGCCAGGGGCAGGATCGGTGCCAGTCCTGAACCGCCGCCCAGGGTCCGGATCGCCGCCCCGATGATGGTCGCACCGGCTCCGCCCAGCAAGCCCGCGATCGCGGCCATCACGGCAAAGCGCCACTGAAACAGTCCTGCGATGAACCGGGCCTCGGCCCCGGACAGATGCAGGACCTCGATAACGTCCGCCCTGGCGGTCAGGCCCGCCCGCGTGGCGAAGGCTATGACCGCTGCGGCCGCAGCCGCAATCAGCGCAAAGACCCCGAGGGCCGCCCAGCGCGCCAGGCCGGCACTGCGCTCGATATCGGCGATCCAGCGGCTGTGATCGTCGACTGATGCGTCAACACCCGCCGCTTTCAGGGCCTGATCCAGCGCCGTGGCGGTGTCGGGGAGCGTCGGATCGAGGTCCAGGGTCACCAGGCGCGGCGTCGGAAGATCGTCGACCAAGGCCTCCTTGCCGATCCAGGGAATGAGCAATTCCTCTGCCTTGTCTCTGGAAAGGGCTCGCGCCTCGATGACCCCCTTGACCCCGGCCAGGGCCTCGGCAGCGCGGGCGGCAGCGGAGTCGGGTGTTTCATTGGGACGGGCCCGAACGACGACGGTCGCTGAACCCGTGAGCTGGTGGGTCCAGCCTTCGGCGGCACGATTGGCGGCCAGGGCGGCCAGGGCCGTCAGGCAGGCCAGAAAGCAGAGGACCGCAACGACAAAGACCAGCGAGCCGTCGCGGGCATCACGCGGCGGGAGCAGGGGACCGGGCCGCCAGCGCTGAACCTGGAAGACCTCGCTCATCGGTCGCCTCCCTCGACCAGCCGGCCTTGCTCCAGATGCAGGGTCGGGCGGCCGGCGCGGGCTACCACCTCTTCATCATGGGTCGCGATCAGGACCGTCGTACCCAGCCGGTTGAGCTCGACGAACAGGCGAAGGAGCCGAAGGGACATGGCAGGATCGACATTGCCGGTGGGTTCGTCCGCCAGCAGGACATCGGGACGATCGACCACGGCGCGGGCAATGGCCAGGCGCTGCTTCTCGCCGCCCGAGAGCGTGGCGGGCAGGGCGTGCATCCGCTCGCCGAGGCCGACCCAGGTCAGGAGCTCTCCGACGTCGTCGCGATAGGTCGCCGGCTTACGTTGCTGGATCCGCAGGGGCAGGGCGGCATTGTCGAAAACCGACAGGTGCTCCAGAAGCTTGAATTCCTGGAAAACCACGCCGATCCGGCGTCGCAGGAACGGCAGGTCTCCTGGCGGCAAACGGCTCACATCGCGCCCGAACAGCTCCACGCGACCCCGTGACGCACGATGGGCCAGATAGATCAGTTTGAGCAGGGAGCTCTTGCCGGCCCCGGAAGCCCCGGTCAGGAAGTGAAACGACCCGGGGGCCAGGGAAAAGCCAATGTCCCTCAGGGTTTCGGGCGCGCGTCCGTAGCGCATCGACACGCCTTCGAAGCGAACAACGGGAAGGGCGTCATCGCCCTGATCTGCCTCGATCCGCAATGAGGTTTCGCCGGGCTTTCTGGACATCAGGGACAAAATCGGCGACCCCATTTGTTAGTGCGGGGAGCCTACGATTCGCGGCCATGATACTGACCTGTCCGGAGTGCGCCAGCCGCTATTTCGTCGATGACTCCAAGGTCGGTGCGGCTGGTCGTGTCGTGCGCTGCGCCTCGTGCGGCCATCGCTGGACCGCGCGCAATGAAGAGCCGACGGACCTGTTCGACGAGCCCGCGACCTCTACCCTCGCGGGCGATCCGATGTCGGTGCCTCTGGACCCGGTCGCCGAAGCAGACGTCCCTGAACCCGAGCCTGAACCGCCGGTCAGCGCCCTGCCGGGTGAGGAATTGCCCAAGGTGTTCCGGGCGCGCGCCGACGCCGAGCGCCGTTTGCGTGAAGCCACGACCACAGGCGTGGTCTGGGCCGGCATGGCGGCCGCCATGGCCTCCATGGTCATTGGGGCTCTGATTTTCCGAATCGACATGGTGCGGCTGTGGCCGGCGACCGCTGGAGCCTATGCCAGTGTCGGACTGCCGGTGAACACCGTCGGTCTGGTGATCGAGAACATCAAGGCCGAGCCTTCGCTGGAAAACGGCCATGCCGCCGTGACCATCACCGGCATCATGCGCAACATCACCGACCGTACTGTGGTGGCACCGCCCTTGCGGGTTGAACTGCGCAACGCCAAGGACAAGCGTGTGGCGGGTCGCATCGCCGCCGCCGCCGATCCGAAGATCCCGCCCAGCGAGATCCGTCACTTCGCGATCACCATTCTTGACCCGCCCCGCACGGCCAAGGATCTGGTTATCGACTTCGCCGTCGAGCCGGGCGCGGCCAAGGCGGTCAAGGCGGCGCTCAAGGCCCCTGCCGCTCATGCCGACCCGGAACTCGCCCTGCGCGGAACTCAGGAGGCTCCCGCCGAGGCAGTTGCGGCTGGACACGACCCCTCGGGACATGAGACCGGAGCCGAAACAGCTCCTCCCTCCGACTCTCACGAACCTGCGCATCATGAATGACACCGCCCAGCCCGAAGTCCTGATTTCGGAAGCCGAGATCGCCGAGCGCGTTCAGGCCCTCGCCAACGCCATTGCGCCGCGCATCGATGATGACACTGTCGCTGTCTGTCTACTGACCGGTGGCCTGTGGTTTGCTGCCGATCTCACCCGCGCACTTTGGCGGGCGGGTCGCAATGTCCGCTTCGATGCCCTCTGGCTCGCCTCCTATCATGATGAACGCAAGAGTACCGGTCGCTGCGAGGTTCGCGCTGACCTGCAGCGCCCGCTGGTCGGCCGTCGTGCCCTGGTCGTTGATGACGTGTTCGACAGCGGGCTGTCGCTCAGTGAGGCCTCGCGCCTTGTGAAGGACGCCGGTGCCAGTGAAGTCCTGACGGCTGTCTTTGCCCGCAAGCCCTGGCCGACCGATCGCGGCATGGAGCCCGATTTCGTGGCCTGGGAAGCGCCCGCGCGCTATCTGGTGGGCTATGGGCTCGACGACGAGGGCAAGAGCCGGGGCCTGCCATACATCGGTGCCCTGGACTGATGATCCAGGCCGCGACGGGTGCCCATTAGCTCTGCTCGCCCGCTCTTCTCAATCAAGGCAGCGGCAACGCAGCTTATGCGGACAGAGCGACTTCGTCTGTTGTGGATGAACTCTACCGGTCTGACGGGTCTTTACGGCTCGGAGTTCATGAGTTGTGCGAGGCAGTTTTCCTGGTCCAGAATTTTCATTCTGTAGCCAGCACCATCTAGCATTATCAGTAATTCAGCGAATTTTAGACCTATTCTATGAATTCCGTCTATGTGTTTGTGTTCAAACATGATCTGGCGCGGTTTTGTCCTGGCGAATGGAAACTGAGACAGAATGACGGCATCATGACCCTCTGTATCTGTCACTAGAAATTTTACTTTTCCTATGTCGAATCTCGCAAACAGAGATTCAAATGTATCAGCGTGAACGGAAATTTTTTGGAATTTTTGTTCAAATTCCGAGTTGTGCAACACGGCATGACTTGGGTTTAGAGAGCCGAGCTGATCGCCTGTTTCATCTACTTCATTTGCAGACTCGAGCGGCGCGTAGAATTCAACTTCGCCCTCGACGCCAGCAATGACCGAATTGTGCAGAATGATATTCGGGTTGTCGGAGTAGCGAGCCTTCAATTTTTCAAAGAGCCACGGTACCGGCTCGATAAGAAGCGCTTTGCCCTGTTGGCAAGCCTTGGCCACCAATTGTTGTGTCTTCGAACCGTCGTGGGCACCCACCAGTATCAGTGATAGATCCATCAGATTTGTCTCAAATCAGATCAGATTTTCAATATAAAGAAAACGAGCCCAAATGCAGATACGCTGAAAAATTGAGATGTTCAGCGCGTTGCAAATCTCAGCGCATTTCAAATCAAGGTCAAGGCAGAAGGGTGTGGATTGACCAGATGCCGCAGCTCGCCCTCGCCATGGCCGCGAAGGGCCTGGCCTTTACACCCAGTCCGGCACCAGATCCCGTGCCAGCATCGCGTCATAGGTCGGACGCGCCCGGATCACGGCGAACCGGTCGCCGTCCACCAGTACCTCGGGCACCAGCGGGCGGGTGTTGTACTCGCTGGCCATGGCTGCTCCATAGGCCCCGGCCGACATGAAGGCCACCAGGTCGCCTGCTGCCAGCGGCGGCATGGGCCGATCCCGTGTAAAGGTGTCGCCCGTTTCGCAGACCGGGCCGACCACGTCATAGACCGCCTCGCCGTCGCGCTTCACAAGCGGGCGGATGTCGTGGAAGGCGTCGTACATGGCCGGGCGCACCAGGTCGTTCATGGCCGCATCGATGACCAGGAACTTGCGCCCTTCCGGACGTTCGTGGACGTGGATCACTTCCGAGACCAGCACCCCGGCATTGGCGGCGATCACA
Organism: Caulobacter henricii; assembly: GCF_001414055.1. Classification (GTDB taxonomy): domain Bacteria; phylum Pseudomonadota; class Alphaproteobacteria; order Caulobacterales; family Caulobacteraceae; genus Caulobacter; species Caulobacter henricii. The sequence continues at coordinate 2,300,704 of NZ_CP013002.1, read as the reverse complement.
CGACCGGGCTCGAAGGCCAGCCTGACCGGCAAGCCCGCCGTGACCTCGCCGACCATGGTCGCAAAATCGGCGGGGGAGGGCGGCTCTGGATGGTTGAAATAGGGCACGCCCAGACCGCCGCCCAGGTCGAGCCGCTCCACCGACAGGCCTTCGGCCAGAAGTTGCTCGACCAGGCCGCGCATCTTGCTGAAGGCGGCGCGCATGGGGGCCAGGTCGGTGATCTGGCTGCCGATATGGCAGGCCACGCCGATCGGCTCGAGCGCGGCATTGTTGCTGGCATTGGCATAGAGGCGCGCGGCTTCGGCGAACGAGACGCCGAACTTGTTTTCGGCCTTGCCGGTGGCGATCTTGGCGTGACCACCGGCGGCGACGTCCGGATTGACCCGGAAGGCCACCTTGGCGCGGACGCCCAGTTCGGCAGCGACCTCGGCGATCAGGTTCAGCTCGGGTTCGGATTCGACATTGATCTCGGCAACGCCGACCTGAAGGGCAAACTGGATCTCGCGTCGGGCCTTGCCGACGCCAGAGAAGACAATGCGATCCGCCGGAATACCGGCAGAAAGGGCGCGACGGACCTCGCCCTCCGAGACCGTGTCGGCCCCGGCACCGAGATCGCCCAGCACCTTCAGGACCGCCACGTTGGAGTTGGCCTTCACAGCATAGGCGATCAGGGGGGCGGCGACTCCGGCCAGTTCAAGAGCGTCGCGGAACACGGTGAAGTGCCGCTCCAGGGTGGCGCGGGAATAGACATAGACCGGTGTGCCAACCTCGGCGGCGATGTGCGCCAGGGAGACGCCCTCGCAGGCCAAGCCCTCGGGGCCGTATTCGAAGTGGTTCACGGGACTTGAAGCTCTCTCATCACGAGCCCTTTCATCATCCGATCATCACGGCAAAGGCCGGGACCCGGAGACATCCAGAGCATCAGCAGGGCTTCATCTAGATCCCGGCCTTCGCCGGGATGCCGGCGATTGTGGGCTGGGTCGATGAAGTGTGGTGCTTGCCGTCAGTTGGGCGTCGCGCCGGGAAAGCCGGCTGCCGACGGACCGCCGAACGGGTTGGGTGCCGTACCGGCCAGCGGGGCAGCGCGCACCGTACGATTGCTGGAGGCCGGGTCGAGGATTTCCTGGGACCCGCCGACGCGGGCAGGCTGATTGGCTGTGCCAGAGGCGGCGCGGCGTTCGGCTTCCCAGGCGGCCTTTTTCTGCGCGTCCCACATCGGGGCCGGGCGTTCCAGTTCTGCCTGTTTGCCACAACCCGAAAGCATCGGGCCGGCCAGGCTGAGCGCGGCGAGGGTCAGAAGAGCGAGGGGGCGCAGGGTCATCCGAGCAGTTCCTTCCAACGCGCAATCTGGGCGCGGACCTGGGCGGGAGCGGTCCCGCCATAGCTGATACGGCTGGCCGCGGAGGCGGCCGGGGTGAGGACGGCATAGACCTCGGCGGTGATCCTGGGCTCGATCGCCTGGAACTGCTCCAGGGACAGGTCCGCCAGATCCACGCCAAGGGCCTCGGCTGTCTTCACGGCCGAACCTGTCACGTGGTGAGCGTCGCGGAAAGGCATGTTCAGCGTCCGCACCAGCCAATCGGCCAGATCCGTGGCCGTCGAGAAGCCGGCACCGGCGGCGGCGGCCATCTTGTCGGTATTGGGTGTCAGGTCGGCGATCATGCCGGCCATGGCCAGCAGGCTCAGTTCCAGGGCATCGAAGGCCTCGAAGGTCGGGACCTTGTCTTCCTGCATGTCCTTGGAATAGGCCAGAGGCAGGCCCTTCATCACGACCGTCAGGGTGGTCAGGGAGCCGAGGATGCGGCCGACCTTGGCGCGGATCAGCTCGGCGGCATCGGGGTTCTTCTTCTGCGGCATGATCGAGCTGCCGGTCGTGAAAGCGTCGGTCAGCTTGATGAAGCCGAACATCGGTGTGGTCCACAGCACGATCTCTTCGGCCAGGCGCGACAGGTGCGTGGCGGTAATCGAGGCGGCAGACAGGGCTTCCAGGGCGAAGTCGCGGGCCGAGACGCTATCCAGCGAATTGGCGGTCGGACGGTCGAAGTCGAGGGCTGCGGCAGTGGCGTGACGATCGATCGGGAAGGGCGAGCCGGCCAGGGCCGCCGCGCCCAGCGGACACTCGTTCATGCGGGCCCGGGCATCGCGGAAGCGCGAGGCGTCCCGGCCGAACATCTCGACATAGGCCATCAGGTGATGGCCAAAGGTCACGGGCTGGGCGGGTTGCAGGTGGGTGAAACCGGGCATCAGGGCGTCGGCATGGGCCTCGGCCTGGGCGAGCAGGGCGCGCTGCAGGGCGTCCAGCTGGGCCGCGGAGCGGTCGCAGGCCTCACGGACCCACAGCCGGAAATCCAGTGCCACCTGGTCATTGCGCGAGCGCGCGGTGTGCAGTCGACCGGCCGTCGGGCCGATCAGCTCACGCAGACGCGCCTCGATGTTCATGTGAATGTCTTCGTACTCGTCCCGGAACGGGAAGGTCCCGGTCAGCAGCTCGTCCTCGATCCTGGCCAGGCCTTCGAGGATTTCCTCGCCGTCGCTACTTGCAATCACCCCTTGGCTGATCAACATCCGGGCATGGGCGCGGGAGCCCGCCAGATCCTGCGCCCAGAGGCGCTTGTCGAAGCCGATGCTGACATTGATCGCCTGCATCAGTTCCGCCGGCCTGGCCGAGAACCTGCCGCCCCACATGGCTTGACCCATTCCGCCGCCGGCGGTGTCGGGTTTTTTGGAGGCGTTGTCGGTCATATGAGCGAAATCCAGTCGGGCGAGAACGGAACGGGCGCGGCCAAGCGCAATCCGCTGAAGTGGGCGATCGGCGCCGCCATGCTCGTCGGCGTCGCGGCGGTTCTATACGTCATCGTCGCCGCTTCGTTCAAACCCTCAGGGCCGGCCAATCTCAATGAATTCAAGCGGGCTTCGCTGGCCAAGCTTGATGTCCCGGCCTCGCCGCGGGCCGCGCCCGGCACAACCTTCTTCGATGAGGCCGGAAAGCCGGTCACCCTTGCCGATTTCAAGGGCCAGGTGGTGGTGATGAACCTCTGGGCGACCTGGTGCGCACCCTGCAAGAAAGAGATGCCGACCCTGGCCAAGCTGGCGGCTGTCTATGCCGCCCAGCCCTTCAAGGTGCTGCCGGTCAGTGTTGACCGCGATGCCGATCTCAACCTCGCCCAGGCTGAGATGGCGGCCAATCCCCCGCTGAAGCTCTATCGCGATCCGTCCTACAGGATGTCGTTCGAGATGGAGCCTCGGGCGGCCGGCTATCCGACCACGGTAGTCTATGACAAGCAGGGCCGTGAACGGGCGCGTCTGTCGGGCGATGCTGACTGGTCCAGCCCCGAGGCCCGTGGCCTAGTCGAGAAACTGCTGGCTGAGCGATAGGCCCTGGCCATCGATCCCGTCATTCTGGAGCCGATCGCAGATCGCGCCTGGCCAGCCCGCGAACGGTCCAGGCTCGGGGGCTGGCGGCTCAATGCGACCTCGGGATGGTCAATGCGGTCCAATGCCTGCTGGCCGCTGGAAGAGCCCGATCGCGAGGTCGAGGCTGCGCTCGACGCGACAGAGGCCTGGTTTGGCACGCGGGGACTGCCGCCGCGTTTCAAGCTCACTGAGGGTGCCACGGCACCGGCGGACCTGCCCCAGAGGCTGGCACGGCGAGGCTATCAAGCCTGCAAGCAGACCCTGGTCCTGACGGGCAGGACCGCGGGACAGCCTGACGCCGCTGTGCGCCTGTCGGACAGGCCGGATGCAGGCTTCGAGGCGGTGTTTGCGGCCTCAGCGGCCGGCAATCTTGCCGATGCGCGGGAGCGACTGGAGACCCTGGCGCGCATACCGGCACCAGCCCGATTTGCCAGTCTGGACCTGGGCGGAGCGACGGCCGCGCTCGGTGCTTGCGCGGTCGAGGGCCAATGGGTGGGCCTCTTCGGCATGAGAACGGCGCCCGAGCAGCGCCGCAAGGGTCTGGCGCGGCGCGTGTTCGCCACCCTTCTGGCTGAGGCGGCCCAACTGGGGGCAAGCCACGCCTATCTGCAGGTCGAGGCCGATAACGCACCGGCCCTGGCCCTTTATGGCTCTGAAGGCTTTCAGCCCGCCTATGCCTATCAGTACTGGGTACTCTAAAGGCCCATGTCGTGGCGTAGGGCCGCAGCGGTGACGCCCGAGGCCCGAAGATCGCGAAGGCTCTGGGCCTTGTCGCGCTTGGCATAGCGCTTTCCATCCGGACCGGTCAGGAGGCGGTGATGGCGATAGGTCGGCGTCGGCAGGCCCAGTAGGGCCTGGAGCAGGCGCTGCACATGTGCCGCCTCGAAAAGGTCCTCGCCGCGAATGACATCACTGACGCCCTGCAGGGCATCGTCCACCACGACAGCGAGATGATAGGCCACGCCGACATCCTTTCGGGCCAGGACGATGTCTCCCGCGAGGTCAGGGCAGGCGCGAATCCAGCCCTGCTCGCCGGCAGGGCCGGACCCAGCCTCGAAAAAGCTCAGGGGCTCTAGACCACTGAGGGCCTCGGCTGCAGCCTCTAGGCTAAGCCGCCACGCAAAGGGTTCGCCGCGAGCCAGGCGCGCTTCCTCCTCAAGCCGGGGCAGGGGAGCGCCCCGGAAAGGCGTCTGGTGCTCATGCGGGGCTCGCCCGATGTCGAGTTCCCGGCGGGTGCGAAAGCAGCGATAGACGAGGCCGCGCTGGCGGAGATCCTCAAGGGCGGTGTGGTAGGTCGCCATGTGCTCGGACTGGCGGCGGACGGGTTCCTCCCAGGTCAGGCCCAGCCAGGCCAGATCGTCCAGGATCGCTGCCTCATAGTCTGGTCGACAACGGGTGGCGTCGATGTCCTCGATCCGCAGCAGAAACCTGCCGGACCTCGCGCGGGCGGCTTCAAAAGCCGTCAGGGCCGAATAGGCATGGCCGCGATGGAGGTAGCCGGTGGGCGATGGCGCGAACCGGGTGACGAGGCCCAAGGGCCTAGGCCTTGTCGAACTTCGCGAACATGCCGAGGTGCTCCAGAACGCCCCGCAGGAAGGCCTCCTCACCGCCGAGCAGTTCTTTCAGGGGGGGCAAACTGCTTGAAGCTGGTCATCTCGGCCAGGCCATGGCCGGCGCACCAGGCGGCGATCGTGGCCAGTTCGAGGTCGATGTCGCTGTACTGGCCGTCGGACTGGGCTGAGATCGAATCCCGCACCTGGCAATAGGCCCCTTCCTCCTTCATCTGGTCCGGAAGGGCGTCCTTGTCGCGCGAGCAGTCATACATGACCCGGTAGAGCGCCGGATTTTCGCGGGCAAACTGCACATAGGTGACGCCGATATTGGTCATGCCCTGCCGGGCGTCCTTGGCGGCGGCGCGTGACTCGGTCAGGGCGGCGTCGAGGGCGACCCAGCCCTCATGGGCCACCGCTTCGAGCAATTCGCCCTTGTCCTTGAAGTGGTGATAGGGCGCGGCCGGGCTGACGCCGGCTTCCCGGGCCACGGCCCGCAGGGACAGGGCCGCCGGCCCTTCTTTTTCAAGAATTCGGCGCGCGGCATCGACCAAAGCTCGGCTCAGGTCGCCATGGTGGTAGGGGCGGGATTCGTTGGCTGCGCTGGTCATCGTCCTACTCTAACGCCTGATTTCCTAAATTTCATCCAAACGATGTCAAGATTATCTTGACGGCGTTTAGATCGATGCTATCTAAGCATTGTCCAGATTGGGCGGGCCAGACCGGCAAGCGGCTGGGCCAGGCAAAAACAGAAGGATCTGCACCATGCTCCGTTCGCTTAACGCCTTTGAAAACGCCGTCGACCGCCTGGCTGGTGGCTATTTCCTGGTTCTCGCTCTGGCGCTCGCCGGCTCTGTCGCAGGCATCGTTCTCTAAGCGACTCTTATCCGTGAACGGCGGAGCTGGGCCTGTCAGGACCGCTCCGCCATCGCGACCCCGTCTTTCACGCCTGTCGGCCCTTGAATCCCCCTGGGTCGGGCGCTAGCACGGAGAGCCGATGCGCCTGGGACTTCAGGCCCGCGCCGGGACTGAACCGCCGGTCTTCGGATTCCCAGCTGATGTCGATGAACTTCCAGAGTGTCTGCCGATGAGCGTCGCCTTCACCAAGGAAGGCGACAGCGAAGCCTTCGCCGCCGACCTGCTCGATCGGCCTATCTCGTCCAATCCCAACCTGGTGACCGCCCGGGGTCTTGCCCAGCTGGACTCCAGCCTGGCTGCAGCCCGCGCTGCCTATGGTGCCGCCCAGGCGACGGGCGGCGTGGCTGAGGATCGCACGGCCATGGCCCGGGCGACGCGAGACCTGCGCTACTTTGCGGCCCGGCGAGCCAGCGCCCAACTGACCGAACCGACCGGTCCGGCTGATGTGGTCCATTTTGGCCAGGCGGTGACCTTTGAGCGCGAAGATGGCCGCCGCCAGACTTTCCGCATCGTCGGCGAGGACGAAGCCGATCCTGCAGGGGGTTCGGTCTCCTATGTTTCTCCCCTGGCCAGGGCCCTGTTGGGCAAGACGGTCGGCGACACCGCCATGGTGGCGGGTGGTGAAGTCGAGATCATCTCGGTCGCCTAGCAAGGATCGGGTTGCAGGCCTTGCGGGGCAATGGTCTGTCCATGGCCATGTCTGTCGATCCGTCGCCCACGCCTGACCAGATTAAGGTTGCTCGCGCCCACCTGGCGGCTGTTGACCCGGCCCTTGCGGCCATTGACGCCGTGACCCCCTCGTTTGCCTGGCGATCGGCCGAGCCTGGCTTTGCCGGACTTCTGAAGCTGATTGTCTACCAGCAGGTGTCCCTGGCTTCGGCCGCCTCGATCTGGCGCCGGGTCGAGGCCGGACTGGGAGAGATCACGGCTCCGGCCATTCTGGCGCTTGAGGACCTCGATCTGCAGGGATTGGGACTTTCCAGGCCCAAGGTGCGCTATGCGCGCGCCATAGCCGAGGCCCAGGTGACAGGACTTTGCGACCTCAACGCCCTGCGCAATTTGCCGGATGATGAGGCCGCCGCGGCTCTGATGGCCGTCAAGGGCATCGGCCGCTGGACCGCCGAGACCTATCTGATGTTCTGCGAAGGCCGGCTGGACATGTTTCCGGGGGGCGACGTCGCCTTGCAGGAAGCTATGCGCTGGGCCGACCGTGCCGAGGTCCGCCCGAACGAGAAACAGGCCTATGCCAGGGCTGAAGCCTGGAAGCCGTATCGCGGAGTCGCGGCCCATTTGCTCTGGCGCTGCTATGGCGCGGTCAAAACGGGCGAAATTCCGCCAATCTGATCGCTATCCGCCAGATGTCTTGGTTCCGTCGCGGAGTTGGATCATCCTTTCGGTGCGTTCGGGAATGAATGGCGATTCCCTTTGAATGCGTAGGAAGGAGGCCCGTCTTCAGTCCGATCGCGTATCCGCTTTTCAGGAGTCTCTCAGGCTCCAGAGGGAGATCCTGATGCAGGTCCTCTCCCGTCCGCCGTCAGGCATGCCGGCCCTTGTGCTGAATGCCGACTATCGGCCTCTCAGCTATTATCCTCTGTCACTCTGGCCTTGGCAGGATGTGATCAAGGCGGTGTTCCTTGAGCGTGTCGAGGTCGTGTCGACCTATGATCACGTCGTTCATTCGCCGTCCTTCGAGATGAAACTGCCCAGTGTCGTGTCGCTGAAGCAGTATGTCCCGCAGGACCGGCCGCCGGCCTTCACGCGCTTCAACCTGTTCCTGCGCGACGCCTTCAGCTGTCAGTATTGCGCGTCACCGGAGGACCTGACCTTCGACCATGTCATTCCCCGCTCGCGCGGCGGCAGGACGACCTGGGAGAATATCGTCACCGCCTGCGCACCCTGCAATCTGCGCAAGGGCGGCCGGACGCTACGCGAGGCGGGAATGCTGCCGTTCCATTCGGCGCGACGACCCAGCATGCACGAACTCCAGGATCGCGGCCGCCGCTTCCCGCCGGGCCACCTGCACGCCAGCTGGCTCGACTATCTCTACTGGGACATCGAACTGGAGGCTTGAGGGGCTTGTCAGGTTGCCTAGGCATTGAAAAACTTGTGCTTTTCGGCCTCATGGGTGGTGGTGGTTCTCGGCAGTTACCTGATGCGTGGTGACCAAATGGTGACCCGTGGTGACCAAAGAGCTTGGCGGCTATGGCTATCGATAGGGACGGGGTGCGCATCGCGCGCCTGAACAAGCGCACGATCGACACCTTCGAGAAGGAGGGTGCGCGCTATACGGTTTAGGACGCGGAGCTCAAGGGGCTCGGCCTGAGGGTCGAGGCCACAGGGACCAAGACATTCCTGGTCCGCTTAAAGGCCTGCCTGTCGACCCAAAGTCGCTGTTGTATGGTGGCAGTCCGGAATGGGCGCTGGAAGACGATGCCGGGGGAGACAGCGACATGGACCTGACACGGAAGACCGCCACCGAGGCGACGCGGGCGGCGCATTCGGCCATGGCGGCGGCTCTACCCGCCGATGACGGTGGTGACTTCGTGCTGGCAAAGCGTGGCTTCGTCGGCTCGATCTCTGACGCTGACGTGCCCGGCGCCTGGAGCCAACGTCCCTTCGCCTTTCTGGAGGGCGAGCGGCCCGACACCGTGAACCCCAGCCTCTGGCGGCAGGCGCGGCTCAACGCCCATCACGGCCTGTTCGAGGTGACGCCCGGCGTCTACCAGGTGCGCGGCTTCGACATCTCCAACATCACCTTTATCGAAGGCGAGACCGGCTGGATTGTCATCGATCCGCTGACCTCGGCCCAGCCGGCGGCAGCAGCGCTGAAGCTGCTGCGCGACGAGAAGGGCGACCGGCCGGTCAGCGCGGTTATCTACACCCACAGCCACGTGGACCACTACGGCGGCATCCTGGGTGTCGCCTCGCCGGAGGAGATCGCCGCCGGCCTGCGGATCATCGCCCCCGAGGGCTTTCTGCAGGCGGCCGTCGCTGAGAACGTCCTGGCCGGCAATGTGATGAGCCGCCGGGCGACGTACATGTATGGCGGCCTGCTGCCCAAGGATCCGCAGGGCCACGTGGACTCCGGGCTCGGCAAGGGAACGTCCACGGGCCGTGTCGCCCTGGTGGCACCCACCGAGTCCATTACCCACACCGGCCAGACCCTGACGGTTGACGGGGTCGAGATCCGTTTCCAGGTGACTCCGGACACCGAAGCGCCGGCCGAGATGAACTTCTTCTTCCCGAAGTTCGGCGCGCTGTGCATGGCGGAGAACTGTACCTGTCACCTGCACAATCTGTACACGCCGCGCGGGGCCCAGGTGCGGGACGCAAAGGCCTGGAGTTTCTACATCGACGAGGCGTTGGCGCTGTTCGGCGCGGATACGAGGGTGATGTTCGCGAGCCACCACTGGCCACGGTGGGACGCCGGTCCGATCCGCCGATTCCTGACCCAGCAGCGCGACCTCTACAAGTACATCCACGACCAGACGCTGCGTATGGCCAACCATGGGCTCAACGCCACCGAGATCGCCGAGGTGCTGCGGCTGCCGCCGACCCTGGAAGCCGAGTGGCACACGCGCAGTTACTATGGAACGCTCAGCCACAACGCCAAGGCGGTCTATCAGCGCTACCTCGGCTGGTTCGACGGCAACCCGGCCAACCTGCACAAGCATCCGCCCGAAGCTGCGGGCCGGCGCTATGTCGCGGCGATGGGCGGGGCCGAGCGGCTGCTGGCGCAGGCGCGCGAGGCATTCGCGACCGGCGACTACCGCTGGGTCGCCGAACTGGTCGGCCATCTTGTGTTCGCCGATCCGGCCAACCAGGAAGCCCGTGCCCTGCAGGCCGACGCCTTCGAGCAGATGGGATTTCAGGCGGAGTCCGGGCCCTGGCGCGACTTCTACCTGACCGGCGCCCAGGAACTGCGATGTCCTAGGCCGCCCAGCGCCACGCCCCGCCAGGCCTCGGCCGGCCAGCTGCGGACCATGCCCACCGACAATGTGCTTGATTCCCTTTCGGTGCGGCTGAACGGCGAGAAGGCCGGGGCGACGGAGATCGCGTTCACGGCGGTCTTTACCGACACCGGCGAGCGCTTCGCGGTCAGCCTCGAGAACGCTGTTCTGCACCATAGGCCTGGCGCGGGCGGGCCGCAGGTCGAGCTGACCCGGGACCTTCTGGTCGATCTGGTGCACGGCGCCAAGACGCCCGAGGAGGTCGCGCTGGAGGGGCCCGGCGCGGGTGCCCTGATCAGCCTGCTGGCGCTCCTGGACCGCTTCGACCTCTGGTTCGAGATCTCGGCACCCTAGATCGTTGTGCCGGTGAGGCCCCACCCGGTCCAAATCTGCTCGGAAAATTTCCGGCAATGCACCTTGGGCGCAAACCGCCGCTTCTGACTCTTCTCAGACCTTGGGAGGGGCCGCTTTCGGGGCAGCGGCCGTACTGGGGAAATCTCGCACGACGGCCATTCCGATTTCCGGGAGCGCCGCCGCCTTGGGGCCTGAGTGCAGTTCACTCGAACCGCAATGAACGGGCAGCGAGGAGATCCTTGTGCGATACCTGATGCTTGGGAAGCGGCTTTTCATCCAGGATCGGCAGCGGGCCAGTGCCGCTTATGCGGACCATCCTGCCGCCAGGTATCTGGATTTGAGCGCCTGACACGAGCGGCTGTCCAAGGACATAGCGGCCGCTGAAAGGCTCGGCAGGGTAGAAGCCGAGCATGGTGAAGACCAGCCATGCACTCATCTGGCCAACATCGTCATTGCCGACAAGGCCGTCGGGTCCGGTCCCATAGAAGCGGCGTACGATCTGTTCACGCAGCCTCTGGCCCCTCTCCGGCGACCCGGTCAGGGCGTAGAGCCAGGTAATGTGATGGCTGGGCTCGTTGGCATGAGCGTACTGGCCGATCAGCGCCTCCTGACCGAGATGCTTGTCAGGGTTGGGCACGGGCAGGGTGAAGAAGCGGTCCAGCCAGGCTTCAAGGGCCTCCGCGCCGCCGAGCCGGTCACGGAATGCTGCAGCGTCGTGGAGCGCGGGCGTCGCGGTATACTGCCAGGCATTGGCTTCCGTATAGTCGCCAGGGTTCTTCAGGGGCGATGTCGCCGCGACAGGATCGAAGGGCGTGCGCCAGCGTCCCGAACTGTCCTTGCCGCGCAGGGTGCGGGTCTCTTCGTCAAACAGCTGGTTCCAGCTCTGTGACCGGGCCCGGAAACGCTTCGCGATGTCCTGCCGGCCCAAGCGCTCGGCGACGGTGGCCACAGCCGCGTCACCGTAGCCGTATTCGGCCGTCATGCTGACGGACTCTCCCTTTTGCAGATCGAAAGGCAAGTAGCCGTAGCGGTCCAGTACCGCCCAGCCGCGCTGGGCCCACTCGGGCGCGTCTGGGCGCTCGCGGGTGCTGGTCTCCAACATCGCCGCCAGAGCCGCCTCTTCGTCGATGCGTCCCCCCTCGCCAAAGCCCTTGACGAGTGCGTCGGCGATCACCGGCAAGGCCGGGTTGCCGATCATGCAATAGGTCTCCTGGCCCCAGCTGGTCCACAGGGGCAGGTAGCCCATCTGGCGATGATGGGCGAGCAGGGTGTTGACGAAGCCGGGTACGCGCTCGGGCACAATCAGGGTGAAAAGGGGGTGCGAAGCCCTGAAGGTGTCCCAGAGACTCAGGGTCGAGTAATAGACGCCGCCTGGAGCCTGGAGCACTTCACCGCGAGGGCCGCGGACCTGGCCATTGGCATCGGCGATGTCGCTGGGATGCTGCAGGGTGCGATAGAGCGCCGAGTAAAAGAGGCGCTTCTTGCGCGCGTCGGCCTGGATGCGAATTCGGCCAAGCAGGGCATTCCAGGCCTGGTCGGCGTTCTGGCGCACGGCTTGGAAATCCTGGCCCGCGACAGTGTTCAGGTTGCGCTCTGCGCCGGCCTCATCGACCGTCGACAGGGCGACCCGGGCCTCCAGCGTGCGGCTGGTGCCAAGATCGAAATCCAGCAGCAGGCGAGGGGCTTTGTCGCCCGGCCGAGCGGGCAGGGTCTGGCTGCGCAGCACAGGCTGGCTGAACCGCACGACGAAGGACACCTGGCGAGTGACCCAGTTCCGCCGGTGCAGCGTGCCCTGCAGGCCATCTTGGCGGGAGGTGACACTGGAGGCCACCACCGAGGGCTGCTCCAGGTAGTTCAACCCATGCTGGAGGTCCACCAGGACCTGTACGCGCCCGGGCCGGTCAAAGCGGTAGCGCTGCAGCGCGACCTTGGGCGCGGCCGTGAGTTCCACAGTCACGCCATAGTCCTGCAACCGCACGGAGTACCAGCCGGGTCGCGCGCGCTCGATCGATTTCAGAGCGCCAAAGTCGCCGTCGCCGGAGGACCAGGCTGTACCGGCCCGGGGCAGGAGCAGAACGTCACCCAATTCCGGGATGCCCGCTCCGCTCTGGTGGGTATTGGAAAATCCGAGGATCCTGCGGTCGCCATACTGGTATCCGGCGCTGTAGCTCCAACCGCGATCGGCATTGTCTGGTGCGGGGAAGACCATGCCGAAGGGCACGGTAGCGCCCGGGGTCACGTGCCCCGTACCCTGTGTCCCGATGAATGGGTCGACCCAATCGGTGAAGGTTTGAGCCGACGCGGTCGAAACCGCCAGGGCTCCGCACCAGATTGCTATCGCCCAGCGGCGACCTTCCACCTTCAGCCAGTGCGAAAGACTGCAGGATGACCGCAGAAGCCGACGAATTTGCAGGTCGATCATCCTTGAGGTCTCCGGAAAGGGCTCACGGTGTTTGAGGGCGCTCTGCGACGCTGAGCCAGAAGGCCCAGGACAGGGACAGGCAGGCGGCGAAGAGGCCGAAAATCCAGCGGTGCTGATCGAGGTGCTCGGAGATCTGCAGGAGGCCGGGTACAGCCAGAGCCGGAAGGACGAGGCTCGAATTGAAGACCCCCATGCTGACCCCCATTTCTCGCGGGTCGACGGACTCGGAGAAGATCGCGAACACGATCGAAATCAGGGACGACCAGCCGACGCCGACGAGCAGCATGCCGAGATAGTAGCTGCCCTCTGACCGGGCCGCCAAGGCGATGAACAGGAAGCCCAGGGCCATGAGGCCCATCGCGGCGCGATGCACCGCCACCTTGCCCCATCGCCGGCACAAGGGGTCCAGAAGTGTTACGGGCAAAAGGGCACCGACGATGTTCATCAACAGGAAGCCCATGGAGAGGATGTTGCCCGCCGTGTCGGCCGCGCTGGGTGTCGAGCCGTTTATCCAGCGGTGGAAGACATTGGCCATGACCTCCTGACTGGGACTGCCCGGCACGATGAAATCGCGCACGAAGAAGAAGGCCATCACGAACATGCCCTGAACGCCCAGCCAGGCCAGACCATGGGCAAGCAGGATCTTGCGAAGGCGCAGGGCTGCACTGCCGCGGACGCGATCCCGCCAGACCAGGCTCACGCCCCAGGCCACCGTGCTGGCGGCGGCGAGCAGGAATAGCGGCACCGCGAACCCGGACAGCGCGCCCTTCAGCAGCACCTTGTCGACGGCGACGTAGAGACCGTAAGCCCCTAAGCCGGCCATCGGGAGCAGCGCCCGAAACGGGTGTCCGCCAGCCCTGCTCGCTGCGGCGGCCGCGCCGGGGGAGGGCGAGACTTGCTCCGGTGCCGGCTCGCGGATCAGCAGGGTGGGCACGACAGTACACAGAAAGGTCACCGCCACGGTCACCTGGATCAGCACGGCATTGCCCAGAAAGATGGACACGAGATAGGCGCTGACCCCGAAGAGGCCTGAAACCGTCTGCATCCAGGCATATCCCCGGACCCGCTGCGGGCCCTCGGCGGTCAGGTCGGCCACCAGCGAGCGCGCCGGGTTGAAGGTTACATTGGTGCTCAGATCCAGCAGCAGGGTCACGACCACGGCGACCGAGAGCAGGCTCAGCGTGGTGACGGCCGCAAGCTGGTCCAGATGAAGCAGGGCGTACATCGATATCGCCCCGGCCGTGCCCCCGATCAGCAGGTAGAGCCGACGGCGTCCGCCCAGCAGCCACGTTCGGTCGCTCAGGGCACCGACCAGGGGCTGGACAAACAGGCCCATCAGCGGACCCGCAAGCCAGATCAGCGCAATATTGTCCAGGTGCAGGCCGTAGCGGGTGCTGAGCAACCAGGTGGTCGATGCCACGGCGGCCGATAGCGAGAAGCCGATCGCTGCCGTGGGAAGGCTCAGCAGAATGAGAAAGCCGGTGCTGTGGCGAGATGGATCAACATGCATGGCTTTGCCCCGGGGTCAGGTCTTGGCGCGCGACGACAAAGCACTCGCTGGCGATGTCCCACAGGCGTGCGGCGTCGTCGTAGCGATCACTCGGTTCCCCGCCGAAGGCCCGTCGGCGGCTGTCGGCGCGCGGTTGCGCGTAGTGCAGCCAGGAAGCACCCGCGCCCTCGCCGAGACGCTGGGGCAGGAGCTCTGGGGTGATGCTGAGAAAATCGCCTGGCCGCGCGCTCCGCAGGAATCCGGCAAAGCAGCGGGTCCACATCTCCCGGAAGTGGCCCAGGCTGTCCCCGGGCTCGTCCAGCGCCGTCTGGATGCAGCCCGGATTACCCACCCGCGCATGCAGGAACCGCACGCGGTCGAGCACCGGCTGCAACCGCGCGAGGCGGGTCTGGAACTCGCCGCCATAGGTCAGCTCATGGCCCGTATACCAATGTGACAGGTCGGCATTGAACCGCAGGGCGGGCCAGCGCCTTACCCAGTCCAGGGTCCGGCGGATGTCCTGGGTCAGGGTGCCGCGATGGGTTTCCACATAGACGGGCTGGGCGTGCCGGGCCGAGGCGTCCAGCACTGCGGCCGCGAAGGCGTCCATCTCCGCGTCGGACTCGAAGCTATCGCCCAGGTGAAGGGTGGTGATGCCGCAACCCAGGTCGAGCTGGTGCTTCACCAGGGGTGCCACTTCGACCGGTGCGCGCGCGCTGCCCATGCCGGTCAGGGCCAGGCCCGCCTCACGGGCGGCGTCGCAGGCCGCATCGTCGGGCGTCCAGATCTGTACCGCCTCATAGCCGTCGGCTTTCAGCAGCGCCAATTGTTCGCGCAGCGTGGCCCGCCAGCCGCGAGAGGCGCGGGGCAGGCCGGCCAGGGTGCCGAGGTTGAGGTCGCGACGCAGCCGCGGCTCCCCGGCCAGACCATCGTGACTGTGATCGACGGGTTGGGTCATGGCCGGGCGTGGCTTGGGCGCTGGAGCGGCTGGCCCTGGATCAAGCCTGTCTGCGCCAGAAAGATCACGCGCGCCTCCAGATCACCGGATTCTTCCGCGTGGCGATCACCTCACCCTCGCGGGCACCGGGGCACCACTGGTCGCGATCGTTGCTCTGCACAGGGTTGAGGGCGGGTGCCAGGCGCTGGTCTGCGTCCATATAGATGATCGTCATGACCGATCGCGGTCTCGGACTGACGTTGGAACCGGCCTTGTGGAAGGTCCAGCCCAGGTGAAAGCTGACATCACCAAGATCAAAGGCACCGGTGCAGAACTCGAAGCCGTGCAGGGCCATGTTGGCGCTGATCTTTTCCTCGCTTTCGTCCGAGATGCCGAGGTCTCGCCCAAAGGCCACAGACTGGCTGCGCGCATAGAAGCCCAGCGGGCCCATCTCCTCCGGCACCGCCTGCAGCGGAATCCAGGCGGTGACGGTGCGGTCGGATCCCAGGGGCCAGTAATACTGGTCGGCGTGAGCGGGCGTGATGCCGCCGCCCGGCTCCTTGTACAGGGACTGGTCATGGTAGAGGCGCACGCCTGCCACCTCGAGCAGCTCGGCGGCGATGCGCGCCAGCCTCTGGCCCATGACGAAGCGACCCACGAGGGGGCTTTTTTCCCAGAGGTTCATCACCTGCAGGAACGCGCGGTCATAGGTGCTGCGCTCCTCCAGCGGACGTTGCTCGGTGTTGAGATCGATGGTCAGGCGGGTGATCTCGTTGCCGAAATGGGCCAGGGCATCGGCGCTGAGCACGTCCTTGAGCTTGATGAAGCCATCGCGGCGGAACTGCGCGATCTGCTGGGCGGAGAGCGGATAGTGGCTGTCGATGTCGATCATGGTGTTCAGGTCGCGCGAAGGAAAAGGGCGGCACCGCCGGGAAGACGAGACGCCTGGGTCAGGTCCGTGTGACTGGCCCATAGCAGCGGGCTTTGACTGACCGCCTCAGGGGCAAGTATGGGGGGCAGGGGAGCCTCCCCTGCGCCCAGGTTGAAGAGCGCAAGGATGGCGTCCGGTCCGTCGCCGCGCTGCAAAAGGAGCACCTCACCCTCGGCCCAAAGCACGCGGCAGGCACCGGACTGCAGGGCAGGGTTTGCGCGACGCAGCGCCAGAAGCCGGCGGGTCTGCTGCAGCATCGACTCCGGATCGGCCTCCTGCCGGTCCACGGCGCGATCCACATGGGCGGGGTCCACCGGCAGCCAGGGCTGGGCGGTGCTGAAGCCGGCGTGTGCGGCTGCGTGCGCCCAGGGCATGGGTGTCCGGCAGCCGTCACGACTGGGAATGAGCGGCCAGTTGGCGAGGCCGAACGGATCCTGCATCTGCTCGAAGGGAACATCGCTTTGCGGCAGGCCCAGTTCCTCGCCCTGGTAGATGAAGATCGTGCCGCGCAAGGCCATCAGCAGGGCCATCCAGGTGAGCGGACCCGCGCCCGCCGCAGCCGCACTGGCCGGGCCGCCGAAAGCAAACGTCGCCGCGTCACCACCCGCCCACCGGGTGGCCACCCTGGGGGCGTCGTGGTTGGAGAAGGCCCAGGCCGGCCAGCCCTCGCCCTCGCCCTCGGCCCAGGGAGCAAGTTGGCGAGCCACCGCCGGGGCGTCAGGCCGCGCGCCGAGGAAGGCGAAGGCATAGGCCGTGTGCAGCGCAGTGCCGCCGCGCGTATAGGCCAGCATCGTCGTCAGCCCGTCCGCGCCGCCGATCTCGCCCACGGCCATGCGTCCGGGATAGACATCCATCTCGGTGCGCAGGCGCTGCAGGAAGGCCAGGGATTCGGGCTGATCCATGGTGAAGGCATGGCGCTGCATCAGCACCGGGCTGTCGCCGCGCTGGTCAGGTGGCGCGGGCGGGTTGTCGCGCATTTGAAGATCGTGGGCGTAGAGGTTGGCGGTATCGAGCCGAAAGCCGTCCACCCCCCGGTCCAGCCAGAAGCGGGCGATGGCCAGGATTTCCTGCTGGGCCGCCTCGCAATGGAAATTGATGTCCGGCATCTGGGGCAGGAAGTTGTGCAGGTAGTACTGCCGCCGCCGCGGCTCCCAGCGCCAGGCTGGCCCGTCCATCCAGCTTAGCCAGTTGTTCGGCGGGCCGCCGTCTGGTCTGGGATCGGCCCAGACGTACCAGTCGGCCTTGGGGTTGTCCCGGCTGGAACGGCTTTCCGTGAACCAAGGGTGCTCTACCGCCGTGTGGCTCCAGACCTGGTCGATGATCACCTTCAGGCCGAGGGCGTGAGCCTGGCGCACGACATGGTCGAAGTCGGCCAGCGTGCCGAACCGCGGGTCGACGTCGCGGTAGTCTGACACGTCGTAGCCGAAATCCCGCATAGGGCTTGGAAAGAAGGGGCAGATCCACAGGCCGTCGACCCCGAGGCTTGCGATATAGGGCAGACGTTGGCCGAGCCCGGCTAGGTCGCCGATGCCGTCGCCATTGCTGTCCTGAAACGACCGCGGATAGACCTGATAAAGCACCGCGCCGCGCCACCAGGGCGCCTCTTGGATCCGGCTGCTTTCGTTGGTTGGAGGGCCAGGGTGCATGGCCTCAGTATGCGGTGGAGCGCAGCGGGGTTCTAACCTGTGGTCGACCCATACTGACTGTTTTATGACGCCTGTTGGCGTTAGAATGCTGTGAGCGCGGACATTTGGCAGCACGATCTGGATGCCCTTGTGTGCCGTGCCCTGCACGGCTGGCCTCTGCCCTGGGCAGAACGCCAGAGCATCTGCCGCTTTGGCTCGGAGGAGTTCCTGTCGATGAAGGTCGTGCAAGAGGCGGTTCCGTTTGCCGAAGGAAAGACGCTGCGGGTTCTGGACTTGGCGCTCCCTGCCTTTGCCGGGGCCGTGCACGCCCATCCCCTGATCGAATTGACCTGGATCTCTCAGGGGTCCGGCTTGCGTTTTGTGGGCGGTTCGGTCGAGCCCTTCGATACCGGTGACCTGGTTCTCGTTGCGCCAAACGCAGCACACGCCTGGTTGTCATGGGGGCCGCAGCCCAGTGGCGTGAAAGCCATGGTGATGCAGGTTCGGCCCACGGCGAGCCTGACGTCATTGCCGGAATGGGCTGACGGGATCGGTCGCTTGATCAACGAACCGGTTTCGGCTTGGATCCTTGGCGGAGGCGTCGCCGAAGAGGTGCGTCGGGCTATGCCGCAGCTATTGCAATCGCGCGGACTGGCGCAACTGGCGGTGGGCCTGTCCATCCTGGACCTGATTTCCGGCACCAACGACCTGGCGTTGCGACGCCCTCTAGGCCTGCAGTCTCCTCGCCACGAAGGGACCGCAGCTGCGGATGCGCGAAGAATCGACAGGCTGCTGACCTGGGTCGGCGCCCACTTCCATGAGGACCTCTGCGCTGCCACCGCCGCGCAACATCTTCACGTCACGCCAGCGGCTTTCAGCCGCGCTTTCAAGCGCCTCGTCGGGCGGTCTTTCACGGACTATGTCAACGACCTGCGCATCGCTGAAGCCTGCCTGCTTCTGCGGCGAACGGATCAGCCCATCATTGACGTCGCTTTCGCGTGCGGCTTGCCCACGCTCTCCAACTTCAATGTTCAGTTCCGTCGCCGGATCGGCGTGTCTCCACGAGAGTACCGGCGCGCGGTCGATCTCAAAGCTGACGCCAAATGATGCGTAAGGACAGAAGGCCTTCATCCGCCGGCCCCGCCTTCGGCAGATCTCGCCGGCGACCACGCGGCCAAACCTGTTCTCCCGGAATCCTGCCGGCTCCCAACCTTGGCTGCCAATGCCCCGTGGGCTTGCAAGGCCAGCCTGTCCCGTTGCCCCTGGATAGGGCGGGGCCTGGCTGATAGCTCTGCGCACCGGCCTCTTGCCACCTACCACGACCAGGGCTCAAATCAACCCAGGACTCTCGTTATGGCTGGATAAGAAATGGGGGTCACGCCGGTCCGTTGGCCATCTCGTGCCGAAGCTCGAAATGTAAGCCTTCTCGATTTTTGCAAAGTCCAGTGTGGAGTCAGTTCGTAGCCTAAGTCAGTGATGACCCAGTGGTGACCGAGCCTTGATCTGAGGCTCGGTCATCGACCAAGAATTTAATTAAAACAGATATTTACGTGGAAGTTTTGGCGGTTCTTAATGTCCTCTACTGGGGCATTGGACTAGAGGCGTGAGGCAGACCGGCGGCGAGCCGGATGTCAGGTGATGCGTTTGACGCTGACGGGGTCGCTGGCCGGGAAGCTTTCTTCCAGGCCTTCGTCCAGCAGGGCTTCCTGGCGATCCTCGGCCTGATCGACATGCTCGGCGAGTTGGTCGTGGGTTTCGCCGTCCGGCAACGGGGCAACCAACCGGCTGGTTGGGGAGGCTTCGGTCTGGAAGGCTTCCTTGACGTCGGTTTCGCTGACCCGATCCTCGGGATGGCCTGCCTGTCCAAGGTCCTGGGCCTGGGACCAGTCGCCAAGAACACCGGGCGCTGAGTTGGCTGGACTCTGCTTGTTGTCAGTCATGGTCATGTCCTCTGGTGAGGATGAACAACGTTCGCCGGACCGGCCTGTTCCCGCCAACCGCCGGAACAAGGCCTCGCTGTCGGGGGTGGTCTCCTGTACGGTGTCCCATGACCCACAGACCAACCACTCTCGAACGCGCCTTCCAGCTGGCGCGGTCCGGTGAATACGGCAACATTTCCGATATCCGGCGGCAGCTGAAGATCGAGGGCTACTCCGATGCCCCCAGCCAGATCAGTGGTCCGTCCATGCTCAAGCAACTGCGCAAGCTATGCGAAGCGGCGCGGCCGGCTGAGACGAGCGATGTACCCGCCCTGGACGCCCTCTAGATGGCCCTGTCCGACGGTCAGTTGGAGGCGCTGAAAAACCTGGCGCGCAAGCAGGCCGGCGAGGATGTCGACTGGATCAACATCAGCCACGCCCGGGCCCTGACCGATCTCGGCTTCGCACAACGTGACCGCGTGGGCTGGAAGATCACGCCGGAGGGCCTGGAGGCCCTCGCTGCGGCGACCTGAGCTAGGCGGCGGGACGACGCGGAAAGTGCCGGCTGGCCCGTTCTGCGAAGCGGTCCGGCATGGCCTCTGCACCGGGTGCGATCGGCTGGTGCTTGGGGCCCCCGGCCTTGCGGCGATCCAGGGCGATGATCGTCGAGAGGGGCAGATGGCCATGGTCGCGGGCCATCTTGCGGGCGCTTTCGATCAGGCTGGCCCCATAGACGGTGCCAATGCCGACCGCATCTGCGGCCCAGTCCGCCAGGCTTGCGGTTCGCCCCCCAAACATCTGAGCGATCTCGGCAGCGCCGCCCAGGATCAGGGCGGCCTGGGCTAGATCGCTGCGGCGAAGCCGTGGAAAAGCTGCGAAGGACACGGCCGTCAGAGCGCCGAAAGCAAGGGCGTGGGCGCTCTTGTCCGTAAGACCAAGGACTGCCTCCAGACCCTGGAACGGTCCCAGCATCAGGATCGTGGCCGTCGCGGCCCCAAGGGCCAGAACGGCGCGAGCGGCGATCACGACATGGTTGGGCGTCAGCATGGTCCAGCTCTCGGCAAGGCTGATCTCTAGCCCCAGCCTCACACCAGTTCCGTTAAGGAATATCGTCAATCAAGTCTGAATTCGTCTCGCCTTGAGCCGTCAGGGCTTGGCAGTCTTAGCCCTGCGCTTGGCCTTGGCGGTCTTGGCGGCGGCCTTCTTTTGAGCTTCGGCCTCGGCCTTTGCGGCCTCGTCCTTGGACTTTTTCCAGGCCTGATAGGCTTCGACATGAGGCTGGCGACGCAGGATCTTCGAGGCGGGATCCACGATGACCGGCGTCACTGTTCCGACCGGGACCCGGCCCGTTCCGCCCGTCATCGGCAGGGTAACGACCTGGCTTCCGACCTTTACCTCGATCGGCATCGGGAAGGGTTTGTTTCCCGGAACCTTCCAGCTCAGGACGAGATCTTCGCCCTCATGGCTCTGCACCAGTTCCGGCGCAGCGGCTTCGTAGAGATAGACGTTGAAGAACCAGCCATAATCCTGGCCCGTCACGTCATTGACGGCATTGATGAAGTCCCGGGTCGTGGCATAGCGCGGTGCGAAATTGCCGGGCCGGGGGTCCGCCCGACCGTAGACGATGATACGGACCGCCTTGAAGAATGCCTCGTCGCCGATCAGGCTCCGCAAGGTGTGCAGGGCGTTGGCACCCTTGTAATAGATGTCGTTGCCCGGTCCGACCTTGGCATCATAGACCTGATCTTCCGCCATGACCTTTCCGGCCACGATCGGGAACTGGTTCCTGATCGCGGCGCGCTGGGTATTGAGCCGCGCCATGTATTCCATGTCGCCATGCAGCCACTGGGAGTAGAGCGGCTGCATGTAGGTGCCCAGCCCCTCGTGTAGCCACATGTCGTCCCAGTCGGCATTGGTCAGCTGGTTGCCGAACCATTCGTGCGCCAGTTCGTGCTGCAGCAGCCAGTCATAGCCATAGACATCTTTGGCATAGCCATTGCCGTAGGCATTGATGGTCTGGTGCTCCATGCCGAGGTGAGGAGTTTCGACGACGCCCATCTTCTCGTCCCGAAAAGGATAGGGGCCGATCATCGCTTCATAGAAGTCGAGCATGGGCGCAAACTCAGCAAACAGCGCCTTGGCCTCGACCTCTCGCCCCTTCAGGTGCCAGTACCGGATCGGAAAACTGTCCCCGAAGCGGCTCCTGTAGCTGTCCGCCAGTTCGACATAGGGCCCGATGTTCAGGGCGATGGCATAGGTATTCGGCGACCTGGCGCGCCAGTTATAGGTTCGCCAGCCGTCCTGCTCGGTCATGCCGAGGAACTGGCCATTGGCCGGCGCGACCAGCGGGGCAGGGACGGAAATGTGCAGGTCGACCAGTCGGGGTTCACCCATCGGTTGGTCGATGCAGGGCCAGAAGAGATCGCAGCCGTCGCCCTGGACGGCGGTCGCAATCCAGGGTTCGCCAGACTTCGTCGTCTTCCAGACAAAGCCGCCATCCCAGGGCGCGCGTTTCGCCTCATGCGGGACCCCGGCATAGCGAATTCGGAGCTTGACCGTCTCGTCCTTGGCCAGGGGGGCTGGCAAGGTGATGGTGAGCCGGCCTTCGGGATTGCTCCAGGCGCCGGCGGCCAGGGGCTTGCCGTCGAGGGCCAGCAGGCTGACCGGCAGGTTCCGGTCAAGGTCGAGGACCAGTCGGCTCAGCGGACCCCGCGCCTTGATCGTCAGGGTGGCATCGCCCTCGATCGCCTTGCGGGCGGGGATCACCCTGAGGCTCAGATCGACATGCTCGAGGCTCATGTCGCGCTGCTCGGCCGGAACCTCGCCGCCGGTCCCGAGAGTGAGGGCGGTGGTCTTGGGGGACGCGTGCCGAACCTCGGCTGTTGCCAGATCACTGCCGAGCATCAGGACAGTGGCCAGGGCGACGGCGAACAGCGGATTGGATGAGCAGGACAAGCAGGACCCTCGGCACGGCATGATGGCCGCCATGGGTAGGCCCGAGCGGACGTCACGCCAAGGGGGTCAGATTTTCTCGCTGATCTTGATCGCCGCCCGACAACCGGCCTGGATCACGGCCGTCAGCAGGGGATAGGCCACGGCGTCATGGGCACCTTCCTCAACGGCCAGGTCCCGGTGTGCCAACTCGTCGTCGCGAAACTTCGAGAGTTCAGCGGCGAGGTCGGGATCGCGATCGGCCAGTTCGGTGATCTGGGCGGCATAGTGCTTTTCGATGACCGTTTCGACGGCCTCGGTGCAGGCGTGGGCCGCTTTGTCGCCCAGCAGGGCCGTGCCCGCTCCGAGGGCGAAGGCGGCCGCCCGCCAGACCGGCGACATCAAGGTCGGACGA
The DNA here is from genome assembly GCF_001414055.1 of Caulobacter henricii. GTDB lineage: Bacteria > Pseudomonadota > Alphaproteobacteria > Caulobacterales > Caulobacteraceae > Caulobacter > Caulobacter henricii. The sequence goes on along the minus strand of NZ_CP013002.1, from coordinate 2,277,849 downwards.
ACCCCGCGCTCGGTCAAAAGCTGGTCGAAGCGAGTGAGATGGACTTGTTCATGGCCTTCCATCTCCTGCAGCTGTTCTGCCAGCCGCTCGCGGCCGGGACTGGCGCGCATGACCGCAGCCTGGCCCCGATAGATATGGACTGCGGCCAGTTCCCCGGCCTGATCAACGCGGAGAATCTCGGCCAGGCGCGCGCGCGCAGCCCCGGCCCCCGGTCGACGCGGCGCGGGTCCGCTCACGAGGTTGCCTTTGACTTGCGCAGGCCGGCCGCGAGGCTGGCACCCGAGAGACCCAGCGAAATCAGGGCGTTCCAGCCGGCCATGGACAGGCCCAGAAAGACCCAGGCGGCCTTGTCGCAGGCGGGGGGCTTGATCTTGTCGCCCTTGAGCATGGCCACCAGGTCGCCGGCGGCCGCGACCGTGCCGCCGCTGCAGGTGGTAGGGCCGGGCCACCACTTCCACTCGACCCCGGCATGAAAGGCCGCGAGCCCGGCCGCGTAGAGAAAGACCGCGGCGAGCAGTAGGTCGAACGGCTGACGCAGCTTCGCGGCCCACGGGCTGTAGCGTGCGGCCAGGGCGACCAGGGCGACGGTGCCCGCCACCCAGAGGACCTCGCGCTGTTTCAGGCACAGGGTGCAGGGATAGAGCTTGCCGAAGGTCTCGAAGGCATGGGCGGTCGCCAGCAGGCTGGCGCTGGCCACCAGGGCAACCAACGGCCAGGCGTCGAGGGCCTTTGCGATGATCGTGGCCCTGACCGGCGCGACGGCCTCGGCCGGCAAAGGACCGCGCACGGGCTCAAGGACGGGGGCTTCCGCCGGCGCGAGGCCGACGGCTGTCGCCTTGGGATCGTTGAGGTCGCTGGTCATACCGCGCAGGCACCGCCGCTGCTGCCGCCCAGGAAATGGCTCGCCATCAGGCCAATCACAAGCAGCACGAACAGGCCGCCGGCAAAAAGGGCCAGGCGGCGTTCGATCACCGGGAGCAGGGCAGGGCCGAACTTCTTGACCACCCAGGCGACCAGGAAGAAGCGTGCGCCGCGCGTGATCACCGAGGCGATGATGAACATCGGGAAGCTGAAGGCCGCCAGACCGGAGGCAATGGTCACCAGCTTGTAGGGAATGGGCGTCACGCCCTTGGCCAGAATGACCCAGACCCCGTACTTGTCATACCAGCACTGGAACTCGGCCAGGCCGCCGGCGTGGCCGGTCGCAGCCATCAGCCAGATGCCGAAATCTTGCAGGAAGAATCCGATCGCGTAGCCGAGGACACCCCCCAGAACCGAGGCCAGGGTGCAGATCGTGGCATAGGACCAGGCCCGGTCAGGGCGCGCCAGAACCATTGGGGCCAGCATCACGTCTGGCGGAATGGGGAAGAATGAGCTTTCGGCAAAGGAGATGGCGAACAGGCTCTTCGGGGCGTGGCGCGAGGCGGCCAGTCCCATGACCCAATCGTACAGGCGACGCAGCATGCGAACTCCGGTTTGGTGACGCCTTTAGCTAGCAGGGGGCGCGGCCATTGTCCCCAGCCATGATCGATTTCCCGGCACAAGAATGATGCCCATCTCCCACCGGGAACGGGCGCCATGGGTCGGGCTGGCGTCGCGGCGCTTGGATTTCCGGTGGCGGATGGTTATCACCCGCGTTCAAGGGCTTGCGCCCACGACATCTTCGAAAGCCGATCCGATGAGCGATACCCCTCCTGACCGTCTGGCCACCAATCCCGACAGCCCCTTCTACAATGCCGAGCTTCTCGAACGCGGCGTGGGCATCCGCTTCAAGGGGGTCGAGAAGACCAATGTTGACGAGTATTGCGTCAGCGAAGGCTGGGTCCGGGTCACGGCCGGCAAGACTCTCGACCGCAAGGGCAATCCAATGACCATCAAGCTGCAGGGCGAAGTGGTTCCCTATTTCCGCGATATCGCCGAGTCCTGAACGTGACCCTGCGTCGCCTGATCGATCTGCCCGGCTTTGCCGACCTTGAACACAGGGCCCTGATGAAGCCTGCCTTCGCCGATCCCGAGGCGCGGCGGGAGTTCCCGGAGATCGATCAACTGGCGCGGGACACCTTCGGACTGACCGCCGACGAGGCCGCCCAGATTCCGGATCCGGAAGGCTGGGACGGCATCGACATCAAGTCGATGCGCGATCAGGCCGACCAGTTCGAACGGGAAGGCTGGGATGTGACCGACGACAAGCGGCGGCCGCTGCGGATTCTGGGCCATTTCAGCCATCCGCTCTGGCTGGCCCTGCGCGGCGTGGCCGGCACCCTGCCGTTCGCGCCTGAGCCGGATGCGACCGATCCGGCCCTGACGTCCCTGGCGGCGGAAGCCAAGGCCTTCCAGCGGGACAAGCGCTAGCTAGCGCTTCTTGCCCAGTTCGGTGCCGATATCCTTGATCGAGTTGCCGACCTTGCGGTGGGCGGCGACGATCTGGTCCTTGGTCACGCCCCAGCGCTTCATCCAGTACTCGACCTGGTGACGTTCGCGGGGATCGAGTCGGTCTTCGTCACGAAAGTCGCGCTTGCCCTTGGGAACGCCCATCTTGGTCTCCTGCCTTGTTCCGCGACCTATCCTGCGCTCCAACAGTTGTCGAGGCGACGCCCGCGGCGCATCTTTTTGCGCGATTCCTCCGTTTCAGAGCCTGGCCGACCGATGAGCGACCCCGATCTTGACGCCATGGCGGCCGATGAGCTGAGCCGCGCCATGACCCTCAGCTGGCGCGACCTGTCCAAGGTGATTCCCTGGGGCGACACGTTCGAGGGCATTTCACCGGCCGGCCGCGATGTCGAGGTTGAGCGGAACTATCTGTGGGCCGTCGATGAGGGTGGCGACATCCTCTGTGAGGTCGCCGTCTATGGCGGGCCGTCACGATATGATCAGGGCGCGCGGGCCAGGGGCGTGATTTCCCGCAAAGGGTGACAAGCTTCAGGGTGCAAGTGGTCTTGGCTTGCGTTAACCATAGGGCGCGCCATCATGGTGTCGCCGCAGTATGGGGAGGGGTTGGTGTACCAGTCAGAGTTTCCGGTCGATCAGCCCATCCCGATCTTTGACCCGACCCTGCTGGCGGGTCTGGTGCTGGCCGCCGTGGTCATAGCGGCCCTGGCCTTTGCCGTGGGGCGAAACCTGGGCCGCAAGGACAGGGGTGAGCAGTCGCGCGGCGTCGCCAAGACCATCCATGATGCGATCAAGGCCAAGTGCGTCGCAGCGACGAGCGCGCCTTCGGGCGAACTGGTCTCCAAGACCCAGGAACTGGTCGAGGAAGTACAAAGGCGTATCGGACCGCTCCTGCATTTTGGCGGTCCCTGCGCCAAGGCCATGAAGGGCCTGGCCGAGGCGCTGAAAGGCGAGCCGGCTGAGGAAAAGGACAAGGGTGGCAAGGACGCCCATGGTCATGGTCATGGTCATGGTCATGGTCACGGGCATGGTGGCCATGGGCATGGCCAGCCGCATGCCCATGGCGTTGCCGACCATGGTGGACACGGGACGGTGGGGCATGGCGGCCATGATCCCACCTGCCAGTGCGAGCGCTGTGTCGTTGCGGTGATCGAAGCGGCCGCGCCAAACGTCACGATTCTGGGCCCACGGATCGGTGGCCAGACCGTAGTGATTTCCAATCCTCCCAGCCCGCCCAAGCCTGCGGACGATCACCATGCCGAGCCGGAACCCAAGGTTCTGGATCACAAGGATTTTTCCAAGCAGGTGCGGATGGCGGTGGTCGAGTTCTCGGATTTCTGGAGCCGCGGCGACTGCCTTCTGGAGCTCGAGCGTTGCCAGGCGGCCCTGACCAGCACGACACCGTTTCCGGACAACAAGCTGAAAGATCTCTCACACCACTAGGGACGGGTCTCTGCCCACGGCACGGGCGAGTTGTGCCGCGAATGCACAACCGACGCACGAAATGCGCCGATTGTGTCGAACGGGGGATTCGACGATTGTGGTTCTCGCCGCCAGGGCGTGACATCAGGTTGCCGCGAGATGCACGGAGACCCGGCGGGTCGTCGTGACGACGCAAGGATTGGCGAAGGATCGTCTTCCAATGGGCGACCACGCCCGGGAGGACGAAAGGAACGGGTCATGACCGCAACGGTCTCTTCCCTGACGACGGCGGTGCCTGTGGCACCCGAAGAGGCGCTGAGCCTCGCCGACTATGTCCCGTATCGCCTGGTGACGGCGGCGGCGGCGGTCAGCCGGCTGATCGCGCGCGCCTATGAGGACCGGTTCGGCCTGACCATTCCACAATGGCGGCTGATGTCTGTTCTGGCTGAAGGGGGTCTGACGCCCCACGCCGCCGTAACCCGCACGGCCATGGACAAGGTCCGGGTCAGTCGCGCGGCCCAGGATCTGGTGGAAAGGCGGTTGGTCAATCGCACGACGGTCAGGGCGGATCGTCGATCCCACCGGCTGGAACTGACCGCCGCAGGCCGGCGCCTGTTCGCCGAGATCGCTCCCATGGCCCTGGCCTATGAAGCGGCCCTGCTGTCAGGCCTTGCCCCCAGCGAGGTGGTGACCCTGAAGCGCCTCCTGGGCCGGCTTGAGGTCACAGCGACCCAACTGGCGGGCGGCGAGACTATAATTCCCTGAAATCCCGCGCTTCATAGACAGCGCGGGCGATCGCACGGGCCAGGCAATCCGCCGCCGCTGATCCCAGGCGTGAAACCTCCACGGGCCGGGTGCCAGGGTCGCGGGGTAGTTCAACCTCACCTGAGGCCAGGGCGAAGACTACATCCCCATCGAAACTGGTATGGGCCGGCCTGACGGCGCGACCCATGCCGTCATGGGCCATCATCGCCACTCTCTTGGCCTCGGCCGTAGACAGGTCTGCTGTGACCGCAATGACCGCCAAAGTCGTGTTGGCTCCCGCCCGCAGGCGGCCGGCGGTGCCGAGTTTCGATTCGTCGGGCAGGGGTTCCGTCGCGGATACGGGCCCTTGTGGTGAGCGCCCGCCGAACTCGCCATCGATCTCGAACGGCCAGGCCCAGAAGGTTTCGCCGTCCGGCATATAGACCGCGCCGATGGGGTTTGCCGCGACCAGAGCGCCGACGATCAGGCCGCCGCCGAGGTCGATCGAGGCTGAGCCCAGCCCGCCCTTGACGAGGCCGGCCCTGGCCCCGCGACCGGCTCCGACTGCGCCGAGTTCAAAGCTGTGATCGGCGGCGGCAGCAGCGGCCTGGCCCAGCTCTCGGTAGGGGGGCGTCAGGCCCCATGACTTGTCGCCGCCGTTGGCCAGGTCGTGAAGGACGGCGGCCGGCACAATGGGGATGGCCACCGGCCCGGCCGCCAGGCGCACTCCGATTCCCTTGACCGACAGGTAGCTGGCAACTCCGTCCGCTGCGCCAAGGCCAAAGACCGAACCGCCCGACAGGCAGACGGCATGGGCCCGGCTGAAGCTGCTTTTTTGGCGCAAGGGTGTCGGTTTCGCGCACGCCTGGGCCACCGCCGCGAACATCGACGGCCGCGTTCCAGCCCTCAGGGCAGAGAATCACGGTGACGCCGGTCCGGATGGACTCGTCCTGTGCGGACCCAACGGTCAGTCCCGGCACGTCCGTGATCAGGTTTCGAGGGCCGGGTCGAGGCATGGCGAGAATCTCCTGGTGGCCAACCCTAGGCCAGTCGTCTCGCCACTGGAATTCACCTCGGACGCCTGCTAGAGAGACGGCCCTTCGCGACGTGCGAAGTCTGCGGGCGTGGTGAAACTGGTAGACGCGCCGGACTCAAAATCCGGTTCCGAAAGGAGTGTCGGTTCGACCCCGACCGCCCGCACCAGAAACTTGAAACTCAAGTTTTCCACCTTGGTAACGACCTGAATATTTCAATATTTGTTCAGTATGAGTTCTGAAGCGAATCTGCAGTAATTTTTTGTTGAGAAGTTTTGCATTGAAGGCAATCCGCACGTGTGATTTCAGCTCTAAAACTGCTTAGATTTTTTGGTAGATTACTACAGATTAGAGCTCTGAAATGCCGCCCAGCACTGTCCTTGCCGTAGCCCATCCCGGCCATGAACTTCTGCTCCATTGCTGGATGGAACGTGAAAAGCCCCTGGTCCTGATCTGGACGGATGGTTCCGGAAGCCGGGCTGCGCCGCCCAGGCTCGAGGCATCCAGAAGGCTTATCAAGGCGGCCGGTGCTACGCCGGGGCCGCTGTTCGGTCTTGCCGGTGATCGAGAGTTCTATTCAGCGATCCTTGCCCAGGATCTGGGCTTTTTCACCCGCCTGCTCGACGTCATGACGTCGGCCCTCGTCGACAATTTGGCAGAGCAAATTGTCAGTGATCCGATCGAAGAATACTCCCCGGTCCATGACCTCTGCAGCATGATTTCAACGCTAGCGGCGCAGCGAGCGGGCCGCATCCTGAAGCGTGAAATCAGGCACCTCGACTTTGATATCGAATTTCGAGGATCTCGCACCAGGGTGCAGCAGCCGCTCGAAGCCATAGTCCTGAGTCCGGCCCAGCTTGAGCGCAAAGCGTCGGCTGTTGCCGGCGCGACGGAACTGAGCTTTGAGGTCAACCGACTGCTCCAGATTGATCCCGGTTTGCTTGATCGTGAAGCTTTATATGACCGGCCAAGTGGTCTTGAGGCCTTGAAGGCTCCGAGCGTCACCCCGCAATACGAGATCGCCGCCGCTCCCTTGGTGGCTTCCGGCGTTTTCAAGACACTTATTACCTACAGGGACCATATTGGTCCGTTAGTTAGTGGCCTTGTCGCATATCAATCAAGGGATGTCAGAGCGTGACCGGTACGGCCCAACGACCTTTAAAAGTTCTGCTCACCAACGTTTGGCTACAGCGTCGTGGCGGTACTGAAACGGTGATACGCGATATCTCTCTGGGTTTGTTGAAGCGCGGCCACAGGCCAATTGTTTACTCACCGGTGTTGGGGACGCCTGCTGCAGAATTGCGAGAAAGAGGTGTCGCCGTTGTCAATGATCTCTCTCTCATCACTGACCCGCCGGATGTGATTCACGGCCAACATTTCATTCAGACGGCAGAGGCATTAATCCACTTCCCGGAGGTGCCTGCCGTTCAGATGTGCCACGCCTGGGCGTTCTGGCAAGAAAAGCCTGCCGATTTCCCGCAGGTCTATCGCTATCTTGCTGTAGATCAGGCCGTCCATGATCGCCTGGTCCATAGCGAAGGCATAGCCAAGAAGCGCGTCGAGATCCTACACAATAGTGTCGATCTTTCGCGATACGTCCCGCGCTCTGTGCCTCTACCAGTCAAGCCTTTGAAGGCCCTGGCCTTCACGAAGTTCCAGACCCATGTTCCCATGCTCGAAGCTGTATGCCGAAAATTCGGCATGCAACTCGATGTGATCGGTGTCGGCGACAAGGTTATCGCTCACCCCGAATTCGAGCTCCTCAAGTACGATCTCGTGTTCGCGACGGCGCGGATGGCGTTGGAAGCCCTCTGTGCCGGTTGCGCAGTAATTCTTCTTGATGCTCGGGGTCTGGGCGGCATGGTCACGACGACCAACCTGCCCCGGTTGAGGGATCTGAACTTTGGGCTGAGGTCACTTTCGCCGATGTTGACCCAAGCTTTGATTTCAGCAGAGATCGAGCGTTACGATCCCGATGATGCGCGTCAGGTTTCAGACCAGGCGCGTCAAATGGCCTCTCTGGAACCCATGCTGGACCGTCTCGTGGGGATTTATGAAGAGGCCATGGCGCAGCCATTGCCTGACGAGCGCGAAAAGGCGCAGGCCCTATTCAAGTTCTTGAAGCTCAGCCTTCCGAGTCCACGCGCTAATGATCGGTGGCCCTGGATCAAGGAGTGCCAGGACCTGGAGATGCGCGTGAGTCAGTTGGAAGACGAGCTTTCGAAGACCAAGCTGGCCCTGGCAGAGGCTACTGATGCGCATAAGGGCGGCTAGTGTCGGGAGCGAAATTTGGCATACCGAGCCTGTGATGTTTGGCAGTTACAATAACAATCTGCTGAAATCTGTACTCACGGCCTATGGCAGCGGTCGCTTTTGGTGACGAGTTTGAAGGTGACGCTGAACAACCGCCTCATCTGACTGGTATGGCTGCATATTATTATGCTTCGAGGTAACGATTAACATGCGTCCTCTGCGTCAGTCTGAGAGATGCAGTGCGATCTTTGCCTCTAGTCAGCAGAGGCGGGTGGCCTTGGTCTCACGGATCAGGTCCAAGAGCACGGCCCGGCCCTTGATCCACGGGCCATAGCCCGTGGCGATACCGATCGGGCCAGCCTGACCCTGATCAAAAGAGCAGGAATCCCGAGAACCTGAAGGCCCGGATCAGTCGCCCGCAGGATCGCCGCGATGCAGGGGATCGGGCAGGGGATCGCCGGTCTTCACGAACTGCAGGGACACCGAATTGATGCAGTAACGCAGGCGCGTGGGCGGCGGGCCATCCGGAAAGACGTGTCCCTGGTGGCTGTCACAACGGGCGCAACGGGTTTCGATGCGGGTCATGCCATAGGAGCTGTCCTTGATCGCCCGGACATGATCTTCGGCAAAGGGCGCATAGAAGCTGGGCCAGCCGGTGCCGCTCTCAAACTTGGTCTGGTGGCGGAACAGGGGCAGGCCGCACAGGCGGCAGCCATAGACACCCGGGCTTTTCTCGCCCAGCAGACCGCCGCAGAAGGGGGCCTCGGTGCCGTGCTGCAGCAGAACCCGCGCCTCTTCGGCGGTGAGGTCGCCCTCGAGGCGCGCGCGTTCGGCCTCGTTGGGCGGGGTCAGGTCAAAACCGGCGGTAGATCGGAGTGCGGCGTCTGTCATGACACCCAGTGTAGGGTGCCCGGAGCCAATCGGGTAGAGTCGAAGACGCCCATCAGGAAGGAACGAGCCGATGTTGAACTCTACCACCCCCTCGATCGCCGAGCGCGAAACCGCTGCCACCCTGGGTGTGGTGTCGGGAGAGGCGATCATCGGCGCGCACATCTTCCGCGACATCTTCGCCGGCATTACCAACATCATCGGCGGGCGCGCGGGCGGTTACGAGAAGGCCCTGCGCGAGGCGCGCGACATCGCCCTGCAGGAAATGAACGATGAGGCCCGCCGCCTGGGCGCCGACGCCGTGGTGGGGGTGGATCTCGACTATGAGTCGCTGGGCCCTGACGGCGGCATGCTGATGGTCACCGCCGCCGGCACCGCCGTGAAGCTGCGTTAGGGGAGGCCGATGACTGTTGCCGTCGCATTTCTGCAACCGGGCTGGGCCGATTGGGAGGCTGGGCCGGTCCTGGCGCTTCTGCGTGAGCATCTGGGCGTCCAGATCGAGGTCGCCACGCCGGATGGCGAGCCCCAGACCTCAATCGGCGGCCTGCTGGCTGCCGCGGACTACAGGTTCGATGATCCGGTCCTGTCTGATGCCGACGTCTTCCTGCTGATCGGTTCGGAAGCCTGGACAGGCTTTGACGATGAGGCGGTGTTTGGGCTGCTGCGGCAGGCCGTCGCCGACGGCAAGATCGTCGGCGCGATCTGCGCGGGCACCGTCGCCGCGGCCCGAGCGAGGCTTTTTGACGGTCGCGACCATACCTCCAATGGCAAGGACTGGCTGGGGGAGCAGGCTCCCGGCTATGGGGGCGGCACCCGGTACGTCGATCAGGCCAGGGCCGTGACCTCCGGCAGGATCGTGAGTGCCGCCGGTATCGCGCCGGTCAGCTTCGCGGCCGGAATCGCGCGCCTGATCGCACCGGAGTCCGAAGCGCTGATCAGCGGCTACGAGGCCATGTTCGCCAGGGAGTTCGCTCCGGCCTGACGACCCGTGGAAAGGCGGGGTGTTGCCGACCCCGCCCTTCCGGAGTCGTCTATTTGGCCAGGGCCGCCGCGCCGGCACGGGCCACCACGCCGTCCTGGGCACCCGTTCCGCCCGACGCGCCGATGGCACCAATGATGCGGTTGTCGACAATCAGCAGTTCGCCGCCCTCGATGGCCAGGGCCCCGGTGAAGATGGCGTTCAGCGTCCCGCCCTTGACCGCGTCCTGGAAAAAGAGCGTCGGTCGACGGAAGTTGGCGGCGGTTTCGGCCTTGCGACGCGCCACATCGTTTGAACCGTACTGCGTGCCGTCCATCTTTTCACTCACCACCAGCGCGCCATTGGGCTCGACCACGGTGATGACCATGAACCAGCCGTTCTTGACGGCTTCGGCCTGGGCGGCGGCGACGGCGATCTTGGCCTCGGCCAGGGTCACCGAGCGGCCGTAGGGCGGATAGACGGGCGGTGCCGAGGGCGGCGTGGCGGTCTGCGCCATGGCGGGAGAGACAAGGGCCACGGCCAGGGCAGCGGCAAGAGCAGTGGATTTCATGGCTTCGGATTCCTCGGGCGGCTGGATCGGGTCAGTCATGGCACGCCAACCTCGTCATTGAGGCTCGTGATCTGGGGCTGGTCGGTGACAAGGCGCAGGCGCAGGCCTGACGGCTTCAGGGCGGCAGGCGCGGTCAGGGTCACGCGCCCCACCTTCGGCTTGAGGTCCGCGGGGGCCTTGAGCGCCGGCGTCGGCGTTGAGGCGATGACCTGGCCGGCGGCATCGATCAGATCAAGCCGGGCCGCCAGGGCGTCCTTGGCCCCCAGGCTGTGGATCGCGACGCTGACCCTGGAGTCCTTGACAGTGACATCGCCACGCCCCACGCCCAGATCGGCGCGCCCTGCCGGGTCATCGCCCGGCGTTTTCAGGGCCATCTCGATGACGCTGGTCTGGCCGGGTGGCAGGGTCAGGCGAACCGTCCGCGTTCGTTCGAACGTCAGGTCACGCGTCTCGGCTGTGCCATCGAGGGCATCATCGCCATTGGTGTCGAGGCCCTGCCGCAGGGTCCACTGACCGGGGGCAATCCCCCAGCCGGTCATGTCGGCCTGTACCGGCTTGCCGGTCAGGTTATGGGCCAGAACCTTGAAGCGCCCGGGCGTCGCGTCCTGGATCAGGATCGCCACGTCTTCGCCGCGGGTCTCGCCGTCGAAGCGCCAGCTGACCAGGTGACCCGGATAGAGCAGGTTGCGCTTCAGGGCGGTCCCGCCGAGGCGCGAGCGCTGCAGCAGGTCACTGGGCAGCTCGACGCGATCCGACCACCAGTGGCCTTCCGTCAGCATCGCCATGTGCTGGCTGTTCCACTTGATCTCATCGGCATAGAGCCGCTCGAGATGGGCCTTGTCCCCGGTTATTTGCCAGGCGGCGAAGCGCTCGAAATCACCCCCGGTCTCGGCGCGCCGGGTCAGGGTCTCGCCCCACGCGGCGCGTTTGTCGAGCGCGTCCAGGACATTCTCGTTCAGGTCCGCGACCGATCGCGGGCCATTCTTGTCGACGCGCCAGAAAATGGGCTTGAGATACCGGGCGTCGCCGGTGAAGCGATAGGCCGCCCAGAAGATCTGCATCGGCGAACCGGCACCCGAGCCCTGCAGCATGGTGCCGCCGCGTTCGGCATCGCTGCGCCAGTTGATCTCATTGGGATAGCTGCCGTCCTTGGCCTGATGGGCCAGATAGCCGTCGGCAAGACCGATGATCATGGCCCGCGACTGCGGATCGCCATTATAGGTCCCCAGCAGGATGGCGGGGTGCAGGATCAGGTAGGAATAGGGCTTGGACCATTCCCAGGGGCCTTCGCGATAAATGGTCTTGCCGCCAAACCAGTTGGAATTGAAATGCAGGTGGCCGGCCGGGTTGGTCTCCACCACCCGCTGCAGGCCACGAACGGTGGTCATCATCCGCTCGACGGCCAGCGGGTCGCCGTAGTTCAGGTACAGGGATTCAGCATCTGAATTGATGCCTTCCTCATAGACGTGAAGCTCGTCGGTGGTGATGGTCGGCAGGCCATCGGTGAACATGCCGTTGCGATGGGCGGCGTCCGCAAGACAGTTCAGGGAACTTCGGATCTTGTCAGGCTCGACACCCATCAGGGCGAGGCCCGGCCACTGCTGTGTCAGGTCGGTATCGTCGGAAATCCCGCCCCCGAAGTCGCCATATTCAGACTGACGCTCGTCGATCCACCAGTTGACGAACTGACTGACCCGTTTCAGGTCCTGCGACTGGCGGAAGGCCCAGAGTGGCGTGCCTTCCGGGGCCCTGGGTTGCTCGAAGCTCGGCCAGCCCTGGCTGCCATAGGTGATGTCGCCCCAGTATTCGCGGCCCTGCTGGTGATCAGGATCGACCCGCAGCAGGTCGGACATGTCGGCATCCAGGCGGCGGTAGAGGCCCTGACGCTTGGAGGTGGTGTGCTCCTCGACCAGGAAGGCCCAGTTGTCCTTCATCTGGTTGAAGCGGTCGGCGACGTGTTCGGCCTTGGCCAGATTGCGATCCTTGAAGACCAGCCGGATCTTCGTTCCGTCCAGCGCCTGGGGGCCGAACGCGTCGCTGGCGGAGGCCAGGGTCAGATAGAGACTGTCGGCGGTCAGGATGCGGTCGCGCAGGTCCAGCCAGACGGTGCGGGCCTCGCCCGGCTTCACCGAAACGCTGACGTCGATCATGTTGCGGCCGGGCCAGATCGGATCCTTGATCTGAATGTTCAGCGGCACGAGTTCGCCGTCTGAGGTGGCGATGTTGAGCGCCGGAATGTCGATGGCGATACCGTCGAGGCCGTCGCGCACATTTTCCCAGCCATAGGCCCAGTTGCGGGCAAGCGGCAGATTGGCCGGCGCGTCGCCGAAATTCGACGGGATCAGCACGTGCACAATCGGCAGGCCTGCGACCGGGCCCTTGGCTGTGCTTCGTTTGCGGCTGGGGGCCCCTTCAGGCAGGGCCACCACGGTGGCGCGCTCCGCAACCGGATGGCGGCCGGCAATGTAGCGCTTGAGATCCGCCAGGTTCAGATAGTCGGGCTCTGCATCGGCGCGAACCGTGTAGCTCATCTTGAAGGCACCGGCCGGCTCGAGGCCCTCCGACACATTATAGGCCCAGAGCTCCTGGATCGGGGTTTCCTGGGCCGTATTGGTGAAGCTGATCACGCCACCCTTCAAGGCGGTGGCCAGGGTGGTGACGGTGCGGCCCTGGTTCCTGTCGCGGCGGCCCAGCGTCGTTGTCTCGCCGCCGCCTGCGGGCGTCCAGGTCAGCTCGCCATAGGCCGGGCCCTGGATCTCGAGGCGGTTGATGAGCTCGTCGGGCAGGGACAGCTTCAGCGTCTTGCCGCCCTCGACATAGACGTTCCAGTCCGGCAGCTGGAAGTAGTCGTTGCGGCCTTCCAGACGCGAGCGGTTATAGACACCGGGCCAGGTGGTTTCAGGAATCCCGTCATTGGCCCGCCACATCCACTGCTTGATGTCCTTGGCGTCGGTGAACTCGACCTTGCGGATGCGCGTCGAGGGCGCGGCCAGATAGGGCGGCAGGTCCTTCTCGCGGTTCCAGCCATAACGCAGGCGCCAGGCCGCGCGCGTCGCCGGATCGCTGAGCAGGGCGACCGGGGCCGGCGTTTCGGTCGGCGCGTTCCGGGCCAGGGCAGCGATATTGGCCGCCTCCAGCGGGCGGTCATAGACGCGGAGCTCATCCAGGTCTCCGCCGCGCAGGAAGTTGTAGCGGCTTTGGACCTGGTGCGGCGCGATCACCCGCGCCGCGACGCCGAACTGGTCCAGGCCGGCATCATAGATCGCCTTGCGATCGCGGCGCGCGGCCGGCTTGCCGTCGACAAACAGCTGAACGCCGGTGGTTTCATCCCAGGTGAAGGCCAGATGGGTCCAGGCGTCAGCCTTCGGGGCCTTGTCCAGCTTGAACGAGACGCGGGTGCGCGCCAGACCGTTGTCGGTGACGAAGGCGTCAAAGCCCGCGCCGTTCCAGTCGATCCGCAGGAAGGCCATGTCCCAGCTGCTGTGGTCGGCGAAACCGACCCGGAAGATCACGAACGGGGCCTGGCCGACCGGGTAGCCCGAGCGCCAGAAGAAGGCGAGGGACCCGCGCTGGGCCTGAATATTGCCGGGCGCGTTCCAGGCGACGACTCCGTCGTCCTCGGCATGAAAGCCCTTGCCGAACGCGCCGTCGGCGATCGGCGTCACCTTGTCGCTGAAATTGGGGATGGCGTCGCCGGCGGCCGTATCAGCGACCAGTCCCTGGTCGCCCGACAGATGGAATAGCAGGGCCGGCTGCTCTTTGGAGGCGGCCGTGGCCGTGCCGGCCAGGAGGAGGGCACCGCCCATCCAGCCCAGAATCATTGCCTTGATCACGGCTGCTTCTCCCCTAACCAGACGTCGTGGGCCTTGTTTTTGGAAACCGGTGTCATGCCCTGTCCCCGGTGTACCGCCGTAGGGGCAAGGTTGCAAACAGGCGCGGGCCTGATAACCGGTGTCCAACAAGACAATAAGCTTGCAGGGGGCCACACCATGTTCAGCAAGATCCTGATCGCCAACCGGGGCGAAATCGCCGTTCGCGTCATCAAGACGTGTCGCCGGCTGGGGATTGCGACCGTGGTGGTCTATTCCGATGCGGACGCAGGCAGCCTCGCCGTCGAGATGGCCGACGAGTCGGTTCACATCGGCCCGTCGCCAGCCAACCAGTCCTACCTGGTGGCTGACAAGATCATCGACGCCTGTCGGCAGACCGGGGCCCAGGCCGTGCACCCGGGCTTTGGCTTCCTGTCGGAGAATGCCGGCTTCGCCCAGCGCTGCGCCGATGAGGGCATCGTGTTCATCGGTCCCAATCCCGGCGCGATCAGCGCCATGGGCGACAAGATCGAGAGCAAGAAGTTCGCCCAGGCCGCCGGGGTCTCCTGCGTGCCGGGCCATATCGGCGAGATCGACGACACCGCCCACGCGATCAGGATTTCCGAGCAGATCGGATATCCGGTGATGATCAAGGCCTCGGCCGGCGGTGGCGGCAAGGGCATCCGGGTGGCCTGGACGCAGCAGGACGTCGAGGAGGGCTTCCCGGCCGTCCGCGCCGAGGCCAAGGCCAGCTTTGGCGACGACCGGATCTTCATCGAGAAGTTCATCGTCAGCCCGCGCCATATCGAGATCCAGGTGCTGGGCGACAAGCACGGCAACGTGGTCCACCTGTTCGAGCGCGAATGCTCGATCCAGCGCCGCAACCAGAAGGTCATCGAGGAGGCGCCGAGCCCGCTGCTCGACGAGGCCACCCGCAACGCCATGGGGGCCCAGGCCGTGGCCCTGGCCAAGGCCGTCAACTATGACAGCGCCGGTACGGTCGAGTTCGTGGCCGGCCAGGACAAGAGCTTCTTCTTCCTGGAGATGAACACCCGCCTGCAGGTCGAACACCCGGTCACCGAGCTGATCACGGGCCTGGATCTGGTCGAGCAGATGATCCGCAGCGCCTGGGGTGAGAAACTGGCCTTCGAACAGAAGGACCTGAAGATCAACGGCTGGGCCATCGAGAGCCGGATCTATGCCGAGGATCCCTACCGCAAGTTCCTGCCCAGCATCGGCCGTCTGGTCCGCTACGCCCCTCCGGAGGAGGGACAGCGGGAAGGCTATAAGGTTCGCAATGACGCCGGGGTGCGCGAGGGCGACGAGATCTCGATGTTCTACGACCCGATGATCTCCAAGCTCTGCACCTGGGCGCCGACGCGGATCGCCGCAGTCGACGGCATGGGCCGGGCCCTGGAGGACTTCCACATCGAGGGTCTTGGCCAGAACATCCCGTTCCTGAATGCCGTCATGGACCAGGAGCGGTTCCGCTCGGGCCAGCTGTCGACCAACTACATCAAGGACGAGTTCCCGGATGGCTTTGCCGGCACCGAGCCGACCCCGGCCCAGATCGACATCCTCACCGCCGTCGGCGCGGCCATGCAGCGGGTCTATGCCGCCCGGGCCCGGACCAATGTCGCGGGCCTCAATGGCACCGTGCGTGACGAGTGGGTGGTGGCTGTCGGCCACGCCAAGCGTCGCGTGAAGCTGTCAGGCGACGAGGATCTGACCGTCGACCTGCTCGACGAGGGCCGCGCCCTGATCCTGAGCGACATCGACTGGCGTCCCGGCAAGCCCGTGTTCCGCGGCGTGCTGGGTGGTGCCGCCTTCACCGTTCAGGTCGCGCCGGCGGCCGAGGGCTTCACCATCCGCCACCGCGCCGCCAAGGCGCGAGTGCTGGTTCTGACCCCGCGTTCCGCCGAGCTGCATGACATGCTGCCCGAGAAACAGGCCGCCGACACCTCCAAGCTGGTGCTGTCGCCGATGCCGGGCCTGGTAGTCTCGATGGACGTCGCCGCCGGCCAGCAGGTCCGCGAGGGCGAGGTGGTCTGCGTGCTTGAGGCCATGAAGATGCAGAACATCATCCGTGCCGAGCGCGACGGCGTGGTCAAGGCCGTCAACGCCAAGGGCGGTGACCCGGTCGCGGCCGATGAGGTGCTTGTCGAGTTCGCCTAGGGCAGCGGAAGACATTTCGCCGCCCCTGTGGCCGTTCGACGACTTCCACTGGCCCTGCCGTCGGCCTAGGTTCGGCTTCGAGAGTCGCTGGAGCTTGCAAGCATGAACGGTCAGAGTGAATGGGCGGAGCTGTTCCTGTCGTCGAACGGCAGGCTGTCGCGCACACCGTTCCTGATCGCTGCGGCCGTGCTGATCGGCTTCACCGTGATCTATGAGGCCATCGCCGGCTATACCCTGCACTGGCTGACCGGCTGGCTGGTCTATCCGGCCCTGCTGTTTTCAGGAGCCTGCGTGCTGTCCAAGCGCCTGCACGACCGTGGTCGGTCGGGGTGGTTCGCCGCCCTGATCCTGGTGGCTGTCGTGGCCGTGTGGCCGCAGCCCGAGCACTTCCTCGACTTCGTGTTCTCGATCGCCATCCTTTGGGCCATTGTCGAGCTGGGCGTCATGGGCAGCGAGCAGGGGGCCAATCGTTATGGCCCCAATCCCTTGAAGGCGATTTCGATCTAAGGTTCAGTCCTGCAGTCTTTCGCCGAAAAAGGTGAGGTCAGGCATGATCCGGCGGTGGTTTGATGCGCGTGGCGCGGTGGAGCGGGAACGCTTCCTGATGGACACCACTGTGACCTGGCTAATCGGCAACCTGGGTTTCCTGGCCTATTTCCTGGCGAAGGCCCCGGTCTACAGCTTTGCCGCCTTTGGCCGCATGATCGATCATCGCCCCGAGGCCCTCGCCGCAATGGGGCCGCCTCTCGCCGCCGTGGCCTTGGCCTTGTGGCTAGCGCAGGTGTGGGCTATGGCGGCGCTGTCGTCGAAGCGTCTGCATGACATGGGGCATGCGGGCTGGTGGGCCGGGCTTTCGCTCATTCCCGGCGTTCAGATCCTGTTCTGGATAGCGCTCTGTTCTTGGCCCTCAAAGGATTCTGCCGGCGTTCGCGCAGCCTAGACCGGCGCGTCCGCGTCCTCCACCGCCCCGAACATCCGCTGGAAGCTGGCCTTCAGGGCCGCGTCGGCCTCGTCCAGGGTCACCGGCAAGCCCAGATCGACCAGGCTGGTGACGCCGTGCTCGGTCTGGCCGCAGGGCACGATGCCCGAGAAATGGCCAAGGTCGGGTTCCACATTCAGGCTGATGCCGTGAAAGCTGACCCATTTGCGCAGCTTGACGCCGATGGCGGCGATCTTGTCCTCGCGTGACCAGCCCGGCCCCTTGCGCTCGACCCAGACCCCGACCCGGCCCTCGCGCATCTCGCCGACCACATTGAAGCTGGCCAGGGCGTCGATGATCCAGGCCTCCAGAGCCTCGACAAAGGCCCGGACGTCGCGGCCGCGCCGGGTCATGTCCAGCATCACATAGGCCACCCTCTGGCCGGGGCCATGATAGGTGTACTGGCCGCCGCGCCCGCTCTCGAAGACCGGGAAGCGGTCGGGTTCGATCAGGTCGGAGCCCTTGGCCGAAATGCCGGCGGTATAGAGCGGCGGATGCTCCAGCAGCCAGACCAGTTCGCCCGCCGTGCCCTCGGCAATGGCGGCGGCACGCGCTTCCATGGCGGCAACGGCTGCCGGGTAGGGGACGTAACCGGTCGAAACCGCCCACCCCACGGGCGCGCCGTCGCTGCGTCCCAGGCGCGGGTTTCCTTTATTTTCAAGGCTTAACGGGCGATCAAGCATACGGCCCTATTCTTGCAATCTCGATGGCGCGACCAGTCTGGTCGAGAGTCGATTTCAGGGGCCTTAGTTCGTGAGCCAGGTCAACGCCGTCAATGTCGAGATCTCCGTTCTTTTGGGGCGCTCGATCCTCCCCATGCAGCAGCTGCTGCGCATGGGCCGCGGCGCGGTGATCCCGCTGGACGCCAAGACCAATGACGAGGTCTGGATCCTGGCCAACAATCACCCGATCGCTCGCGGCGAGATCCAGATCAGCGACGATCGCATCGCCATCCAGGTCACGCGCGCCGCTGATGTCTATGACTACATGGCCGGCGGCGTTTAGGTCTAGCCATTCGCACTAGGGTTGTGGCTAGCTAGGCCATGATCCGAGTGCTTGGCATCGCCATTTTTCTGACGGTACTGCCGGTCACTGCTTGGTCCGGCAAGGCCAGTCGTTCCGGATTCTATGACAATCTCCGATACATAGAAGAGGCTGACGACTACGTCGGTGCACGCCTTGATGTGCGCGACGGTCCCAATCCGACAGTTGAGTTCGAGCTCTGCGAGGGCTGGTGCAATGGGGCTGAGGTTTTCCCGGCCACGATCCTGGGCGACCAGATTCATTTCACGTATCTGTCTCGTTGGACCGACCAAGCTGGCACTGCTGGGGCAAACGCAATCCCCGTCTCGGGGCGTTTTGTGAGGCGCGGCGTGATGTTGAAAGTTGGCGATGCGCCGCCGGAACTACTTCGCATACGGCGTGCGAAAGCCCACTGAGCTAGGTCGAGCCTTCGCACAGACAAGAGAGTCGCAACTCAGCCCTTTCCAAACCAGATTCAGTTTGCTACCAGCCGCCCCTCACCACGTGCGGTCGTGGCGGAATTGGTAGACGCGCAGCGTTGAGGTCGCTGTGCCCGAAAGGGCGTGGAAGTTCGAGTCTTCTCGACCGCACCAGGTGAAACTGACTAGAGCGCGCTTGGCGAAATCGGTTTCCGACTCGCCGGGCGCGCTCTAATCGTTTTCAGGCCTGACTTTCCCTGGGGAAGCGGGCCAGCCAACCTTCGGAACACGCCAGCGACGCCAAGCCCTTTGAGCTCAGGAGGCCCCCATGACCCGGGACATCGCCGAACTGACCGACGACGCGCTGGACAAGGCTCTGCTCTCCCAGGCCGCCCTTCCCGAGGACCTTGAAGACCTCGCCCTCGGCGATGACTACGCGCTCAATCCCGAATATGTCGAGATGGTGATCGACGCCGCCGATAGCGGCAATACCGAGCGCCTGCGCGAGCTGGTCGGGGCTCTGGAGCCCGCCGACGTCGCCGACCTGATGGGCTTTCTGTCCTCGGCCTATCGCGAAGAGGTCATTCCGCTCCTCGATCCCGAGGCGCTGGGCGAGATCATCTCGGAGATGGACGAGAATCTTCGCGAGGAGATCCTTGAGGCCACGCCCTCGGTGACCCTGGCCCGCGCGCTGGAAGAACTCGACACCGACGACGCCGCCGACGTCATCGACGATCTGGACGACACCAAGCGCTACCAGGTGCTGGCCGCCATGGGCGAGATCGATCGCGCCGCGATCGAGACCACCCTGTCCTATGAGGACGAGACCGCCGGCCGCCTGATGCAGCGCGAGTTCCTGGCGGCGCCCGAGTTCTGGACCGCCGGCCACACCATCGACCACGTGCGCGAGGCCGGCGACTCCCTGCCCGAGCTGTTCTTCGACGTCTATGTGGTAGATCCGACCTACAAGCCCGTCGGCGCCATTCCGATCAGTCTGTTGCTGCGCAGCCGCCGCGAGACGCGGCTGGCCGACCTGATGGAGGCGGTGACCGAAATCCAGGTCGAGATGGACCAGGAAGAGGTCGCCTATATCTTCGACAAGTATCACTTGATCAGCGCCCCGGTCGTCGACTCGGGCGGCCGGCTGGTGGGGCAGATCACGGTCGACGACATCGTCGAGGTCATCCGCGAAGAGGCCGAGGCGGATATCCTCGCCCTGGCCGGCGTGTCTGACGCCGGTCGCGACGCGACCGTGATCGACATCGTTCGCGCGCGCCTGCCGTGGCTGCTGCTGAACCTGGTCACCGCGAGCATCGCCGTCAGCGGCGTTGCGGTGTTCCAGGATCAGATCGCCCAGCTGGTGGCCCTGGCCATCCTGATGCCCATCGTCTCGTCCCTGGGCGGCAATGCAGGCACCCAGAGTCTGGCCGTGGCCGTGCGCGCCCTGGCCAGCAAGGAGCTGACCACAGCCAACGCCCGCCGCATCGTGCTGCGCGAGGTTTCCGTGGGGTTGGTCAATGGCCTGTGTCTTGCCCTGGTGATGGGCGGGGCCACCTATCTGGTCTTCGGCCCGGAGGATCAGCACGGCAAGCTGGCGATCATCGTGGGTCTGGCCCTGGTGACCAACATCTTCACCGCCGCCGTCGGCGGCATTCTGGCGCCTCTGGCCCTGGAGAAGATGGGCCGGGACCCTGCGGTCTCGTCATCGATCTTCGTGACCTTCCTGACCGATTTTACGGGCTTCTTCGCGGTTCTGCTGATCGCTGCCCTGCTGCTGAACTAGAAAAATCAGCTCCCCCGTCACGGGAACGGGCAAAGCGGCGCCTATCTTGCCGGGAGAGAGACGAACGCACCTGCGTCTGTCTCAAACTGGGTCATTCTCCGCGATGAAACCGCGTCATCAGGTCTCCCGCGCCGCCGTCGATCTCATCAAGAGATTCGAAGGCTACCGGATGAAAGCCGCTCAGCTCCCGGACGGGCGCTGGACCATCGGTTACGGCCATACCCTGACCGCCCGCGGCGGGGCGAGCGTCACGGAACAGGACGCCGAGGCCCTGCTGCTCTACGACCTGATTGCGGTCGCCCATGCGGTCAATGAACAGACCTATACGCCGTTGAACCAGAACCAGTTCGATGCGCTGGTCTGCTTCGCCTTCAATATCGGTCTGGACAATTTCATCCGCTCCGGGGTTTTGCGCCGGATCAATGAGGGCTCGCTGCTGCAGGCCGCCTGCGCCATGGAGATGTGGCGCAAGGCCGACTTCGAAGGCGAACGGATCGTCATCGACGCCCTGGTCCGCCGTCGCTCGGCGGAAAAGGCCCTGTTCCTGACGCCTGCGGATGGCGTCTGGGTTGCGGCACCCAGCCCGATCCTGCGGCCCAAGGTCGACTACGATGCCAGCTGCGCCGTGCCCAAACAGACTCCGGCCACCGTGATGGCCCGGTTCGAAGGCGATCGCGCCACCATCGAGCGCGAGGAAGGGCCTGCCCCGATCCTGGTCGCCCCCGCGGACGAGGCTCCTTCGGCCAGCGAGCAGGCTGCTGCAGCCGTCGGCGCGCGTCTTGAGGCCATCCTGCCGGATACGCCGGCCCCGGCCCCGGTCGTTGTGGCTCCTTTAGCCTCGCGGGACGACCTGGTTCTGCCGGAGCCGCCGGTGCCGGCTGCCGCCGTGCCAGCGGCCGTCCTCTATGAGGACTTCGAGGAGACCGTCAGCGCCCCGTTCCGCCTGACCCCGGAGCCGGTGGCTCCCGTCACGCCGACGCCGGTCGTCGAGGTGGTCGAAACCCCGGCCCCGCGTCCCTTCGTGGTCGAGCCCACCCTGTTCGAAACCGCAACCCGAACCTCGCCTTCGGTCTTCAATCTCGATGGTTTCTCGACCAGTGAGGACGTGACCCTGAGCGCCATGGACGTGCCGTTCACCGAACCGGAAGCCCCGCGCTTCGGCAATCTGAGCCTGCTGGTCAGCCTCGGCGTGCTGGGCCTGGCCATGTTCGGCGGCGGTGTGCTGTGGATCCTGACCGTGGCCTCGGGGCCGGGCTTCTCGCAGATCAAGATGTTCGGTTACGGCGCCAGCATGGTGGGGGCCATCTGCTTTGTCGTCTCGGCCTATCTGCTGCTGCGCAAGCTGGGTGGACCCGAAGAGGGCGACGAGGACTGATCCCGGCTGAAAAGCCGATGAGCATGAACGCCCGCAGGTCTCGTTGATCTGCGGGCGTTTGTGCTATGGGGTGGCGCATGATGACAAATTCCGCACCCTCGATGGACTTCGCGCTGGGCG
This sequence comes from Caulobacter henricii, assembly GCF_001414055.1. Lineage (GTDB taxonomy): Bacteria > Pseudomonadota > Alphaproteobacteria > Caulobacterales > Caulobacteraceae > Caulobacter > Caulobacter henricii. The sequence continues at coordinate 2,255,908 of NZ_CP013002.1, read as the reverse complement.
AAACGGCCGACGCGATCCGTGACACCACTGCCCGGTTCGCGGCCGACAAGATCGCGCCGATCGCCGCTCAGATCGATGAGACCAACAGCTTTCCGCGCGAGCTCTGGGTGCCCATGGGTGACCTTGGCCTGCACGGCATCACGGTCGAGGAGGAGTTCGGCGGCCTGGGCCTCGGCTATCTGGAACATGTGGTCGCCATGGAGGAGATCTCCCGCGCCTCAGCCTCGGTCGGCCTGTCCTATGGGGCCCACTCCAATCTCTGCGTGAATCAGATCCGCCGTTGGGCGACGCCCGAGCAAAAGACCCGCTACCTGCCCAAGCTGATCAGCGGTGAACATGTCGGCTCCCTGGCCATGAGCGAGGTCGGATCGGGCTCGGACGTGGTGTCCATGAAGCTGCGGGCCGAGCTCAAGGGCGACCACTATGTGCTCAACGGCACGAAATTCTGGATCACCAACGCCCCGCATGCCGACACCCTGGTGGTCTATGCCAAGACCAGTGATCGCGGCATCACGGCCTTCCTGATCGAGAAGGGCATGAAGGGTTTCAGCGTCAGCAAGAAGCTCGACAAGATGGGCATGCGCGGATCGGATACCGCCGAGCTGGTCTTTGAAGACTGCGAAGTCCCGGTAGAGAACGTCATGGGCCCGGTCGGCGGTGGCGTCGGCGTTCTGATGAGCGGGCTGGACTATGAGCGCGCCGTACTGGCGGCGGGTCCGCTTGGCCTGATGCAGGCCTGTATCGACGTCGTCCTGCCCTATGTCCGCGAACGCAAGCAGTTCGGCCAGGCCATTGGCTCATTCCAGCTGATGCAGGGCAAGGTGGCGGACATGTATGTCGCCCTGAACTCGGCCAGGGCCTATGTCTATGCCGTGGCCCGGGCCTGCGATGCGGGCAAGACCACCCGTTTCGACGCCGCCGGCGCGATCCTGCTGGCCTCGGAGAATGCCGTGAAGACCTGTCTGGAGGCCATTCAGGCCCTGGGCGGTGCCGGCTATACGCGGGAATGGCCGGTCGAGCGCTTCCTGCGCGACGCCAAGCTGTATGACATCGGCGCCGGCACCAACGAGATCCGGCGTTTCCTGATCGGCCGCGAACTGGTCGGCAACTGACCTTCGCGCCATGAAAAAGGGCCGTTCCGGTCGCCCGGAACGGCCCTCCATCGTCGTGGCCGCGGTGCGCGGCGTGACTGAAACCTGGAGCGATTCAACGCCTCTAGGCGGATACCTCTATCTTCAGGCTCCAGGTCACGATGCGCGACCTCGGTTGGAGACAATGAGACACTGGTCACCTCCTTTCAGTTGTTGAACAACACAAGCAGAGTATGGGCGCGAAATTCCGGGCAAGGAAAGCGGATATTTCAGCTACGGCCATTTGCCGCAGAGCGATCGGGGATCAGGCGAGCAGCATCTTCAGGGTCATGATGACCACGGCCCAGAACAGCACGGTCGCGGCGATCATCATGGGCCGGGGAAAATCAAGCCTTTGAGCCGGTGGCGGCATCAATCCCACCGCATCCTTGCGGTGATCAACGACCATAGTGCGCTTGGCCGGTCGAGGCATGGCTCCATGTCCTTCCCTAAGGTCTCACTGCCGGAGACCTGAATTAGATATAGTGTGAATCGCGCATTAACAAAGATGTTAACGAGTGCTGTGCTGTCTCCGGCGCGCGCCAATTGTCGCACCCGAAGTGAAGGCCATGCCTATGCCTGTCTGGAACCCCGACATCTACGCCCTCTATCGGAGCTATCGGGAACGACCCGCGCTCGATCTTTTGACGGCGCTGCCGCGTGACATTGATCCAGTTCAGATCTGGGATCTGGGCTGCGGTGCGGGCGAGCAGGCGGCGCTGCTGTCGGCGCGACACCCCTCTGCGACCGTGCACGGAATGGATTCAAGTCCCCAGATGCTGGAGCGGGCGAGGGGACTTTCCTCCCGGGTGGACTGGGTTCTGGGCGATATTGCCTGCTTCGCGCCCGAGCAACCGGTCGATCTTCTGTTCACCAACGCCGCACTGCAATGGGTCGACGACCATGCCGTCCTCTTTCCGCGTCTGGCGTCCGCCCTGGCCCCCCGCGGCGTGCTGGCCTGCCAGATGCCGCTGGTGACGGATGCAGCCTGGCGAAAGACCCTGGGCGAGATCGCCGCGACTGGCCCCTGGGCCCCGCGACTGGCCGGCGTCGAGGGTGTGCGGCCGTCACATGATGCGCGCGACTACTACGCATGGCTGGCACCGCTGTGCCCCGAGATCGATATCTGGACGACCACCTATCTGCACGCCCTGTACGGTCAGGATCCGATCGTCGACTGGACAATGGGGACGACACTTTTGCCCTATCTGGACGCCCTGACCGACGCGGAGGAAAGGGCAGGGTTCCTTGACGCCTGGCGGGCGCGACTGGCGTGCGACTATCCTCGCCGCGAGGACGGCGTGACACTGTTTCCATTCACCCGGATGTTCATCCTCGCCCGACGGGATTGAGCGCTTCGCGGGCGCGCTCGACCAGGCTCGGACGGCGGCGAAGGTCGGTGACTGGACGGTCCAGTGAGTCGATGGCGATCGCGGCCGCGATCTTGCCGGCGGCCACGGCGGGCTCAAAGGCGCGCCAGTCACGGATGTCGATCTTGTCCAGCTTCGGCGTGATCAGCACGTCCGAGGCTTCACGACTGGCCGCAAGATCTCGCCCGGTGGAGACCGTGGCAGCACGCATCAACAGGGCGACGATCGGCGGCCCCTTGCGCCATTCCCCTGACAGGACCCACTTCCACAGCGAGGGGGGGCTGACCACGTCCTCGTCGGTGATGCTGCGGCCACGCGTGACATCCACCCCGACGATCGGGCCGAGCTGGAAGGCGCGCATGACGTCGGCGGGGAAGTTCTTCATGACCGCGCCATCGACCAGGACCGCGCCGTTCTCGCAAACCGGGGGCAGCACACCCGGCAGCGAGATCGAGGCCCGCAGGGCGTTGTGGAGCGGACCCCGGCGGTGGAGGTGGTAGGAACCCGAGGTCAGGTTTGAGGACACGCAAAAGAACGGCAGCCACAGGTCGCTGATCTGTACGTCGCCGAAATGTTCCTGCAGGCGGGCCTTGACCTTGTCGCCGCGCGTCATGGCGATCATCGGAAAGGCGATATCGTCGACGGGGCTCGACTCGACGAAGGCCTTGCGGATGCGGGCCTCCATCTCGCCATCGTCCCACCCCATGGCCAGGCCCGCCGCGATCACCCCGCCCATGGAGGCCCCGCCGACAAAGTCGATGGGAATGCCGCGCTCGCGCAGGGCTTCGATGGCGCCGATATGGGCATAGGCCCGAGCACCGCCGCCGGAGAGCACCAGACCCACCGACTGGCCGGTCAGAACCCGGGCCAGTCTCTGGACATCGGCCATGCCGTTCTCGCGCAGATGGAACAGGCGGGCCGCCTTGGTGGCCTCCATCCAGGCTTCGGAACCCTGGGGCTGTTTCAGGTTGCCGGACTGCAGAAGAATCAGGTCGACGAGACGCTGGGCCTGAAGGGGGCCAGAGGCATAGGTCGGGATGGTCGGCGGAGGCGGACGTTCGCCACGCCCAATCCGGAACAGGCGGTCGACCTGTCTGCCGACCACGTGCTTCCACTGGGTTTCGTCGGCTTCGGCCACATACAGCACGAAGTCGTGCTCGCGCTCGACATTGCTGAACCACTCGGTGGGGGCCAGTTGCGACTCCGCGCCCTCGACGGTCACCGAGTAGCCCAGAGCCACCATGCTCCGCGCCAGACGCTCGACCACGGGCCGGATAGCGGGTCCGGGTTCCACTGCGATAAAGCCAAAAACCGACGGATCGCCGATCGCGGCGTGGGTCTGGGCCTGGCGGGCCCGGCGGATCATCAGTCGCGACAGTTCGATCATGACCGTCGGATCGGTTTCGGCGGCCTCGAAGAAAGCCGCTCGGGGCAGGGCCAGAATCTCGCTGTCGCGCAAGGCGACCAGATTGGCTGAATGGGACGTGCCGCCGATCAGGGCCATTTCGCCGGCCGGCTCGCCCGGCCGAATGACTCCCAGGAACTGCGGCTCCTGGCCCTCCTCACGCCGGAATGCGCCCATGCGGCCGGTGCGCAGGAAATAGAGATGGTCGGCGCTTTCTCCCGGGGCATAGAGCGTCGCGCCACCCGGCAGGGAAAACCAGGTCGCGCCGCCGCTGCGCTGCTCGCGGGCGAACAGTTGCGCCAGGGCCGAGTCGTCAGGGGCGTTCAGAGTCGTTGCCACGAAGGGACGCTAGCTTGAATGCCGAGGCTTGACCATCGGGACGCGATCGGTCCGACTGTCGCCCGCCGCCCTGTCCGATTTGGCGGAGGGTTTTCGCGAAATCTCACAGGGCTGAAGGCTAAAATTACCGCCTTTCGGGTTTGAATGTAAAAGGCTATGCCGCACACATGCCGAAGCTGAACTCCGTTATCGATCCGTCCGGCGAGACCTTCGTCCGCAATGCCGCCCATAATCGCGGTCTGGTCGCCGAGTTGCACCAGAGGGTCGCCGCAGCCGCGCTGGGCGGCTCCGAGGCGACGCGCCAGCGCCATGTGGCGCGGGGCAAGCTGCTGCCACGCCAGCGGGTCGAGCGCCTGCTGGATCCGGGCTCACCGTTCCTGGAGATCGGACAGCTGGCGGCCTGCGATCTCTATGATGGCGAAGCGCCCGGCGCCGGCGTCATCACCGGGATCGGTCGGGTCTCGGGCCGCGAGGTGATGATCGTCGCCAACGACGCCACCGTGAAGGGCGGTGCCTATTACCCGATGACGGTGAAGAAGCACCTGCGCGCCCAGGAAATCGCGGCTCAGAACCGGCTGCCCTGCGTCTATCTGGTCGACAGCGGTGGCGCGAACCTGCCCCACCAGGCCGAGGTCTTTCCCGACCGCGACCATTTCGGCCGCATCTTCTTCAACCAGGCCCGGATGAGCGCGGCGGGCATCGCCCAGATCGCCTGCGTCATGGGGTCCTGCACCGCCGGCGGGGCCTATGTGCCGGCGATGAGCGACGAAACCGTCATTGTCCGTGACCAGGGCACGATCTTCCTGGCCGGTCCGCCGCTGGTGAAGGCCGCCACCGGCGAGGTGATCAGCGCCGAGGAACTGGGCGGGGCAGATACCCACGGCCGTCGCTCGGGCGTGGTCGACCACGTGGCCAATGACGACGAGCATGCGCTGGAGATCGTTCGCTCCATCGTCGCCAACCTGAACACCACCAAGCCCGCCGAACTGGTGATTGCCGAGACCAAGGCACCGCTGTTCGATGCCGAAGAGCTTTACGGGATCGTGCCGACCGACGTCCGCGCCCCCTATGACGTGCGCGAGGTCATCGCCCGCATCGTCGACGGCAGCGAGTTCGACGAGTTCAAGGCTCTGTACGGCACGACCCTGGTCTGTGGCTTCGCCCGCATCTGGGGCCAGCCGGTGGCGATCCTGGCCAATAACGGCGTGCTGTTTTCAGAGAGCGCCGTGAAGGGCGCGCATTTCATAGAACTTGCCTGCAAGCGCAAGATTCCGCTGGTCTTTCTGCAGAACATCTCAGGCTTCATGGTCGGCGGAAAGTACGAGGCCGGCGGCATTGCCAAGGACGGGGCCAAGCTGGTCACGGCGGTCGCCTCGGCCGAGGTGCCTAAGTTCACGGTGCTGATCGGCGGCAGTTTCGGAGCGGGCAATTACGGCATGTGCGGCCGGGCCTATAGCCCGCGCTTCCTGTTCACCTGGCCCAACAGCCGCATCTCGGTGATGGGCGGCGAGCAGGCCGCCAGCGTGCTGGCCACCGTCCACCGCGACGCCGCCAAGTGGAGCGACGATGAGGCCGAAGCCTTCAAGGCTCCGATCCGCCAGAAGTATGAGGATGAGGGCAATCCCTATCACGCCACCGCGCGGCTCTGGGATGACGGCATCATTGATCCGGCACAAACCCGCGACGTGCTGGGTCTGGCCATATCGGCGAGTTTGAATGCGCCCATTCCGGAGACGACGTTCGGCGTCTTCCGGATGTAACCATGAGTGCTTCGCCCCATCCTCGTCTGTCACCCTGGACGGAGGCTCTGTTCCCGGCCTGGGACGCGCTGAATCGCGATCCGCTGGTCGCCCAGTGGCTGGGCGGCGCAATGGACTCCGAGCGTAGCCGCGCGACCTTCGCGCGGGTGGCGGCAGGCGTGGCCGATAAAGGCTGGGGCATTTGGGCGGTCCTGGACGAGACGGGCGAGGCTGTCGGCGCTGCGGGCCTTCACGACCTGGACGGCGCGTTCGGGCTTGAGGGCGTCGAAGCCATGTGGCGGCTGCGGACCGGCGCTGTCGGCCGGGGTCTGGTCTCCGGCGTGATGCCGTCGATCTTCGCCGACGGCTTCGCGCGCCTGCCGCTTGACGAGATTCTGGCCTTTACGGCCCGTTCGAACGTTCGGTCCCAGGCGGTTATGCAACGGCTAGGCCTTACGCGCGACGAAGGTCGGGACTTCGATCATCCCGACCTTGCGCTGGATCATCCGTTGCGACCGCATGTGATGTATTGCTTAGCCAGACCCCAGGAAGGCCAAGACCAATGACCAACCCTATCGCCGACCCCCTTGTCGAGGTGCCCGACACCGACGCCGTGAGCCCGCTGGTTCACCTGGAGAGCACGCCCGAAGGGGCGGTGACCGTCTGGATCAACCGACCTGAAAAGAAGAACGCCTTCAACGCTGAGACCATCGCGGCCCTGCGCGAGGCCTTCGAGACCTTGCACGGGGCCGAAGGTGTCCGCGTGGTGTTCCTGCGTGGCACGGGTGGGGCGTTCAGCGCCGGCGCTGACCTGACCTGGATGGCCGATGCGGTCGACTGGAGCGAGGACGACAACCGCCTCGACGCGCTCGAACTGGCCCACATGCTGAAGGCCCTGCACGATGTGCCGGCCCTGACCGTGGCCCTGGTTGAAGGCCCCGCCTTCGGCGGCGGTGCCGGCCTGGTGGCGGCCTGCGATCACGCCATGGCCACCGCCGATGCCCGGTTCAGCTTTTCCGAGGTCAAGCTTGGTCTGACCCCGGCGACGATCAGCCCCTATGTCATTGCCGCCCTGGGCCCGCGCACGGCCAAGCTGCTGTTTGCCACCGGCCGGGTGTTCGATGCCGATGTGGCCTGGAGCTATGGCCTGGTCGACGAGGTGTTCGACGATCTGGCCGGTCTGGAAGCCGCCCGCGATGCCCTGATCGAGGAAATGGCCGCCTGCGCCCCGGGCGCGATCGGCGACGCCAAGGCCCTGGTCAATGACTTTGTGGATCAGAAGATCGACAAGGGGCTGATCGAAGAGTCCGCCAAGCGCATCGCGCGCCGTCGCGTGTCGGAAGAGGGCCAGGAGGGCGTGCGTGCCTTTCTCGCTCGTCGTAAACCGTCCTGGACGGAATAGGCACAAGAGTCTGGGGGCAGGATGACAGGCGAACTTGAAGCTGCGGCGGCGGATGGTCTGACGGGGGTCTTTCGGCCTAAGCGAAAGAAGCCGTTCGACAGGCAGGGCCAGCCTTGCACAAACTGCGGCACGACGCTGGAAGGCTGGTACTGCCATGCCTGCGGGCAAAACGCCGACAATCATCGCCGCACGATCCTGCACCTGATCTGGGAAGCCATCGAGGGGATGTTCCACCTCGATGGCCGTCTGGCGCGCACACTGCCGCTGATGTTCTTCAAGCCAGGTGTCCTGGCCAAGGACTATATGGAAGGCCGGATCGCGCGACATGTGCCGCCGTTCCGCACCTTTCTGGTCGCCCTGCTGCTGTTCATCTTCGCAGCCGAGCACGCCATCCATAGCCTCAAGCACCACGAGGAGGAGCAGAATCGCGAGCGCGCCGCCGTTCTGGCCACGCCACAAGGCCGGCTGATCGAGGCCAACAAGCTGCGTGCCGAAGCTCAAAAGGGAAGGGACGAGGCCCTGGCAGAACTGGCGTCGACGCGCGCCAGTGATCTGAAAGACCCGGATGGGGACAGGGCCGGGATCAACAAGGCCTACGAAGAGAATGTTCGGAAGGTTCAGGCCGTATACGCCGCGTCCATGGCCAAGGCCCTGGCGCTGCAAAGCAACCCCAAGGCAGGAGAGGAGCTCCTGGCGCGGGACGAAACCATGCGTCGGAAAGCCGCCGAGACCGTACGCACCATGCCGATGACTGGCAGCTCCGAGGAGATCAAGGCGCACGCCGTCAAGCTGGGCGAGATCGGCGGCGCGTCCGTCAACGTCACCACCAGCGAACCGAAAGTCGAGGTACGCTCGTATTTTGGAGCGGAAACCTGGTTCAAGGAAGGGCTCGCCAAGGCCCTCGAAAACCCAGAATACTACATGGTGGTGATGTTCGGCTGGGCCCACCGTCTGGCCGTGCTGCTGTTGCCGATCATCGGGCTGAGCCTGGCGCTGGTCTATCTCAACAAGCGCCAGTACTTTATCTATGACCACCTTCTGGTCGCGACCAATCTGCTGTCGTTCTCGTTCCTGACCAACGCCATCGGCATGGTTTTGCCGTCGCCCCTGACAGTGCCCTGGTTCGTGATCCTGGCCTTCTGGACGCCCATCAACCTCTTCCAGACCCTTCGCGGTGGCTATGGCTCCACCATGGTCGGGGCGGCGTTCAAGACCCTGGTCGTCTGGTTCATGAGCGTGTTCGCCTTCGCCCTGTTGCTCAGCCTCCTGCTGCTCTTTTCTCTCTCCCAGATGTAGGACCGTCCATTCCGTGATCTCTTCCGTCCTCATCGCCAACCGGGGTGAAATCGCCCGCCGGATCATTCGCACCGCCCGGGAGCTGGGCGTGCGGACCATCGCCGTCTATTCCGAGGCCGACGCCGACGCGCCGTTCGTGATGGAGGCCGACAGCGCCATCCTGATCGGCGCAGCTCCGGCGCGGGAGAGCTATCTGGTGCCGGAGAAGATCCTGGCGGCGGCCCGCCAGATGGGGGCCGATGCGATCCATCCCGGCTATGGCTTCCTGTCCGAAAATGCCGACTTCGCCCAGGCGGTTCTGGATGCCGGTCTGGTCTGGATCGGCCCGCCCCCTTCGGCGATCCGCGCCATGGGCCTGAAGGACGCCGCCAAGAAACTCATGATCGAGGCGGGGGTGCCGACCACGCCGGGCTATCTGGGCGACGATCAGTCGGTCGAGCGCCTGACCAAAGAAGCGGCCGCGATCGGCTTTCCGGTCCTGATCAAGGCCGTGGCCGGCGGCGGCGGCAAGGGCATGCGCAAGGTGCTGGCAGCGGCGGACTTTGCCGAGGCCCTGGCCTCATGCCAGCGTGAGGCGGCCGCCAGCTTCGGCGACCAGCGCGTGCTGCTGGAGAAATATGTCACCCGGCCGCGTCACATCGAGGTGCAGGTCTTTGGCGACAGCTTCGGCAATGTCGTCCACCTGTTCGAGCGCGACTGCTCGCTGCAGCGCCGCCACCAGAAGGTCATCGAGGAAGCCCCGGCCCCCGGCATGGACGAGGCCACCCGTCAGGCCGTCTGCGCCGCCGCGGTCAAGGCCGCCAAGGCCGTGAACTATGTCGGGGCCGGCACGGTCGAGTTCATTGCCGATGCCAGCGAGGGCCTGCGCGCCGACCGGATCTGGTTCATGGAGATGAACACCCGCCTGCAGGTCGAGCATCCGGTCACCGAGATGGTCACCGGCCAGGATCTGGTCGAGTGGCAGCTGCGCGTCGCCTCGGGCGAGCCCCTGCCGCTGGAGCAGGACGAGATCGAACTGGACGGCTGGGCCATGGAGGCCCGTCTCTATGCCGAGAACCCGGTCACCGGCTTCCTGCCCAGCACCGGCAGGCTGAAGCACTTCCGCCTGCCCGAGGGCGATGTCCGCGTCGACAGCGCGGTGGAGGAGAGCGGCGAGGTCACGCCGTTCTACGACCCGATGATCGCCAAGCTGATCGCCCACGGCGCCGATCGCGAGGATGCCGCCCAGCGTCTCGCCGAGGCCTGCGCTCTGGTCGAGGTCTGGCCGGTCAAGACCAATGCCGCCTTTCTGGCCAAGTGCGCCAGCCATCCCGATTTCGTCCAAGGCCGAATCGATACCGGCTTCATCGAGGCGCATCTGGACGAGCTGGTCGAGCGGACCTTTACGGACGCCCCGACCCTGGCGGCCATCGGCCAGAGGCTTGAAGCCTTCATGGAGTCCGACCAGCCCAAGGCAGACCCCTTTGCCAGTGCACCGTCGCGCCTGCTGGGCTTCCGGATGAATGCGCCGCGCGCGGCCATGGACCTGCCGATGAGCATCGACGGCCGCAAGGTCCCGTTGCGCGTGGCCCTGGCCGGCGGGCGGGGTGACGACTGGTCCTGGGACATCACGGTCGAGGACGGCCGGGCGCTGGACGATGTCGACGTCCTGCCGGGGGCGCATGGCGATGGGCCGCTGCGCGTTTTCGAGGGCGGCGATGTCCAGGAGTTCGCGTTCGACTACCAGGGTGGTGGGGCCCATGCGGCGGCTTCGGACGGGGCGATCCTGTCGCCCATGCCGGGCAAGATCGTCTCGGTGGCCGTCGAGGCCGGTCAGAGCGTCGTCAAGGGCCAGACCCTGCTGACGCTGGAGGCCATGAAGATGGAGCATGCCCTTGCCGCGCCGTTCGACGGAGTGGTGGCGCAGCTGTCGGCTGTGGCCGGCGGGCAGGTCAGTGAAGGTGTGGTGCTGGTCAAGCTGGAACCGGCGGCCTGAACCGCGCTAACAGTCGCCCATGCCCCTGCACATCATCAAGCTGGTCGTCGGTTGCGACTCGATCGACGACCTTGTCGCCTGGCACCGGACCGGTGAGCCCTGGATCATGCACACCCGCATGACGCCCAAGCGGATCGACGAGGTGCTGGACGGTGGCTCGCTCTATCGCGTGTTCAAGGGCCAGGTCCTGTGCCGCCAGAAGATCCTGGCCATCGACACGGTAGGCGAGGGCGCGGCCAAGCGCTGCGAGGTCACCGTCGATCCGCCGATCATCCGCGTCGTGCCCCAGCCTCGTCGGGCCTTTCAGGGCTGGCGCTACCTGCCGGCAGAAGACGCCCCGGCCGATCTGAGCGAAAGCGAAGCCGCCGAGATGCCGCTGGATCTGGCCCGCCAGCTCCGCGAACTGGGGGCCTGGTAGGCTAGACCGCCATATTGTCGATGAGGCGGGTCTTGCCCAGCCAGGCGGCCACCAGGATACGGCCTTGTGCCTGGCCCATCGGACCCGGGCCCAGCCTTGAGAGATCCAGGGCCTGACGCACCTCAAGATAGTCAATCTGGCCAAAGCCGATGGCGCTCAGGGCGGCCTTGCCGGCGGCCTCGGCCTCGTCGATGCGGCCCCCGTGAGCGACGGCCTGGGCCGCTTCGTGCAGCACGCGGGGCAGGGTGGCGGCGATCTGCCGCTCCTCGACCGTGAGATAGGCATTGCGTGAGGACAGGGCCAGACCGTCCTCGGCCCGGGCGGTCGGGGCTGCGATGATTTCGACCGGCAGGTCCAGATCAGCCACCAGCCGCTTGATGACCTGGAGCTGCTGGTAGTCTTTCTCGCCGAACACGGCGAAGTCGGCCTGGCACTGGATCAGCAGCTTGGCCACGACCGTGGCAACGCCGCCGAAGAACTGCGGACGTGCGGCCCCCTCTAGCGGTTCGGAAACCCCGGCGACCTGGATCGAGGTCGAAAAGCCCTGCCCGTACATGGCTTCGGGTGTGGGGGCGAACATCAGGTCACAACCGACCGAGGCCAGTTTCTCGGCGTCCAGGGCCTCGCCGCGCGGATAGGCGTCGAAGTCTTCGTGCGGTGCAAACTGCCGGGGATTGACGAAGACGCTGGCCACCGTCCGTCTGGCCCGGGTCTGGCCTAGCTTGACCAGGGTCAGGTGGCCGTCATGCAGCGCGCCCATGGTCGGAACCAGGGCAACCTGATCCCCGGCGGCCTTCCAGGCGGCGACCTGGGCCCGCAGGTCAGCGACGGTGCGAACAATGGCAGGGGAAGCTGGGGGCATGGACGGCCTCCTTTACAAACAGGCGAGGCTTATGGCCGAGCGCCGCGACGGCGTCTACTGCGCTGCACAAGAGGCGAGGTGCGACACCCCCTGCGACAAAAGGGCCTGTGGAACAAAGCGATGACCGCTCGGTTGGCCTATGGACCTCGTGTTAACTTTTCATTGGCCGTGCGAGTCGCGGCGGATGAAGGAGCGAGCACATGGCTGATACGCGCGTGATCGTGGTCGGTAACGAAAAGGGCGGGGCGGGCAAGTCCACCATCGCCGTGCACCTCGTGACGGCCCTGCTCTATGGCGGCGCCAGGGTGGCGGTGATCGACCTGGACCTGCGTCAGTGCACCTCCATGCGCTTCTTCGAGAACCGCCGGGCCTGGCTGGAAGACAAGAAGCTGAACCTGCCCGAGCCCCTGCAGTTGCGCCTCAGCGATGACGACGTCGCCCTGGCCGCCGCTCCGGAAAGCGAGCAGGTCGAGCGCTTTGAAGCCGTGTTCGCCCGCGCGCTCGAAGAGGCCGACTTCGTCCTGATCGACACCCCCGGTGGCGACACCGCCATTTCCCGCATCGCCCATGGCCGGGCCGACCTGATCGTCACCCCGATGAATGACAGCTTTGTCGACTTCGACATGCTGGGCCATGTCGACCCCGTGACCATGGAACTGACCTCGCCCAGCCTCTATTCAGAGTCCGTCTGGGAGGCCCGCAAGGCGCGGGCCCTGAGCGGACAGCGCAAGGCGCTCGACTGGGTCGTGCTGCGGAACCGCCTGGCCACCACCGAGGCCCGCAATCGCAAGCGCCTAGAAGACCGTCTGGCCGCCCTGGCCAAGCGGGTCGGCTTCCGCATGGGGCCTGGCCTGCGCGACCGCGTCATCTATCGCGAACTGTTCCCCTTCGGCCTGACCATCGCGGACCTGTCGCCCCAGGTTCGCCCGGTGCCGGTGTCGCTCCAGCACCTGGCCGCGCGCCAGGAACTGCGGGCCTTGATGCATTCGCTTGGTCTTTCGGCCTATTCCGGGGAAACTCTGCTCGCTGCCCAGTAGGGGCCCATTGGGGGCCAGCCGGGCGCGACCGGAACGGCGATGATCTATCTGCTGCTTGGCGGCCTGGTACTGGCCCTGGTGTTCTGGGGTGGACGCAAACCCTTCCTGAAGGGTGACGGCTGGCGGATTGGTGCCGGGGTCGCGGCCCTGGTGGCCTTTGCGGGTGCGGCCTACACAACGATTCGCGGCGGCTGGGGCACCGGCATTGTGCTGGGCGTCATTGGCCTGTGGACCGCCTCGGAGGCGCGCCGCCGCCCCGCCACCGGCAAGGCACCAGCCCCGGCGGTCAGCGGGCCCAGCCTGACCGAGGCCCGCTCGATCCTGGGGGTCGGTCCGGAGGCGACCGCCGAGGAGATCCGCTCGGCCCATGCCCGCCTGATCCGTCTGGCCCATCCGGACAAGGGCGGCACCACCGGCCTGGCAGCCCAGCTCAACGCCGCGCGAGACAGGCTGCTTCAGCGCTAGGACATGGGCGAGGGCGCGTCAGTGGCGGCTCAGGCGGTCCGAACTAGGTCGTTGTCGCAAGGAATTGCTCGGTTTCTTGTCGAATCCGGGCGGCCTCATCGTTGTAGAGAAACGGCAAGAAGGCGTAGCGCGTCCCTCGAGTGACCGGCGTGGCTTCATGCAGCAGGGAACACGAAAAAACCACCGCTCCACCGGTTGGTGGGCGATAGGTGCGCCGTCCAAACTCAGGGAACCGCAAGTCGCCCCCTTCGAAATCCTCGGCATTCAGATTGATGGAACAGGCAAACTGCCGGTGGGCGGTGGCTTTGGAGGTGTTGTCCCGATGGGGGCGAAAGTAGCCACCTTCCTCAGCGTCGTACCGCGCCACAATGTAGCGCTCCATGCGCGTGACCTGAAATACGAAGGCTTTGGCGATCTCGGGAAGAAGCCTCGCAATGATGCGGCTTTGTATTTGACGTTTGAGGTCTTCGTCCTCGATCGTTGCATCCCGACGCCGCTTGAAGTCATCCATGACCCCAACGGTCTTGCCACCGATGTCACGCATCACGCCGGAAGCGCAGCCTCCATCGCGCTCGTAGACCGCGATCAAGTCCTTGCAAAATGCCGGCTCAAAGATCCGGGGCACAATCAGCACGGGCGCATGCAGGGGCACACCGGCGTGATCGTCCGGACTGTCGAAGGCTTTCGCCATCGCGAAGACGCTCTCAGCCTGGTCCAGCGGTGCCGAGTGGATGAGTCGGAGTGAGGGATCCAGCAGCACCCATTGACCCAGGGTTTCACCGCTATCACCCAGGAGGCCGAACTGGTCGGCGATCAGGCCATCCTGATCGTGGAAATAGCGCAGACCTGGAATATGCGGTTTGCGCGAGGCGAATTCGGCCTCCTCACGAAGGACGCAAAAGGCTGTTCGGGCGCTGTCGTCAAAGAGATCAAGCCTGGCCTGAAGGAAGCTGATAGCCCTGTTCCGGACCTCGGCGTCAGACGGCAGGAAGGCCAGCAGGATACACATGCCGCCCAGGCTGCCGAACGCGAAGTCGGGGCGACTATGCGTTTTGGCGGTGAACATCGGCGCGGGTGAACCGGCAACGAGAGGCATTCTATCCCCGACTTGGTTCGGCCATCCTTTGCGGTCGCGGACAGCGTGCTCTGCATCGACGTTCTTGAACGTGGGGTGAGTGTCGTCAAGCTCGGCCTCGGCCTTGAGCCCGAAACTCTGGACGACGGATGCGGCCGACCACGGTGATGGGGCTAGGCTGACCGTGCACTTGACTGGCACCGCACGCCGCCTGCCGCGCGGATCTCAAACCGAAGCGGGAATAGGGTGCACTGTCACCGCACGTCACCGTAATCCCGCGTCAAACAGGTTGCTGATGACGGCGATGAGCTCTTCACGGGCCCTCTCCTCGCTCACGCCGCAAGCCTGAAACTCCCCGTCAGCGATGGCGTCGGAAACTCTTTCAATGTTGAAGATGGCCGTGAGACAGCGGGCAGGGTGAGTCAGGCCCGTGCGGGCGGCGAGGGCCAGCATTTGCGCCTGCCGCGCGCTTGCGCGGGCCTGGCCAACCTCGGGATCACTCACGGTCAGGGCCCGCAGAGACTGTCGAAACACCCGGTGGGTCTTGTGATGACGGATCAGGGCGTCGGCCACGGCCTCGGCCGAGTCGGCTACCGACAGGTCGCGCGCCTCGGCCGCCGCCCAGGCCTGGTAGACCGCCAGGAAGACGGCCCGCTTGCCCTCGAAGTGCCGGTAGAAGGTCTGGGGCGCATAGCCGGCGCGTCGGGCGATAACATTGCTGTTGGTGCCCTCAAAGCCGTGGTCCTCAAACTCGAGCCGGGCCGCCTCGATCAGCGCCTCACGCCCTTGTCCGCGTTTCTTCATGATGACCTCCCGGGAACCAGGGCAGAGAATCCAACTGCGTTGACTCTAAGTGATTTATATATCACTTCCGTCGCATGATCAAAAATCCCGATCTATCGCAAACGCTCCGCAGCCTCATCGGCGTCCAGCCGCCGTCGGCTCTGGTACCGGCAGATGGTGCCGTTCTTGCGGTGAGCCGGTCTGGCAAAGGGGTTCCTGTAATCTGCCTTCACGCCACGGGCCACGGCGGGAGGGACTATGAAGGCTTTGCCGCCGCGATCGCGCCGCTGGGCTATGAGGTCATCGCCGTGGATTGGCCCGGGCATGGATCGAGCCCTGCAGAGACGACAGGCCGAACGGCCAGTGCCGAACGTTATGCCGCGCTGCTTGACGATCTGATCCCGGCTCTCTGTGGCGACGAGCGTCCAATCCTGCTGGGCAATTCCATTGGTGGCGCGGCGGCGCTGTCCTTTGCCCTACGCCATCCCGGCAAGGTGAGGGGACTCGTCCTCTGCAATCCCGGCGGGCTTGCGCCGCCCAGTGCTCTCACCAGGGCTGTGATTGCCGGGATGGTGGGATTCTTCGCGGCAGGGGAGCGGGGTGCCGGTTGGTTTGCCCGGTCATTTGCAGCCTATTATCGGCTGGTTCTGTCCGGAAAGCGGGCCGCCCTACAACGTGCCCGGATCATCGCAGCCGGGCCTGAGATGGCATCGCTGTTGAAACAGGCCTGGGACAGTTTCCGCCAGCCCGAGGCGGACCTCCGCAAGGCCTCAACAGGTCTTGCAGTCCCCGTTCTTTTCGCCTGGGCCAGACACGACCAGATTGTGGCCTGGCGCTTTGCCAAGCAGGCCGTCCGCCGAATTCCGGGTGCCGAAGTGCAGATGTTCCAAGGCGGACATTCGGCCTTCCTGGAAGATCCGGAGGCCTTCAACGCGGCCTTTCATGGCTTTGTGTTGGGGATCGGAGCCGGAGTTCCAGGCCCTCAGAATTAGAGTGGCGGACCGAACCACCGCGGAACTTGGCTGTCAGTGCACGCAAGTCGCACCTGCTGGCGTCTTAGATCGGCGGTAACCGCCGGCCTAGCGGGGCGACAGGACCATGCAGGGCTGGCGCTTGGCTGTAATGGCCGCGCAGGTGGCGCGGGCGGCCTCGGCAGTCAGGCCCTGGAACTGGGCCCGGAAGGCCCCGCCGGCGGCCCCTTCGACCGCGCCCTCGGCATCGGCCACGAACCGGGCGAAGCGGCCGCGCACCAGGGTCAGCTGCTGCTTGGCCAGGCTCTTGGACTTGAAGGCCCCGACCTGGATCGCCCAGTTGCCCTTGGACGTCTTGACGGCCTTGGCAGCCTTCAGGGTCGGCGCAGCCTTGACCGGCTGGGCTCGGGGGGTGTCGGTCAGCATGATCTGCAGGCTCGACTGCTCGCCGTCGCCCTGTTCGATCGAGGGGCGCATGATCGGGCCGGTCGGTTCGCTTTCATAGAGGTTGGCGGCAATGGTTGTGCGGTCGCCATGGGCCCGGCGCTTGAGGACCTCGAAACCGGTCAGCAGCAGGTCTTCCATGTTGTTGTCGCGCCAGGCGGTCGAGGATCCGCCCAGAACCACGGCGATCAGGCGACGGCCGTCGCGCACGGCCGAGCCGGCGAGATTGTAGCCCGAGGCATTGGTGTAGCCGGTCTTCAGGCCGTCAAAGCCGTTCATGCTGTCGAGCAGGCGGTTGTGGCCGCGGATCGTATTGCCCCGGAAGGCAAAGGATTTGACGCTGAAATAGCTGTAGTACTGCGGGAAGTCGCGCATGGTGGCGCGCGACAGGATGGCCAGATCGCGGGCCGTGCTGATCTGGCGGCTGTCGGGCAGGCCCGAGGCATTGACGAAGCGGGTATTGCGCATGCCCAGTTCCTGGCCGCGCAGGGTCATCAGGGCGGCGAATCGCGCCTCGCTTCCGGCCAGCTTCTCGGCCATGGCCACGGCCACGTCATTGGCAGACTTGACGGTCATGGCCCGGATGGCCTCGTCGACACTGATGCTGTCGCCGGCGGGTAGGCCGAGCTTGGTCGGAGCCTGGGCAGCGGCCCGGGGCGTAATCACCACCCGGTCGGTGGCCTTCATCCGGCCCTCGCTCAGCGCTTCGAAAGCCAGGTAGAGGGTCATGACCTTGGTCACGGAGGCGGGATAGCGCGGGCTGTCGGCGCGCTTGTCATAGAGAACTTCGCCGGAATTGGCGTCGATGACGATGGACGCATATTTCGGTTCGGTGGCGTTCAGCTGCAGATAAGGGATCTGGGCCGAGGCGCTCGTGGTCGGGACGAGGGCACCAAGAATGCAGGACAGCACGAGGCCTACGGTGGCGAGGAGGGCTCGGGCGGACCGAATCTTGGCGAACATGAATGACGTCCGTCACTTGAACAAAGCGGTTCCGCACCGCCACACGCGTGAGCCTAGCATGAACTGACCCGCCTTTAGCCAAAGTAAACAACCGGTGAGCGATGTTGTCGCGAGTGCGGAAAAATTGTGCGCGTTGCGGCCGGGTTGCAGACTGACCCTAGGTCATGGTGCGCTGCACAATTTTCTTGACTGCTGCACTGCAGCATGGCAAATCGTCGTTGTCCCAAGCGCATGGGGCTGCTCGCACAGCTTCGCCATGCCCCGCCACATTGCCAGGAGACTCCCCATGGCCGCCGCCGAAACGATGAAGAAGACCGTCGAGCAGTTCAGCACCGCCTCGAACCAAGCGTTCAAGGACGGCGTCGAAAAGTCCCTGGCCGCTCTGTCCGAAGCCAACACCCTTTCCAAGAAGAACCTCGAAGCCGTCGTCGCTTCGGTGACCGCCGCCACCAAGGGTGCCGAAGCCCTGGGCGCCGAGACCTTCGCCTATTCCAAGAAGGCCGCTGAAGACCAGGTCGCCGCTGCCAAGTCGCTGGCTGGCGCCAAGAGCGTCCAGGAAGCCATGGAACTGCAGACGACCTTCGCCAAGTCGGCTCTGGAAGCCTATATCGCCCAGATGACCAAGGCTTCGGAGATCGTCTCGGCCTCGATCAAGGACTCGATGAAGCCCCTGAACGAGCGCGTCAGCGCCGCCGTCGAAAAGTTCCAGGCCGCCCGCTAAGGCGACCTGCGGGGCTGCGCCCGGCGCGGCTCTGCACACCTGAAATGAAGGCCCGAACCGGTGACGGTTCGGGCCTTTTTTCTTGTACCTGACCCGGGTGGCGTTAAGCATTGCGGCGCGTGAATGGAGTGCCCGATGTCGAAGATCGAAGACCGTCTGAACGAGCTTGGCCTTGTCCTGCCGCAGCCTGTGGCCCCGGTCGCCAACTATGTGCCGTTCGTGCGGTCAGGGTCCCTGATCCACATTTCCGGCCAGATCTCGCTCGACGCCTCGGGTGGCATCAAGGGGACGGTCGGGGTCGATGTCGACCTTGAGACTGCCCAGGGTGCCGCGCGACTGTGCGGGATCAATCTGCTGGCCCAGATGAAGGCCGCCTGCGATGGCGACCTGGACCGGGTGGTGCGGGTGGTCAAGCTGGGCGGTTTCGTTCAGGCCGGCCCGGACTTCATCGACATTCCCAAGGTCATCAACGGCTGTTCGGACCTGATGGTCGAGGTGTTCGGCGATGCCGGCCGCCACGCCCGCTCGGCGGTCGGCGTCTATCGCCTGCCTCTGGGCTTTGCGGTCGAGGTCGATGCGGTGGTGGAGATCGTCTGATGCGCACGCCCGAGCGTCCGTCTACCGAAGTGTTCGGCGAGTCCTGGGAGCGACTGTTCGAGCCCGCCATCGCCCACCGGGGACTGTGGACGCCGGGCGGTGCTCCGGAAAACTCGCTGGCGGCTTTCCAGGCGGCCTGCGCCCACGGCTACGGCATTGAGCTGGACGTGCAACTGACGTCCGATGGCGACGCGGTGGTCTTTCACGACTACAGCCTCGACCGGATGACGACGCAGTCCGGTCGGGTGAAGGACCACACCGCCGCCGAGCTGGCCACGATCCGGCTGGCGAATTCGGACGAGACCATCCCGACCCTGGCCGAGACCCTGACCCTGATCGGTCACCGGGCCATGGTTCACATCGAGCTAAAGACCCCATTCGGCGAGGTCGGTCCCCTTGAGAAGCGGGTCAGTGAGATTCTGCTCGATCACAACGGCCCGATCGCGGTGATCGGATTCAATCCCTATTCCCATGCCTGGTTCGCCGACCACCATCCGCAGATCCTGCGGGGGCTGGATTCCTACAGCTATGCCGACGGCAAGCCGGCCAAGCTGGCCCCCGAGCAGCGCAAGGCCTTTGCGGCTCTCGAACATGTCGAGATCGCCCGTCCTGACTTCCTGGCCCTGGGGCTCGACATGCTGCCCAGCGCGCGGGCCGATATCTATCGGGCCCGGGGCATGCCCGTCGTCGCCTGGACCGTCCGCTCGCCCGAGCAGTGGGACGCCGTCCGCGATCATTGCGACAACCTGATCTTCGAGGGCTATCACGCGTGACGGCAGTCAAGCCGGCGGTTCGCGTTCATCGCGAGATTGCCGAGATCGGGCGTGAGGCCTGGGACGCCTGCGCCGCCCCGACCGGCGATCCCTTCGTCAGCTTTGATTTCCTGTCGATTCTGGAGGAGAGCGG
Source organism: Caulobacter henricii (assembly GCF_001414055.1). Taxonomy (GTDB): domain Bacteria; phylum Pseudomonadota; class Alphaproteobacteria; order Caulobacterales; family Caulobacteraceae; genus Caulobacter; species Caulobacter henricii. Next base: position 2,236,010 of record NZ_CP013002.1, on the reverse strand, counting down.
GTGTGTCGCGTCCCGCACCGGCTGGGCACCGCAGCACCTGTCGGTCGAGGACGAAGACGGACAGGTCGCCGGCGTCATGCCGCTCTATCTGAAGTCCCACAGCCAGGGCGAATATGTCTTCGACCATGCCTGGGCCGACGCCTATGAGCGGGCCGGGGGGCGCTACTATCCCAAGCTCCAGTGCTCTTCGCCGTTCTCGCCGGTCACCGGCTCACGGCTGATCGTGCGGCCGGATGTGGATGTCGACGACGGACGTTCGGCCCTGCTGGGCGGGGCCCTGACCCTGTGCGAGCGCATGGGGGCCTCATCCCTGCACGTGACCTTCCCCAGGGCCGATGAGTGGGACTGGATGGGTCAGCGCGGCCTGCTGCAGCGGCAGGACCAGCAGTATCACTGGGAAAACGCCGACTACGCGACCTTTGACGACTTCCTGATGGCCCTGTCGTCCAACCGCCGCAAGACCATCCGCCGCGAACGCCGCGACGCCCAGGAGGGGCTGGAGATCGTGGCCCTGACCGGCAGCGACCTGACCGAAGCCCACTGGGATGCCTTTTTCGGCTTCTACATGGACACCGGCAGCCGCAAGTGGGGCCGGCCCTACCTCAACCGCGCTTTCTATTCGCTGCTGGGCCAGCGGATGGCCGACAAGGTGTTGCTGGTGATGGCGCGCCGGCCCGGCGGCCCGTGGATCGCGGGGGCCCTGAACCTTCTGGGCCGCGACTGCCTCTATGGTCGCCACTGGGGCTGCGCCGAGGACGTGCCGTTCCTGCATTTCGAGCTCTGCTATTACCAGGCCATCGAACAGGCGATCCGCCTTGGCCTGCCACGCGTCGAGGCCGGGGCCCAGGGCCAGCACAAGATTGCCCGCGGCTATCTGCCCAGCCCGGTCTATTCGGCCCACTGGATCGCCGACCCGATGCTGCGCGAGCCTGTGGCCCGCTATCTCGAGCGCGAGCGCGAGGCGGTGGAGCATGACATGCGGATGCTCAGCGAGGAGTATTCGCCGTTCAGGGTAGAACGCTGAGCCGCACGGTCAAAGCCGGACTTCGGCGACCTTGTCCTTGTAATCAGCCTTGGGGTCGGCCCCGAGCAGCATTTTCACGCCGGCCATCAGGCTGTGTTCGTTCAGCCAGATCTGGGCGGCACCGGGCTCGAAGCGAAGCAGGCGCAGCTTGGGATCTTCCCGGCCGGCATACCAGGCGGCGATGGCGGGGTTCCAGAGCCGGTCGACTGTGGCGCGGTCAGTGTCGAGGCACAAACGCCCCTGGACTGTGGCAAAGAGCTCGTGTCCCTTCGAGACGAAGTTCAGGATACCGTCGAGGGTTTCGCTGCCTAGTGCCGACACCAGGCTGGTCTCGGATGACGTAAAGATCCAGAGCGGGCCGCTATGATCGCCTTCGAAAAGAGCGGTCATCGGCTGGGCATGTCCACCCTCGACCTCGGAAAGGCCCAGCATGACGGTGCGGTCGGCCTTCAGGGTTTTCCAGAACCGGGCAACGAGATCGGCTTGATCGGACATGGCTTCCTCCATTTGGGAAACCAACGGGAAAGCGCGCCATACGTTCCCTCAGGATCGCTCCCAGGCGGCCTTGAGATGCGCCAGCACTCCGTCATCGACATCCGTGGGCGAGGTGAGGGGGAGTTTGGCCTTAAGCCGCTCGGACCAGCCCTCGTTGCGCGGCTCCAGGAGGCGTGGGTCGGCCTCAGGCGACACTGCGAGGCCAAGGACGGCACCCCCGCCCTTTACGGGTTTCAGGGCCGCGAACTGGCTCTTGCGGGACCAGGCCGTGAAGCCCTTGCGCTGACCTGTGACGACGTCACGCAGGTCGGAGACTGAAGCCTCGATGGCCACGAGGATCGAAAGCGCGGCCGGATCGGTCCACAGCGCCGCGCGCAACCCTTCGGCGTCGTCCCAGCCCA